>NZ_CP157578.1:352000-704000 GCF_046352925.1 Streptococcus sp. KHUD_011 | reverse complement strand
ACTTGCTCCCCTTGTAGAGGATAATAGGCAATCACTTCGGCTTGACCCTTACGAAAATGATTTTTCTGATTTCCCTCACTCAATTGATCATCTTTCTCTTTTTTGAGCGATTCAATCCTTTGTTCAAAACTTTGCTTTGTATATATTTTGTATCCAATCATTGAACCAAGGACACAAATACTTACTGAAAAGATAGCAACTAGGGCTATTAAACCGATTCTCTTTTTATCATGCTCAACACGATTTGCTCTACTTTTATCCATAAGACCATCATATCAAATTAAGGCTATAATTTCAATGATTTTAAAGGAAATAGTATATTAAAAAAGAGAGGAAGTCCCCCTCTTAAGATTTTATTTGACTGCTTCTTTCAAAGCATCTACCTTATCCAAACGTTCCCATGGAAGATCAATATCTGTACGTCCCATGTGACCATAAGCCGCTGTTTGACGGTAAATTGGACGCTTAAGATCCAGCATTTGGATAATTCCTGCTGGGCGAAGATCAAAGATTTGACGAGCCGCTTTTTCAAGTTTGCTTTCAGCTACTGTTCCTGTACCAAAGGTATCGATACGAACAGAAACAGGTTGCGCAACACCGATGGCATAGGCCAATTGCACTTCTGCCTTCTTAGCAAGACCCGCTGCAACGATATTCTTGGCAATATAACGAGCCGCATATGACGCAGAACGGTCCACCTTAGTCGCATCCTTACCAGAGAAGGCACCGCCACCATGACGAGAGTAGCCTCCATAAGTATCTACGATAATCTTACGACCAGTCAAACCTGAGTCCCCTTGAGGCCCACCGATTACAAAACGTCCAGTTGGATTGATGAAGAATTTTGTTTGCCCATCCAAGTAAGAAGCTGGAATAACCTCTTTGATAACCTTGTTAATGACATCATTGTGAATTTGTTCGTTGCTGACTTCTGGATCGTGCTGAGTTGAAATCACGACTGTGTCCACACGTACTGGACGGTCATTTTCATCATATTCAACTGTAACTTGTGATTTAGCATCTGGGCGAAGATAGCTAATTTCACCAGACTTACGAAGTTCTGCCAGACGACGAACCAATTTATGGCTGAGTGAAATTGGCAATGGCATGAGCTCTTCTGTTTCATCCACTGCAAATCCAAACATGAGCCCTTGATCTCCAGCACCAATCAAGTCCAGTGGATCCTGGTCTGCATTTCCACGAACCTCCAAGGCTTCGTTAACGCCTTGAGCAATGTCAGGAGATTGTTCCACCAAAGATGGGTGTACTCCCACTGTCTCAGCAGAAAAACCGTATTCTGTATTGGTATATCCAATCTCTGCAATGGTATCACGAACCACACGGTTAATATCCACATAGGCATTTGTAGAAATTTCACCAAAAACGTGGACAGATCCAGTATATACAGCTGTCTCAGCAGCAACGTGCGCCTCCGGATCCTTAGCTAAAATAGCATCCAAAATCGCATCTGAAATTTGGTCTGCAATCTTATCTGGATGCCCCTCAGATACAGATTCAGACGTGAATAATTTACGTTCTGACATAAAAATGTCCCCCCTTAAAAATAGTGTTATAGAGTTACAAAGTACTGATAGGTATTTTCATTTTCTAAGAGTTACGACGCGAAAGAAATAAAAACGATACTTTTTTATTTCTGAAGCTAGTAAGGCGCATAGGGTGACCGCGTTATAGCGGCAACCGTTGAATGACGAGCGACTACTTTAGAGCCGTCATTCTTTGCGAGTTACAAAGTACTGATAGGAAAACTATTAGTGATAAATGCCTACCATCTTATCGGGACTATATAACTTTATCATTATACCATTTTTAAGCGTAATTTGCAGTCTTTAATGTAGTGTTTCAATGTAGATATTTCGTTCTCATAAATAAAAAAATTGGAGCTCAGCACTCCAACAATTGTTATTAAAATGTTTGACGTTTTGCTTTACGCTCTGCACGACCACGTGCGCGATTTTCAGCGCGCTTGGTCTTGCGGCGTTTTTCATCAACCGCCCATTGAATTTTCTTCTTATAACCTGGTTTGACTTTTTTCTTTTTCTTTTTAACCAAACCAATCATTTCGATATCAAGTTTATCTTGTTTTTTCTCACGGTTGGCACGACGATCACGGTCATAAGTATCTTGAAATTCCCCGTCTTTGACCATTTTAGGAGTAAACTTGATTCCCAATTTCTCCAACTCACGGATATCCGAGTCATCACTGGGTTGGTAAAGGGTAATAGCTGTACCTGGTAGGCCATTTCTTCCAGTACGACCAACACGGTGAACAAAGAAAGATAAATCTTGCGGAATGGCATCATTGATGACATGGCTGACACCTTCAATGTCAATCCCACGCGCTGCCAAGTCTGTTGCGACAATGTACTCAAAATCCAGATTTTTCACCTGGTTCATGATACGCTTGCGTTCACGAGGGGCAATATCTCCATGAATCTTCGCTACCTTCAAGCCTTGAGCAGTCAGATATGAATGCAATTCATCAGCACGCATTTTAGTGTTAACAAAAATCATTGCCAAATACGGTTGCATCAACTGAGTTAACTGGTAAATTTGAGCATTCTTGTCACGTCCCTTTGTAGAAATCAACCAATTATCAATGGTATCAGAAATGACCGTTTTGGTCTTGATTTTCTCCATAACAGGATTTGACAAGTATTTTTTCAAGAATGGTTGCAGTTTTTGTGGGATAGTCGCTGAGAAGACCATGAATTGCAAGTCTTTTGGAAGGCTTCCAGCAATCTTATCAACAGTTTCCAAGAATCCCATATCCAAGGTCATATCTGCCTCATCGACCACAAAGGTCTTAGCCTTGTGAATAGCTAGGTCACCAGACTTAACTAAGTCATAAATACGGCCAGGCGTTCCGATAACAATATGAGGCTGGTTACTTGCCAATTTGTCAATCTGGCGAGCCTTATCCGTACCACCCACATAATTAACCACACGAACTTCGACATCTGAGTGGGCTGCAATCTGACGGGCTGCTTGGTAAATTTGAGTAGCTAATTCACGGCTCGGTGCAGTAATGACTGCTTGAACACTATCACTAGCTTCATCTAATTGCTGGAAAATCGGCAACAAGAAAGTATGAGTCTTACCTGAACCTGTTTTTGATTCACCGACTAGGTCACGACCTGCCAAAACAATCGGAATCAACTTATCTTGCACCTCTGTTGGAGTTGTAAATTTCAACTCCTCCAAGGCTTCACTAATATAGTTTTTAAATTGAAATTTCGTAAATGACATAATATCCTCGATTCTATCTATCTGTTCAATTATACCACATTTTATTCCATTTCAGTAGCTTCACTTATTTAAGCTTTTTCCAGTAGCTTCTCTAGTCAGAAAAAGGCTGGAATGTTATAATTCCAACCTCTTTTCAGTCATTATTTCCAGTTTAAAATAGCATTCAAGCCATAGTGATCACTAACTTGTGGACTCTTGTTACCATCAAATACGACATGTAATTTTTCCACCTCTAACTCTTTGGTAGTAAAAACATAGTCGATTCGAAGAGGTTCTGTGTTCCCCTTCCAGCCATCAATTTCTGGTGGAACAGTATAGCTACCACTTTTCTCTTCAGCAACTTCAAATGCGTCTTGTAAGCCTAATGAACTAGCTAAAATAGCTTGGTAACCTTCCTGACCAGCTGGGTTGTTGAAATCTCCAGCAAGCAAAAGTGGCTTGTTCAATTCTTTCAAGACAGCCTCAAATCGTGCCCATTCTTCTTGGAAACCTTTATCCCACCAAGAAAGGTGGACACTGGCAACTGCAAGTTCATTACCATCGACTACAGTTTCAGCCAAGGCAACACGGCGAGTATGATAGTCTGTTGGATCATCCACATCTGAAACCAAAATTTCTCTGGCTTCAATAGGTGTTTTAGACAAGATAGCCACACCTTCGTGGTAGCGATCATAACCGATATGGTTATAGGCCCAAGTCCAGTAGTAATTTTTTCCTTGCTCAGACAACTTTTCAACCAAGAGTCTAACATAGTGATCTTGGTGAATAGGCTCAGCTGCTGGCAAAGCTTGATAAAGATCATTGACCTTCACCTCTGGCGAAGTGATCTCCTGATTGATTTCTTGGAAACAAATCAAATCATAGTCTTTTTCAAGAATATCTTCAAGCAAAATCTGGAATTTTTCCTCTGCTTCTTTCTCCATCCAACTGTGAGTATTGAGTGTTAAAAATTTCATTCTTTTCTCCCAAAATAAGAGGTTGGAATACAGCTTCCAACCTCAAGTATATTACAATTCTACTTTAGCAACTGCTGTTTTAGCTGCAAGAGAACCTGTTTGTTCTAATTTAACTGATTTAATAACATCACCATTTGTGAAGACAACTACTGTTGAAGTTTCACGTCCTGCTGCACGGATAGCATCCAAGTCAGCTGTGACAAGTAAGTCACCTGCTGCAACTTTTTGTCCTTCAGCAACATGAACTGTAAATGGTTTACCTTCAAGACTTACTGTGTCCAAACCAATGTGAACCAATACTTCAAGACCTGCTTCAGTCACAAGACCCAGAGCATGTTTTGTAGGGAAGATGCTTGATACAGTACCTGAAACTGGAGATACAATGTTTCCATTTGCAGGTTCTACAGCAAATCCGTCACCCATCATTTTTTGCGCAAATACTGGATCTTTTACTTGTTCCAAAGCAACAACTTGACCATCAGCTACTGAGTATACTTCCTCAGTAAGACCTTTATAGTGAACTGTGTTTTGTTGTGCTTCTGTCATTTGACTTGGAAGAGTTTCAGGAATGATTTCACCTGAATCAAGGATATCTTGGATATCAGATTTCAATACGTCTGCTTTTGGACCGTAGATAGCTTGAACTCCTTGTCCTTTCATGACAAGACCCATAGCTCCTTCTGCTTTCCATTGTTCTGCATCACCGACTTTGTCAGCATCTTTTACAGTTACACGAAGACGAGTCATACATGCATCAACATCAACGATGTTTGCACGTCCACCAAGAAGGTTGATAATGTTTACAGCTTGAGAACCTGCTGCAACTTTCACTTCGCTGCTAGCTTCTTCTGAACCTTCAGCAGTTTCGTAGTTTCCGTTACGTCCTGGAGTGGCGTAGTTGAATTTTTGAATCATGAAGTTTGCGATAAAGTACATGATTACGGCAAAGAGAACAGTTACCCAGATAAAGTTAACAATATCCATACCGATACCAGCGCTAATCGCAATAGGTGTACGAGTCAAGAACTCGATTGAACCGAATGAGTGCATACGTAGGTTCACGACGTCAGCCATAGCGAAGGCCGCACCTTGAACAAGTGAGTAAACAAGATACATAGGTGTTGCGATGAACATGAACATGTATTCGATTGGTTCAGTAACCCCTGTCAAGAATGTTGCAAGAGCTGTCGCAATCATCATACCTTTGTATTTGTGTTTCTTATCAGCATCAACATTACGATAGATAGCCACAATCACACCCATCAAGATACCGAATGAACCGATCATTTGTCCAACTTTGAAACGTGCTGGGTGAACAGTATCTAACAAGTGTTGGTATTGAGTAGCATCAGTACCTTTAAGGTTTACAAGGTCTGTTACCCATGCAAGCCAAAGTGGATCTTGACCAAAAACTTGAGTACCTTTAGCTGCACCTGTCAAAATCTCATAAGTACCACCAAGAGCTGTATAGTTCATTGGGATTGTCAACATGTGGTGAAGACCAAATGGCAAGAGCAAACGTTCCAATGTACCATACAAGAATGGTGCAAGGATTGGAGCAGTTTCTTGTGAGTTAGCAATCCAGATACCAAAGCTATTGATACCTGTTTGAACTACTGGCCAGAATGCAGCAAGTACGATTGCAGCAATTACTGAACGAAGAATAACTACAAACGGTACAAAACGTTTTCCGTTAAAGAATGAAAGTGCATCAGGAAGTTTACGGAAATTGTAGTATTTGTTGTAAGCAGTTGCCCCTACAAAACCTGAGATAATCCCTACGAATACACCCATGTTCAAGGCTGGAGCTTCAAGAACACTGATAAAGTAATCAGCAACTTTGATTGAACCACCGAATAGAGTAGTTACCATAGCATCTGGATTTTTTAACATATCTCCTGATACACCAAAGATTGTACCAGTGATACGGTTAATCAAGATGAAGGCAAGACCAGCGGCGAAAGCACCACCAGCACGTTCTTTAGCCCAGCTACCTCCAATGGCTAGGGCAAACAAAATGTGAAGGTTACCGATAACCCCCCAACCAATTTGCTCAAGAATTCCACCAGTGATTACAAGTGGTGCAAAGGTTGGGTTAATCATCACGATAGACTTACCGATTGAAATCATCAAACCAGCAGCCGGCATAACCGCGATAACCACCATCAAAGCCTTACCGAATTTTTGCCAAAACTCGAAAGACAAGACATTTTTGAATGTATCTTTCATCATTCAAATCTCCTTTATTTTTATTTAGGCAAACGTTTTACGAAAACGTTTGCACCTTTTATGATTTAATTATACCACTTTAATTTTTTTTGTAAAGGCTTTTACAAAAAAAAGGAGACTTTTTTCTAAAATTTTTGTAGTAAAAAAGGAGATATTAAAATCTCCTCAAATATAATTCTATTTTATTTTAGATTTTCAGGAATCGGCGCATTGAAATTCCTGATCCGATTGAACCGATAAAAATTCCAATCACAAATAATAGAGCAATCATAAGTGGACTGAATACCTCTGGTGATATCATTGAAAGGTTCTGACCAACCAATGACTTATTAACCGATTGGTAAACCATTTTATAGACAATAAATACCAGAACTGACGGAAGAGTTGCTCCAAGCAAACCAATGAAGGCACCTTCAAGCAAGAAAGGTCCACGGATATAGCCGTTCTTAGCACCTACTAAACGCATGATTTGAATTTCACGGCTTCGTGAAATAATGGTGATACGAATAGTATTAGAAATCAAGAACACCGCAATGAAAATCAATAATCCCGCGATAACTAGTCCCCAGACACGAATAAATGAGGCTAACTTAAACAAGCGTTCTGTATTAGCACCACCATCTTGAACTTCTGATACACCTTCAATTTTCTTAGCCTCTTCTGCTACTGTCTTTACATCGCTTGGCGTGTTGGTATCAACAATATATGCATCATAGAGTGGATTGGCATCCCCTTCAAAGATTTTCCAGTTGTCCCCCATTGTTTCGGTCAACTTTTCATATTGTTCTTCTTTACTTGAAAAGGTAACACTTTTAACAGTTGACATACCTTTCAAAGCATCGTATACCTTATGGTAGTCATTATTGGTAACGGTTTGACCTTCTTTTTCAATGGTCTCACTATTGTCAGCTACGTCCTTACGAATATATACCATTACTCGGACATTGTTTTCAATATCTGTAGCGAGTTTAGCCGTATTAAAGATAACAGATGCAAATATTGCAACTAAAGTCAAAGTAATCATAACCGAACTGACAGCTGCTACTGTCATCCAGCCATTTCGTTTCAAACTTTTTAATGATTCAAATAAATGACGAAAAAATCTACTAATCATCGTATCCATATTCTCCTTTAGCTTCGTCACGAACGACACGGCCATTTTCAATGGCAATGACACGGTGGCGCAAGGTATTTACAATCTGACTATTGTGGGTAGCCATCAAGACAGTTGTACCTTGGAGATTGATGCGTTCCAATAAATTCATAATTTCCCATGAATTATCCGGATCCAAATTTCCTGTTGGCTCGTCCGCAATCAATACTTTTGGATTGTTTACAATGGCACGCGCAATCGCTATACGCTGTTGTTCTCCCCCCGAAAGTTCATTTGGAAAAGAACGAACCTTATGCTTCAATCCAACCAAGTCTAAAACTTCCATAACACGTTTTTTGATGTTACGACGGCTCTCACCGATTACTTCCATTGCATAGGCAATATTTTCATAAACAGTTTTCTTTGGCAAGAGTTTGTAATCCTGAAAGACTACCCCGACACTACGACGTAGAAGTGGGACATCTTTCTTCTTAATTTTAACCAGATTAAAACCAGCAACAGATAAGCTTCCTTTTTCGATTTTTACTTCGCGGTACAAAGCTCTAATAAATGTTGACTTCCCAGCTCCTGACGGACCTACGATATAGGCAAATTCCCCGGGTTCAACAGTGACTGAGACACCTCGCAAAGCTGTCGTTCCGTTATCATACTTTTTGACAACATCTCTCATTTCAATGATTGACATGTGAGTTCCTTTCTATCTTAGCTGATTCGCCACTTGAGATAAGCATCGATAAAACCATCTAGGTCTCCATCCATAACCTTATCTACCTGCGCAACTTCAAAGCTAGTTCGATGATCTTTTACCATAGTATAAGGCGTGAAAACATAAGAACGGATTTGACTTCCCCATGTGATTTCCTTTTTCTCACCCTTGAGGGAATCGACTTCCGCAGCTTTCTTTTCTTGCTCCATTTGATAGAGCTTGGCCTGTAACATCTTCATGGCACGATCTCTATTTCCATATTGGGTACGATCGACCGTTGACTGAACGACAGTTCCCGTAGGAATGTGTGTCAAACGCACCCCTGTTGAAACTTTATTGACGTTTTGTCCACCAGCACCACCTGAACGGAAGGTATCCATCTTGATATCATCTTCACGGATTTCCACTTCAATAGTATCATCCAGCTCAGGCATCACTTCTACAGATGTGAAAGAGGTATGGCGACGTTTAGCAGAGTCAAATGGTGAAATTCGCACCAAACGGTGTACCCCCATTTCTGACTTGAGAAGACCATAGGCATTAGGTCCTTCAAATGATAAGGTTACTGACTTGATACCAGCTTCATCTCCTGCTTGGTAATCCAAGACTTCTACTTTAAAGCCTTTAGCATTTCCATAGCGAGTGTACATACGAAGCAACATATCACCCCAGTCTTGAGCCTCTGTACCACCGGATCCTGGATGGATTTCCAAAATGGCATTATTATGGTCATAAGGTTCTGACAAGAGAAGCGTCATCTCATAGCTGGTCATCATCTTATCGAGTTCTGATAACTGTGCAACCAATTCTTCATGCACAGACTCATCTTCAGCTAAAAAGTCCAATAAAATTTCGACTTCATCCTGCAACTCTTCCATTTTGTGGAAAGTGTTGTAGGTGTTTTTTAATTCATTTAATTCTTGCGACGTTTTTTGGGCCGCGATATTATCGTTCCAAAAATCAGGTTCTGTCATCTTGTTTTCCAAGATGGCAATCTCTTCCTCTAAACCTTCGAGGTCAAAGAGACCCCCTGAAAGAAGCTAATTTTTCACGATTGGCGTCAATTTTCTGACGAATTTCTGAAATGTCCATAAATACTCCTTTTTACATCATTTCATTATAGCATATTTTATCATTTCTTTCCATCTTTTGCTCTAATTCCTTATTACACGTAAAAAGAAGCCTTTCGGCTTCCCTTCTTACAAGACTTTTGCTGAAGTATGAGTGATTTCTTCTACTTGAATATTCTCTGATTCAAATTTTTCTTTCAAGGCTGGTAAATCGATTGATCCATCGATTTGAACTTCGATAATAACCTTACCATCTTTACGCGGAATATTGACTGTATGGGAGATATTCAAATTTTCTTCTACAATCAAAGAAACAATCTTTCCGAGAACACCGACTTCATTTTCCGTAACAAAGCGCACCCGAATCCCTTCTTCACCATAACCAGCAATTTCAAGAAAGGCTTGGAAAACGTCACGGTCCGTAATAACCCCATAGACTTGATGGTTATCTACTACAGGAAGAATACCAATCTTGTTTTTCAACATCAGATAAGTTGCATCCTCTAGACTCGCATAGCCTGAAACAGTAACAACATCGCGAATCATGACATCTTTTACTTTTGTCTTATTCAGAAGATAGTTCATCTCATAGATAGAAAGACTTGTTGCTTTTGAGGGGCTAGCTTGCGCAATGGTTCCCTCAGTTACCAAACCAACTAATTGATCATTTTCGATAACAGGCAAGCGGTGCAAACCTTGCTCTCTCATCAAATCTGCTGCATGAGATACTGTTGTATCTGGACTAATATAAACTACCTTGCGGGTCATAAAATCTTTAACTGCCATGAGACTTCTCCTTTTCTATTCTTATCCCTATTATACAATCTTTTTGTAAATCTATCAAACGCTTACATTTCTTTTTCAAAATTCAGAAAAGTATGAATAAGCTAGCAAAAAGAGCTCTGAAATCGAGCTCTATGAATGAAGGTAAGATACCTTTCATTCGATTTTTCAATTATTAGAAATTAACCTTTCAATGTAGGTACAGATTTGTTTGCAATCTCAATCTACCGACTAAAAAGGTCCCCCGGAATATAATCATGATTACTTCGTAATCCTCATCCATCGACTAAAACAATTCACTGGATAAGATAATTGCTTCGCAATCTCTATTCACCGACTAAAAAGGTCCCCCGGACTATTAATGATGATTACTTCGTAATCTTCATTTGCAACCTAAACTAGTCTCCCAGACTAGTTTAGCCACCCAGATATGCTTTTCTGACTTCTTCTGATGAAGCGAGTTCTTTTCCTGTTCCGGATAGGACAATTTTTCCTGTTTCCAGTACATAGCCTCGGTCAGAGATTGCGAGTGCTTTATTAGCGTTTTGTTCAATCAAGAGGACGGTCGTTCCTTGTTTCTGGATATCTTGAATGATATCAAAAATCTCTTGGATAAAGATTGGGGCAAGACCCATTGATGGTTCATCTAAAAGAAGAAGTTTTGGTGTTGACATAAGAGCGCGTCCCATGGCAAGCATTTGTTGTTCCCCTCCTGAAAGAGTGGCTGCATCTTGGTTCTTTCGTTCTTCAAGACGTGGGAAGCGTGAGAAAACTTTCTTCAAGTTAGCTTGATTTTCTTCACGATTTTTCTTTAAGAAAGCCCCCATTTCAAGATTTTCCATCACAGTCAAGCCAGGGAAGACATGGCGTCCTTCTGGAACTTGTGAAAGTCCACCAGCTACGATTTTCTGAGCTGGCATTTTTTGGATTTCTTGACCTAAAAATTCAATTTTTCCTGAACTTGGTCTAACCAAACCAGACAAGGTACGGAGAATAGTTGTCTTACCTGCACCATTGGCACCGATAAGGGAAACAACTTCTCCTTCATTAACTTCAAAGCTTACATCACGGACTGCTTGGATCATACCGTAATGCACAGAAAGATTTTCAACTTTTAACATAGACATTAGGCTTCACCTCCTAGATAAGCTTCGATAACGCGTTTATTGGTCTTAATTTCGTCTGGAGTTCCTTGAGCGATTAAACGACCGTATTCAAGTACATAGATGCGTTCTGTTACTTCCATGACCAGATTCATATCGTGTTCAATCAGCATGATCGTAATCTTAAATTCATCTTTGATACGACGAATTAACTCAGTCAATTCCGCTGTTTCCTGTGGGTTCATACCTGCTGCTGGTTCATCTAAAAAGAGAATTTTAGGTTCCGTAGCAAGGGCACGAACAATTTCCAAACGACGTTGTTGTCCGTAGGCGAGGTTTTTAGCAAGAGTCTCTGCATCACCATCTAAATCAAAGATTTTCAATAATTCCAAAGCTTTAGCTTTTAATTCTTTTTCACTCTTGTAAAAAGTTGGTAAGCGTAAGAAACTAGCAAAAACATGTTGTTTGTGATGGTTGCCAAAAGCAATCAAAACATTGTCCAAAACTGTTAAATCTTTAAAGAGACGGATATTTTGGAAAGTACGTCCAAGTCCCAAAGAGGCAATCTTATAAGGTGACTTCCCATTCAAAAGGTGACCATCTAAGGTAACTGTTCCCTCACTTGGTTCATAAACACCGGTCAAAAGGTTGAAAAGGGTTGTTTTACCAGCTCCGTTTGGACCGATTAGTCCAACCAGTTCCCCTTCGTTCAATTCAAGAGTCACATCTCCAACAGCTGTTAGACCGCCAAAATGTTTGGTTAACTGTTTTACTTCAAGTAATGCCATTAGTTTTGTTCCTCCTTCTTAGATTTTTTAAAGAAACGTGATAGGCTCAATTCCCATGTTCCAAGGAGTCCACCTGGTCTGAAAATCATTACCAATACCAAGGCCAAAGCGTAGATAATCATACGAACGCTAGCAACATCTTGGAGAAGCATATTCAAAATTCCAAGAACAATAGCTGAAACAATCGCACCTGTAATGGAACCAAGTCCACCAAATACAACAATAATCAATACGTTGATTGAGTTGATGAAGGTGTAATCTTTCGGTACAACAGATCCAATAAATCCTGCCTGAAGTGACCCTGCAATACTTGCAGTAATAGCACCAAAGACGAAGGCGATAATTTTAATTTTAGTCGTATTAACCCCAACTGACTCAGCAGCAATCTCGTCCTCACGAACAGAGAGGGTTGAACGACCAATTGGGCTACGCAAGAAGTTCAAGGTTGCAATGGTTGTAATCACGACAAAGAAGTAAACCATTTGCCAGGTTGTAAAGTTAGGAATTCCCAAGATACCTGCTGCACCATTTGTAAGGCTTCCACCATTGATGATAAAGATACGGATAATTTCAGAAACACCGAGAGTTGCTACCGCAAGGTAATCCCCCTTCAAGCGTAAGGTTGGAATTCCGACAAGCAAGGCAACTGCTCCTGAAAGCAAAGCACCTAACAGCATGGCTCCAAAGAAGGCACCGTAGGTTGGTGATTTAGAACCAATAATAGCAGCTGCATAGGCACCAATCGCCATAAAACCAGCATGCCCAAGTGAAAATTGTCCTGAAAAACCAACGATTAAGTTGAGACCAACAGCCAGAATAATATTAATTCCAATTTGTTGTAAAATCTGAACATAGAATAGATTGAGTACTCCGACTGAAACCAATACACTAATCAAGCCATAGCCAGCTAATAAAAGGAGTAACCATAGAATATTAACTTTTAAATTTTCCTTCATCGTTTACACCTTCTCTTTCACATTCTTACCAAGGATACCAGCTGGGCGGACAATCAAGATCAACAATAAGATTCCATAAACAATGGCATCACGGAAGTCTGACATTCCAAAGGCTGTCGCAAAGGTTTCCAATAAACCAATTACAAAGCCACCAAGAGCCGCACCAGGAATAATTCCGATACCACCAAGTACTGCGGCAACGAAAGATTTAAGACCTGGAGTAACCCCCATCAAAGGCTCAAGAGAGTTATAATAGAGGGCAATCAGAACACCAGCCGCACCCGCAAGAGCTGAACCCAAAGCGAAGGTAAAGCTGATAGTACGGTTTACATTGATCCCCATCAATTGTGCTGCATCGCTATCTACTGATACTGCACGCATGGCTTTCCCCATCTTAGTCTTTTGGACAATGACTTGTAACAAAATCATCAAAATCAAGGAAATGGCCAAAATCATTAACTGCACGTTTGTTAGGCTAACTGGTCCCAAATCATAGCGAACTGTTTGAATCGCTTGAGGGAAGGCACGGGTATTGGCACCAACCAGGTAGACCATCCCATATTCCAATAGGAAAGAAACCCCAATAGCTGTGATCAAAACAGCAATACGAGTAGAGTGACGCAAAGGTCGGTAAGCAAGAAACTCAATCACGACACCAAGAATGGCTGTCGCTAGCATAGCTACAATTAGCGCTACAAAGAAATTCATTTGGAAAGAATTAATCAAGAAATAACCGATAAAGGCTCCCATCATATAAATATCACCGTGGGCGAAGTTGATGAGCTTGATAATTCCGTAAACCATGGTATATCCTAGGGCTAACAGCGCATAAACACTACCTAGAATCAAACCATTTACTAGTTGTTGGAGCATAAGATTCACTCTTTCTATTTATAATCTGGAGGGTTTTCCCTCACTTTTTGATAGGTTCTTATACTCAATGAAAATCAAAGAGCAAACTAGGAAACTAGCCGCAGGCTGTACTTGAGTACGACAAGGCGACGTTGACGCAGTTTGAATTTGATTTTCAAAGAGTATTAAACATCGAAACAGGGAGTGAGTCAGTGGCTCATTCCCTATTTCAACATTTTTCTATTATGGTTTTACAACTTCTGCTGCTTCAACCTTACCATTGTTCATGGTCATCATGTAAGCAGTTTTGACTGTGTTGTGGTCTGCATCGAAGCTTGTTTGACCAGTTACACCTTCAAAGTCTTTTGTTTTAGCAAGGTTATCCTTGATTTCACCAGAGTTTTTAGCACCTTTTGCTGCGTTTGCTACAAGGTGAACTGAGTCATAAGCCAAGGCTGCAAATGTTGAAGGCTCTTCGTTGTACTTAGCACGGTAAGCATCAAGGAAAGCTTTTGCTTTAGCTGAAACTTCTACAGTAGTTGAGAAGCCTGAGATAAAGTAGATGTTTGATGCTTTTTCAGCAGTTGCTTGTTGTACAAACTCTTCACCATTAAATCCATCACCACCAACGATTGGTTTGTCAATTCCCATACCACGCGCTTGGTTTACAATTTTACCAGCTTCAGTGTAGTAACCAGGAACGATGATAGCATCAAAATCTTTCCCTTTCATTTTTGTAAGGGCTGCTTGGAAGTCTGTGTCACCTGCTACGAAAGTTTCATCTGCAACGATTTCACCCTTGTAAGCTTCACGGAAGGCTTTGGCAATACCTTTAGCATAGTCGCTGGCATTGTCAGTGTAAAGAACAACTTTCTTAGCTTGCAATTTATCAGAAACATAGTTTGAGATAATTTTTCCTTGGAAGCTATCTTGGAATGTTCCGATAAAGAGGTAATCTTGACCTTTAGTCAATCCATCTTGAGTCGCACTTGGTGAAATCAATGGAACACCTGCTTTTGTAGCGTTCGCTACAGCAGCTGCAGTTGCACCAGATGTCGCAGGTCCTACGATTGCTGATACCTTAGATTGGGTTACAAGGTTGGTTGTAACAGAAGCTGCTTCAGCTGTTTCAGACTTGTTATCTTTATCAACTACTTCGATTTGTTTTCCATCGATACCACCTGCAGCATTGATTTCATCAACAGCAAGTTGGGCACCTTTTTGTTCAGATGTTCCGTAGGCTGCTACGGCACCAGTTTCTTCAAAGTTAAATCCGATTTTGATTGTCTTCTCATCTACTGAGTTACCAGCAGCGTTTGACGCTCCAGACTTCACTTCTCCACAGGCTGCAAGAAGTGCTACACTTGCAAGCGCCACAAACGATAGGGCAAATTTTTTCTTCATTTTTTATCTCCTTATTTCTTAAATAAATAGCATGTTAAGAATATACCGAATTATCAGAAAATTGTCAACACTTTTCTTGAACTTTTTCGATGATAACGTTTTCCTCTCGATAGAGATTCCCAACAAATGGTGTCTCCAACTCTTGAATGTGACAAGCTCTAACTTTTTTGATAAATCTTTCCTTACCTAATTTCTCAACTACGCTCTCTAAATTCTCTGTTGGAACATAGAGCTGCAAGTAGCGATGTTTCTTGGAATGATAGGTAATATCTCCATAATCCTGCAGTTTTTTGGCATCCCGATTATAGTAAAGATAGATAATCAAGCCAGATCGATTGACTTTTTCAAACATGGTAAATCCTCTTTCTAAGAAATCTCCCCTTATTATACCAAAAAAAGCAAACCCAGTCGAGTTTGCCTTCTTTGATCATTAGTTCAATGAATTGTTGGCCATGATTTCATCAATAAAGCCATATTCAAGTGTTTCTTGGGCACTCATCCAGTTATCGCGTTCTGCATCTGCATGGACTTTTTCGATTGACTGACCTGAATTTTCAGCCAAGATTTTTTCCAAGATGTTACGAGTTTTGAGCAAGTGTTCTGCAGCAATCGCCATATCGGTTTGTTGAGTACCACCACCTGTACCACCCATTGGTTGGTGGATCATATACTCTGCATTTGGAAGCATGAAACGTTTGCCTTTTGCTCCACTTGATGCGATGACTGTTCCCATAGATGCAGCCATTCCCATAACGATGGTTTGGACATCTGCCTTGATAAAGTTCATAGTATCAACGATTGCCAAACCAGCTGAAACGGAACCACCTGGTGTATTGACATAAAGGTAAATATCTTTTGTACTATCTTGGGCATCCAAGAAAAGCAACTGGGCAATAACTGAGTTAGCCATGTTGTCTTCAACTGGACCTGTCAGCATAATGATGCGGTCTTTTAGAAGACGTGAGTAAATATCGTAGGAACGTTCTCCACGGCTTGTTTGTTCAATAACTACAGGAATCATTCATTTCTCCTTTTGAATTTTAATTTTGTTGGTCAAATGACTGAAGATAAGACTATTATAATATCTAGGTCAAAAAAGGTCAAATTTTTGCTCTGTTTTCATTAGACAGAAACAAAAATTCAACCTCCTTTCGTGACTGGAACTTCTTTTCCAAGTCAATCTTCTTTTAATTTTATTTCGTACCGAACAAGCGGTCCCCAGCATCTCCAAGACCTGGAACGATATAGCCGTGTTCATTTAAGCGGTCATCCAAGGCTGCTGTAAAGATTTCTACATCTGGATGAGCTTCTTGAAGGGCTTTTACACCTTCTGGAGCAGATACAAGGCAGACAAATTTGATATTTGATGCGCCACGTTTTTTAAGAGAATCAACAGCCAAGATTGCTGAACCACCTGTTGCCAACATTGGGTCTACTACAAAAATTTGGCGTTGGTCAATATCTTCAGGCAATTTTACCAAGTACTCAACAGGTTGAAGTGTTTCTTCATCACGGTACATACCGATGTGACCAACTTTAGCAGCTGGAACCAAGTTCAAGAGACCATCAACCATTCCGATACCTGCACGCAAGATTGGAACGATAGCCAATTTCTTACCTGCCAATTGTTTTTGAACTGTTTTTGTGATTGGTGTTTCGATTTCCACATCTTCTAGTGGAAGATCACGAAGTACTTCATACCCCATCAACATTGCAATCTCATCTACTAGCTCACGGAAAGCTTTTGTAGAAGTATCTGTACGACGCAAGATTGACAATTTGTGTTGAATCAGTGGGTGATTAATAACTTCAATTTTTCCCATTTTTGGAATTCCTTCTTTCAATTTATTCTTCTTATTATACCAAAAAACGGTTTAAAAATCTTTCTAAACCATTTATTTTTGATAATTTTTACATTAGATCTGCCTCTTTAAGAGCCGTCTGTACTGTCTCAAGTGGTAAATGGGTCAATTCTGTCCCTTTTTCTTGATAAAGGTATTGGGCATAGTCGTCCATTCGGTACTGGTTGATATAAACCACGCGCTTGCAACCGACCTGAAGCAATTGTTTTGTACAGTTGAGACAAGGAAAATGGGTTACATAGGCTGTAAAGCCTTTGGGAACACCACGTTCTGCACCTTGAAGGATAGCATTGACCTCAGCGTGAAGGGTGCGAACACAGTGGCCTTCGATGACCAGACATTCGTGATCAATACAATGCTCGGTCCCTGATACTGAACCATTGTAACCAGTTGAAATTACCTTATTATCCTTAACTAGAATCGCACCCACTTTTGCACGTTTACAAGTGGAACGATTGGCAATTAGTAGAGCTTGGGCTGCAAAATACTCATCCCATGCTAGTCTTTTTTCAGTCATATCTCTTCTCCTTTTTCTCTATTTTTTAAAAAATGGTAACCGTAAATCCGCAATCTTTTCAGCTGGTACCTTCATGCCATCCTTGATCCATTTTAGGAGGACAGAGACGATGGCCGAGCTCCAGAAGGAATGAAGATAAGAGCTGACACCTTTTGATTTTCCATGGTATTTTTCCAGAAACTCCTGCATGGCTTGGACAAAGATTTTTTCCAGATGGTAATCTAAGGCCAGTTGAATCACTCTGGCTTCCTTTCTGGCTTCTCGGAAAAGGTGAACCCAGACCAGATAAAGGTCTGTCTTTAAATCATAATGATGCAACTGTTCCATAATATTGTGGACAGTTCGTTTAAAGACGCTTTCTAAAATCTCCTCTTTGGAATCATAATTGCGATAAAAGGCCGCACGCGAAACGCCTGCACGTTTGACTAATTCAGAAATACTAATCTTGGTCAAGTCCTTTTTTTCCAAGAGTTGCAAGAGGGCTGTTTCGATGGCTTCTCTAGTTAATAAATTGGATTCTTGGTTTGATTTTCTGAGATTTTCAAGAGATTTTTCAGAGATTCTACGTTCAGACATAACATTTTCTTTCTACTTGTCACAACAGACGGATGAGGCTTTTGTTTCAAGGGCTTTCATGATATAATTGTAAAAAAAGACAGAACCTTTGTCAATGTATAACTGACAAAGATGGAGAATTTCTATGACTTGGAAGATTATTGCTGACTCTGGTTGTGATTATCGTCAGCTGGCAAGACCAGCTATTGACACGACCTTTGTAAGTGTGCCCTTAACCATTCAAGTAGCTGATCAGGTCTTTGTTGATGATGCCAGTCTTGATATTGACCAAATGATGGAAACTATGTATGCAACTGCAGAAGCTTCAAAATCAGCTTGTCCAAGCCCGGATGATTATTTGCGAGCATTTGAAGGAGCCAAAAACATTTTCCTAGTAACCATCACAGGTTCTCTTTCTGGTAGTCACAATAGTGCTCAACTGGCTAAGAATATTTATCTGGAAGACCATCCTGATACTAAGATTCATGTGATTGATAGTTTGTCTGCTGGTGGTGAGGTTGACCTGCTCGTAGAAAAATTAAATGACTTGATTGACCAGGGCCTATCATTTGAAGAAGTGGTTGAAGCTATCACTACCTATCAAGAAAAAACCAAGTTGCTCTTTGTCCTAGCCAAAGTCGATAACTTGGTAAAAAATGGCCGTTTAAGCAAGCTTATCGGTACAGTCGTTGGCCTTCTCAACATCCGTATGGTCGGAGAAGCTAGTGAAACTGGAACCCTTGAATTGCTACAAAAAGCAAGAGGACCAAAGAAATCGATTCAGGCAGCCTATGAAGAGTTAGTGAAAGCAGGATATGCTGGCGGTCGTATTGTCATGGCTCAACGCAATAACGAGAAATGTTGCCAACAGCTTTCAGATCGAATTCGTGAAAATTTCCCACAGGCGGATATTAAAATTTTACCAACTTCTGGCCTCTGCAGTTTCTATGCAGAAGATGGTGGTTTGCTGATGGGGTATGAAATTGATTAATTGCATTCTTGACAAGAGGTGACTTCATCTCTTGTTTTTTTGTGGTACAATAGAGCTATGAAACATTTTGATACTATCGTCATTGGTGGAGGTCCTGCTGGTATGATGGCTACGATTTCCAGTAGCTTTTATGGACAGAAAACCCTCCTCATTGAAAAAAATCGGAAACTTGGAAAAAAATTAGCTGGTACTGGTGGGGGACGTTGCAATGTAACCAACAACGGAACTCTAGATGACCTACTAGCTGGCATCCCTGGAAATGGGCGCTTTCTCTACAGTGTCTTCTCCCAATTTGATAACCATGATATCATTAATTTTTTTACAGAAAATGGTGTTAAACTTAAGGTCGAAGACCACGGACGCGTCTTTCCTGCTAGTGACAAGTCTCGGACCATTATCGAGGCCTTGGAAAAGAAAATCACTGAACTCGGTGGTCGAGTTGCTACTCAAACGGAGATTGTTTCGGTTAAAAAGATAGACGACCAGTTTGTCCTTAAGTCCGCAGACCAAAGCTTCACTTGTGAGAAACTGATTGTCACAACTGGTGGTAAATCTTATCCTTCTACTGGTTCGACTGGTTTTGGTCATGAGATTGCCCGTCATTTTAAACACACCATTACCGAGCTTGAGGCAGCTGAAAGTCCTTTGTTGACAGATTTTCCACACAAGGCCTTGCAAGGAATTTCATTGGACGATGTGACCCTAAGCTATGGTAAGCATGTCATCACTCATGATTTGCTCTTTACCCACTTTGGTTTGTCAGGCCCTGCTGCCCTACGCATGTCTAGCTTTGTCAAGGGTGGGGAGGTTCTCTCACTCGATGTTTTGCCTCAACTTTCAGTGGACGACTTAGTAGCATTTCTAGAAGAAAATCGGGAAAAATCCTTGAAAAATGCTTTAAAAAACTTTTTGCCAGAACGTTTGGCTGATTTTTTTGTACAAGGATTCCCTGAAAAAGTCAAACAGCTAACTGAAAAAGAACGCGAACATCTGCTCCAGTCTATCAAAGCCCTTGAAATCCCTGTCACTGGTAAAATGTCTCTTGCCAAGTCCTTTGTTACCAAAGGTGGCGTCAGTCTCAAGGAAATCAATCCTAAAACCCTTGAAAGTAAGCTAGTACCTGGTCTCCACTTTGCTGGTGAGGTACTGGATATCAATGCCCACACGGGTGGTTTTAATATTACTTCAGCCCTCTGTACTGGCTGGGTGGCGGGAGCAAATCCAATCTAAATCTAAATTATTCAATGGCTAAATCAGCCCCAAAAGAAAGGAACTACTTTGGAACATATTATCTTGTTAAGGGGAGTGACTCCTAATGGAAAAAATGCTATCCCTAAAATGTCTTATCTAGTAGATATCTTGACAGAAGCTGGTTTTCAACAAGTTCGAACTTATATTCAAAGTGGAAATATTATTCTTGAAAGTAACTTATCTCTCGAAGAAATACGAGAACAGGTTCATACTCTAATAAAGGAAAAGATTGGAGCCGATCTCAAAATAATCATTAAGAATAAGGATATTTTTAAAAACATTGTCCAAGAAAATCCGTTTGGAGAACACTATCTTTATGACCGTGTACACGTGATTTTTTATCAAGAACCTATTCAAAGTCTTCCTTTAGAAAAATTAAAAATTGATTACGGTGAAGAAGAAATTTGTGTCGGTAACCATTGTCTCTACCTCTATCTCCCTAGAACTGCAAAACAAAAAAAGCTCAATACTAACTATCTTGAAAAACTTTTCAATGTAGATTTGACCATGCGAAAACTAAATGTGGTAGAAAAATTATTAAGCAAGTAGTACTTGAATTTAGTAAAAATCGGAAGAATACTCCTCCGATTTTATTTTGTCTGAGTTTGGACATAGTGAGCAATCACATCTGATGTGTACTGGGCTGTTCCAGTTCCAAATTTGTCAATATTTTCCTTAAACTCTGGGTTATAAACGTAGCCTTTACCTATATGACCGAATACCTCAATAGAGCAGTCAAATCCATAAGTACGAATGGCTTGCAAGAGTTTGGCTGCTTCTTCTTGATTTTCTGTTGCTGTTACAGACAGTCCAGCTTGAAGATTTTGTGACAAGGCTCGAAAGACTTGGTTGAAGGCAGCCGTAGCTTCGTCTTCGTGACCTTTTTGGCGCTCGAGCGCTTGATCCATGACTTCTTGTCCATATTTCTCTACCGCCTCTTGGTGGTATTTTTGATGGTCTTGGTAGTTAAATCCAGCAAATTTCTCTTGAATGCTCATTTCTCTTTCTCCTTTTTGTTCTTTAATGGTTTTTTGCAAGGTTGAAATCAAGGTATCCAGATGTTGCCTTTCTCGAGTCAAATAGTCCAACTGTCTAGTCAAGTGAGGCAATAAATCTGATTTATCTTCCTTTAACAGCTCTGCTATTTTTTCTAAAGAAAAACCTAGATATTTGTAGTAAAGAATGACCTGAAGGCGTTCCAAATCCTCCTGACTGTAGGTTCGATAACCGTTTTCTAACTTTAAAGGAACTAAGAGTCCTATCTTGTCGTAGTGATGCAGGGTCTTGACAGAGACACCCGAAAGCTGGGCAGCTTCTTTTATATGGTACATGATTTCCTCCTTATACTCAATGAAAATCAAAGAGCAAACTAGGAAGCTAGCCGCAGGCTGTACTTGAGTACGGTAAGGCGACGCTGACGTGGTTTGAATTTGATTTTCGAAGAGTATTACATTGATAGTATAACCCCTCCCCCTAGGTCAGAGTCAAGCGTTTTTGCGAAATTTTTTTACTTTATCATAACATGAAAATGGTTTTCTTGACAGACCTTAGAAAACATGATAGGATAGTCAAGTCTATCAATCAAAAGAAAGGCTCATTTTGAGTACTGATGAGGCTATTTGCCAAGGGCAGTAGCTTTTTCTTTTGTAATACTAATTTTAGGAGTTTAACTATGTCTGAAAAATCGCAATGGGGTTCTAAACTGGGCTTTATCCTAGCATCTGCTGGTTCAGCCATCGGACTTGGAGCCGTTTGGAAATTTCCTTATATGACTGCTGCTAACGGTGGAGGAGGCTTTTTACTAGTCTTTCTCATCTCCACTATTCTAATCGGTTTTCCCCTTTTGCTAGCTGAGTTTGCCCTCGGCCGAAGTGCTGGTGTCTCAGCTATCAAAACCTTTGGAAAACTAGGAAAGAATAGCAAGTACAACTTTATCGGTTGGATTGGTGCCTTTGCCCTTTTTATCCTTTTATCGTTTTACAGTGTTATTGGAGGGTGGATTCTAGTCTATCTAGGCATTGAGTTTGGAAAATTGTTCCAAATTGGTGGAACGGGGGATTACGCTCAGTTATTTACTTCCATCATTTCAAATCCAGCCATTGCCCTCGGAGCTCAAGCGGTCTTTATCTTATTGAATATCTTTATTGTATCACGTGGGGTTCAAAAAGGGATTGAAAGAGCTTCGAAAGTCATGATGCCTCTGCTCTTTATCATCTTTGTTGTCATCATTGGGCGCTCTCTCAGTTTGCCAAATGCCATGGAAGGGGTTCTTTACTTCCTCAA
The DNA here is from genome assembly GCF_046352925.1 of Streptococcus sp. KHUD_011. Lineage (GTDB taxonomy): Bacteria > Bacillota > Bacilli > Lactobacillales > Streptococcaceae > Streptococcus. The sequence continues at coordinate 681,313 of NZ_CP157578.1, read as the reverse complement.
ACCAGACTTCTCTAAGCTGACAAGTGCTGGTCTCCTCTATGCTCTGGGACAATCTTTCTTTGCCCTCTCACTAGGGGTTACAGCCATGTTGACCTATGCTTCTTATTTGGATAAGAAAACCAATCTGGTCCAGTCAGGGATTTCCATCGTAGCCATGAATATCTCGGTATCCATCATGGCAGGTCTAGCCATTTTCCCAGCCATGTCAGCCTTCAATATCCAGTCTGAAGGGGGACCTAGCCTGCTCTTTATCGTCTTGCCTCAACTCTTTGACAAGATGCCTTTTGGAACCATTTTCTACATCCTCTTCCTCTTGCTCTTCCTTTTTGCGACAGTCACTTCATCTGTCGTGATGCTGGAAATCAATGTGGGAAATATCACCAATCAGAATAACAGCAAACGTGCCAAATGGAGTGCTATTTTAGGAATCTTGACCTTCGTATTTGGAATTCCTTCAGCCCTATCTTACGGTGTCATGGCGGATGTTCACATCTTTGGGAAGACCTTCTTTGACGCTATGGACTTCTTGGTTTCCAATCTCCTCATGCCATTTGGAGCTCTCTGCCTTTCACTCTTTACTGGCTACATCTTTAAGAAGACACTTGCTATGGAGGAACTCCATCTTGATGAAACGGCATGGAAACAGGGACTGTTCCAAGTCTGGCTCTTCCTTCTTCGTTTCATCATTCCAATCATCATCATCGTGGTCTTCATCGCCCAATTTATGTAATCAAAAAGGACCTGAGTCATAAACTCAGGCCCTTTCTTTTTTATGGATGACTAACAATCAATTCCAAACCTTGCCCTTCCAGAGTCCAAGTTTCAACATCACTTGGTAGGATAAAGTGGCTACCTTTTTGGATTGGATAGTTTTTCCCGTCAACAGTCAGTTGACCTTGACCATCTAAGACACTCAACAAGCTGTAGTCAGCTGTCTTTTCGAAGTCAACTTTTCCAGTAATTTCCCACTTGTAAACTGCAAAGAAATCATTGGATACAAGGAGAGTGGAACGTAAATCATCTGCTTTGATAGTTACAGGACGGCTATTGGCAGGCTCGCCAATATTCAAGACATCGATAGATTTTTCAAGGTGAAGTTCACGCAAGTTGCCATTATCATCCTTACGGTCAAAGTCATAGACACGGTAAGTGGTATCGCTAGATTGCTGAGTTTCAAGAATCAAAATTCCTGCTCCGATAGCGTGCATGGTGCCACTTGGTACATAGAAGAAATCTCCAGCCTTTACAGGAACTTTTGTCAACAAGGCATCCCAGTTCTTGTCCTCGATTTGCTGGCGGAGTTCTTCTTTTGACTTGGCATTGTGACCATAGATAATTTCTGAACCTTCATCCGCTGCGATAATGTACCAGCATTCTGTTTTTCCAAGTTCACCTTCATGCTCTAGTCCATAGGCATCGTCTGGGTGAACTTGGACACTGAGCCAGTCGTTGGCATCCAGAATCTTAGTCAAAAGTGGAAATACAGGCTCAGGACGATTGCCAAACAATTCACGATGTTCCGCATACAAAGTAGCGAGGTCTGTTCCCTGGTAGCGTCCATTGGCAACTTTAGAGACTCCATTTGGATGGGCTGAGATGGCCCAATATTCTCCGATTTTTTCACTTGGGATGTCGTAACCAAACTCATCACGTAGCTTGGTTCCACCCCAGATTTTTTCTTGCATAACTGATTGTAAAAATAATGGTTCTGACATGTCGATCTCCTGTCTGATTTTTCTCCCCTCATTATAGCAAAAAGCTCCATCTAATTGAACTCTTTTTCACATATTATAAAGTAGGGAGAAGATTTTATAAAAATAGTGAACAAATGTGCTCTACTCAATGCTTGCACCATTGCTGGCAATGACATCCTTGTACCAGTAGAAGGATTTCTTCTTGCTACGTTTGAGGCTTCCATGACCAGCATTATCTCGATCTACATAGATAAAGCCATAGCGCTTGTTCATTTCGCCTGTTCCAGCTGAAACCAGATCGATACAGCCCCAAGTCGTATAACCAAGCAAGTCAACGCCATCTTGGTAAATGGCATCTCGCATGGCCTTGATATGAGCCTCTAAGTAAGCAATCCGATAGTCATCTGCTACATGACCATTCTCATCCGGTGTATCCATAGCACCTAGACCGTTTTCCACGATGAACATTGGCTTTTGGTAACGATCCCAGATAGCATTGAGGGTGATACGAAGACCAAGTGGGTCAATCTGCCATCCCCATTCTGAGGATTCAAGATAAGGATTTTTGAGAGAGGCAAAGATATTTCCAGCAGTTAATTCTTTAACTTCTGGATCACCTGAGGCTACTAGACTTGCATAGTAAGAGAAGGAAACAAAGTCAACAGTATTGTCCTTCAACAACTCTAAATCTTCTGCAGTCATTTGAATCTCGATTCGCTCACGCTCCCACTGCTTCTTGGCGTAGTTTGGGTATTCCCCACGCGCTTGAACATCAATGAAGAAGTAACTCTTGCGGTCTTCCTCCATGGCTGCCCAGTAGTCTCTTGGATGGGCTGTGTTAGGATAGTATTGCCCTGCAGCCAACATACATCCCACCTTATTTTCTGGGTCAATTTCGTGGGCAATCTTTGTCGCAAGAGCTGAAGCTACCAACTCATAGTGTGCAGCCTGATATTTAACCAGTTCTTGATTTTCTCCTTCTTCAAAACAGAGCCCAGCTCCCATAAAGGGGGCATGGAGAATCATGTTGATTTCGTTGAAGGTAAGCCAATATTTGACCAAACCCTTATAGCGGGTAAAGAGTGTGCGACAAAGTTTTTCATAGAAGTCTAACATCCGACGATTGCGCCAACCACCGTACTCTGTAATCAAATGCATAGGACAGTCGAAATGAGTGATAGTCACCAGAGGTTGGATACCATACTTGTGGCACTCCTTAAATAAATCCTCATAAAAGGCTAGACCAGCTTCATTTGGCACTGTTTCGTCGCCCTTAGGAAAAATCCGAGTCCAAGCAATGGATAGACGATAAGTCTTAAAGCCCATTTCCGCAAAAAGGGCAATATCTTCCTTGTAATGATGGTACATATCAATAGCTTGCTTGGCTGGGTAAAAATAGCCCTCCTCAAACGAAAACATCTTTTTCTGACCTGTGATAATGGCTTCACGATCTGGACCGATGGGGACGACATCCACATTCGCCAATCCACGACCTTCTAAATTATAAGCACCCTCACACTGGTTGGCAGCTGTCGCTCCGCCCCACAAGAAACCATCCGGAAAAGTCAGTTTTTCGGTCATAACTCTACTCACTTTCTTATTTGCTTGTTCATTTACTTATATTATAACTTATTCTGTAAACCTTTTCTTATAAAATACTGTGACATACTGATACTATTCTACTATTTAAGTTTATCAGATTGTTTTTTAAAAAATTATCCTCTAGAAAAAGTAAATAGCCTCCCCTGAAACAAAAAAGAAGACTGAAAACTAGTCTCCTCTGTTCCTTTTAAATCAAAGCTGTAATAACCGTCACTAGGCCAAAAATAATACCTGGTGCATTAGCTGCTGCAAGGGGGATATCTCTTTCTTTTTTGAAAAGACCGTAGTAAACCCAGAGACTACAGTTGATGGCAGCAACCAAGGGCTGGATGAAATTTCCTTTTTGACCAGCCAGATTGTTCATGATTTGTGGGAAGTAAGACACATACATCATAACAGACATAAAGGTCGCTACCCAACCTAAAATTTTCATTTGTTTTTCAGACATTTTCAAAACCTCTTTCATTTTTACTGAATCTTATTTTAAAATATTCTTTCAAAACAATCAAGTCTTTAAAACTTTTGTTATAAAGATATAAACTATCACAATCTTGTTATAAGAAAGAGGGAACAGAAAAAAGACCGAATTGCTCCGTTCTGTTTACTCAATCAAATATTAGAAAATGAATACTCCTTTTCAATGAATCGATTGATTGATGGTAAATAAGCCGTTAGAAATTATTGACAGTATCGAAATTTTCTAGTAAAATGAATTTTGTTAATACCTAAATGGTGTGTAGTTTTCTATCAACATAGTCAGGAGAAAAGGAACTTATGCTAAAAAAATTTAATGAATTGTCACTGAAAGATAAGGCTTATCTAATTGGCGGTTTGAGCTTATTAGTCATTGTGATCTCATTTGGTCTACTCAATCGTCAAACAGTAACTGTCAGTCTTGTCTTTACACAACTATCTGCTCCCTTGATTTTGGTGATTTTTACTTGTCTAGTAATCGGGATCATTGCTGGTAGTGCTATTGGTATTAGCTATCACCATAACAAGACTCAAGATCTGAGAAGCCGCATTGCTGAAGCAGAAGCGACTATCAATATAAAAGACAGGGAGCTTGTCCAGTACGAGGAACAGGTGCAACAATTAAAACAGGAAGCCAAACAATAAGTGTAGAAATCATGACCACCCGTCTAACGGGTGGTTTGAACCAGGGCTATAAGCCCAAATTACCAGCCAGCGCCTAAAGACGCTGGCTTTCACGTTGTTCAAGCCTTATTGCTCTTGACTCGTCACTTGCCTCTCAAAGAGGCTTTAGTATTACTTACCACTATCCCTAAAGGGATCCTCATATTCTTTTACACTCAATTTACCTAGTGCTATATCATGCTTTTCCTGTTCTTGGATATATTTCTTAATTGTGGCTTCATTAAGCCCTACTGTACTTACATAATAACTTTTCTCCCAGAAATGCCGATTTCCAAACTTGTACTTGAGATTGGCGTGTTTGTCAAACATCATGAGTGCACTTTTTCCTTTTAAATAACCCATGAAACTCGAAACACTTATCCTTGGTGGAATACTTACTAACATGTGTACATGGTCTGGCATTAAGTGACCCTCGATAATTTCAACTCCTTTATAACTACACAAGCGATGAAATATTTCGCCTAAACTACTTCGATATTGATTATAGATAACTTTTCGTCTATACTTAGGGGTGAACACAATGTGATACTTACAGTGCCACTTTGTGTGCGATAAACTATGAGCCTTTTGTGCCATATTTTTCTCCTTTCGCTTTACAATTGGCTTGAACACCTTTATTGTATCGCGTTCGGAGTTTTTTTGGTATAACCTTCGACGCGCACCCGCATAGCGGGTGGTTGTTTTGTCTCGCACCTAACGGAGCGAGACGGACTAATAGTCACATAATACAAAAAAGATCGAATTGCTCCGATCTTTTTAAGTTTCACTCCAAGAATGTTTAGATAAAAAATTTGATAATAGAATTACCTACTTCATACGATAAAAATCAATCACTAGACCAGCAGGCCCTTTAACTAATAAGGACTCTGTTCCCCAATCGGTTACAGTTGGTCCGTTTAAAACCTGGATACCAAGTTCTTTCAACCGTTGGTAATTCTGGTCTACATCCTCAACCTCGATATGAAGAATGATTCCTGACTGAAAATCTTCCAAAGGAATCAAATGATTTTGGGACAACATCAGACAGTGACTGCCAATCGTAAACTGAGCAAAACTGTCATCAACATAATCGGGCTTTTTATCCAAAATACGCTCCAAGTCAGCACAGACTTGGGGAACATCTGAAACGATAATATCTAATTGATTTAAATTCATTTACTATCCTCCATAAAAAGACCGGATTGCTCCGATCTTTTTAAGTTCCACGAAGGAATTATTTAATTGCGCGTGATTGCAATCCTTCTTCTTCCAAGAAGAGGCGGAATGGTACGAGTTCTTCTGCTTCGTATTTTTCCTTGAAGTCTTTGATTGCTTCTTCTGAGTGAAGTTTTGGATCCAATTCAAGTACTTCTACTGGAAGTGGACGGTGTGGAGTGATGCGAGCATCGATCACAACAGTTTTACCTTCTTTGTTGAGTTTAACAGCTTCTGCAACAACTGCATCGATGTCTTCGATACGGTCAACTGTAAATCCTACAGCACCTTGAGCTTCAGCGATTTTCGCATAGTCAGCATTAGGGAAGTCACAACCAAACAAGTGTTTGTTTGTGTCTTCGTATTTGTCCTTGATGAAGGCATATTTACCATTTGAGAAGACAACGTTGATAACTGGAAGGTCGTATTGAACGTTTGTGATAACGTCTGGGTAGCACATGTTGAATGCACCGTCACCCATGATGTTCCATACTTGGCGATCTGGATTGTCTTTCTTAGCAGCGATACCACCAGGAAGGGCAATACCCATTGTCGCAAAGAGTGGAGATGTACGCCACATGTTCTTAGGTGTCATGTGAAGGTGACGAGTAGATGTTTGAGTAGTGTCACCTACGTCGATTGAGTAGATAGCGTCTTGATCAGCATGTTTGTTGATTGCATTGTAAACTTGATACAATTGCAATTCACCCTCAGTTTTACCTTCGATTTTGTTCATGTAATCACGCCAGTTTTGGTTGTTCTTAACGTTTGCACGCCACCATGGAGTAGATTCAACTGGGTTCACTTTGTCAAGGATAGCTTTAGCTGCTTGACCTGCATCACCAAGGATTGAAGCGTCTAGGGCATGACGTTTACCAAGTTTGTAAGGGTCGATATCCACTTGGATGAATTTTTCAGTATTCTTGAATGCTTGGTAAACTTCAGCAAATGGGAAGTTTGAACCAAGGAAAAGAACTGTGTCTGCTTCAAAGACCACTTCGTTGGCTGGCTTCCAACCAACACGGTAAGCAGAACCTGTCAAACCTTCATAGTTCCATTCAAAGGCTTCAAAGTTTTTACCAGTTGTGATGATTGGTGCTTTGATTTTACGTGACAATTCAGTAATCACTTCACCAGCTTTAACACCACCGTAACCAGCATAGATAACTGGACGTTCAGCATTGTTCAAGATTTCAACAGCTTTGTCGATTTCAACTTCGTTCAAAGCAGGAGCGATGAATGAACGTTCGTATGAACCTGAACCGTAGTATGAATTTTCGTCGATTTCTTGGAAACCGAAGTTTACTGGGATTTCAACAACAGCTGGACCTTTTTTAGAAACTGCAGCACGGCAAGCTTCGTCGATTACTTTTGGCAATTGCTCAGCGTAAGCTACACGTTTGTTGTATACAGCGATACCGTTGTACATTGGGTTTTGGTTCAATTCTTGGAAAGCATCCATGTTGAGTTCGTTAACTGGACGTGATCCAAGGATTGCTAGGAATGGAGTGTTATCCATAGCTGCATCGTAAACACCGTTAATCAAGTGAGTCGCACCTGGACCACCTGAACCAACTGCAACCCCGATTGAGCCGCCGAATTTAGCTTGCATAACCGCTGCAAGAGCACCTGTTTCTTCGTGACGAACTTGCAAGAAGCGGATATCTTTGTCTTCAGCCAAAGCATCCATCAATGAGCTGAGTGTTCCTGATGGGATACCGTAGATTGTGTCTACGCCCCATGTTTTCAATACATTAAGCATTGCTGCAGATGCAGTAATTTTCCCTTGAGTCATAATGATAACTCTCCTTCAAATATTTTTAAATCTACTAAAAAAGGTTTCATATAGTTTTTGAAAACGTTTCAGTAAATTTTTACAATACTAATTTATCACATTTATTTTGACTTTACTAAGAATCTGCTCAGAAGTTTTTATTCTCTATTACAGTACAGTTTGAAAACGTTTTTAGCTTCTGTTTTATAATACTCAATGAAAATCACAGAGCAAACTAGGAAGCTCGCCACAGGTTGCTCAAAGCACAGCTTTGAGGTTGCAGACAAAGCTGACGTGGTTGGAAGAGATTTTTGAAGAGTATAAAAAGCGAGCAAGCCCGCTTTTAGTCTATTTTACTAAAGTTTAGTAAGAGTGAACTGGTCAGAACGGATACAGAACTAAAGGCCATGGCTAGACCTGCAAGTTCTGGGTTGAGAGCCAGTCCAACACCTGAAAAGACTCCTGCTGCAATCGGAATTCCGGCGACATTGTAGATAAAGGCCCAGAAAAGATTGAGCAGAATACGATGAAAGGTTTTCTTACTCATGTCAAAGGCACGTACCACTCCTAGGAGGTTATTAGTTGTCAACACCAAATCTGCTGACTCGATGGCAATATCTGTTCCAGCACCCATAGCAATTCCCACATCTGCTACACTGAGGGCAGGGGCATCATTGATACCGTCCCCAACAAAGGCTACTTTTCCAGCCGCTTGTAGTTTATGGATTTCATGGGCTTTTTCTTCTGGCAAGACACCTGCAATGACCTCTTCGATTCCGATCTGATCGGCAGTGGCACGCGCTACACCTGCATTGTCTCCTGTCAGCATGACTGTTTTAAGACCTCGTTTTTTCAACTGACTGATGGCAAGCTTAGCATTTTCCTTAGGAATATCTTGCAGAGCAAGCAAGCCTTTGATTTCATTCTCAACAGCCAAGAACACAACTGTCTTAGCTTCTTTTTCCAGTTCTTCTAATTTTTCTTGATAAACGCTTGAAATGTTCATGCCATCCAGCATTTTAGCATTTCCAAGCAAAACTTGTTTTCCATTGATTTGCCCTGAGACACCTTTCCCGTGCAAGGCTTGGAAATTTTCAACAGTTTGAAACTCAAGTCCAGCTTCACTCGCTCGTTTCACAACGGCTTCAGCCAGTGGGTGTTGAGAAGCTTCTTCCAAGGAAGCTGCCAATCCAAGCACTTCTACTTCGTCGCCTATGATATCTGTGACCACAGGCTTCCCTTCCGTCAAAGTTCCAGTCTTATCAAAGACAATCGTTTGAACTTTCTGGATTTCCTGTAGAACCGTTCCATTTTTGAGGAGAACTCCCATCTTGGCACTGCGACCTGTCCCCACCATAAGGGCTGTCGGTGTTGCAAGTCCCAATGCACAAGGGCAGGCAATAATCAGAACTGCTACTCCATAGAGAAGCGAAGACACAAAGCTCGCTCCAAGCACGACTACACTATCCCTGAGCAAGACGAACCAAACCCAAAAGGTCACAATCCCTAAAATGACAACTGCTGGGACAAAAATTCCTGAAATCTTATCCGTCAAGTCCTGAATCGGCGCACGACTTGTCTGAGCTTTCTTCACAAAATCCACAATCTGAGCCAAAACAGTCTCTGAACCAACTTTTTCTGCTCTAAAAACAAGTGTTCCACTATTATTGATGGTTGAACCAATGACGGTATCTCCAACTGTCTTGTCCACAGGCAGACTCTCACCTGTCACCATAGACTCATCAATACTAGAGATACCTTCTACTACGACACCATCAACCGCAATCTTTTCACCGGGACGCACTCGAATCAGGTCACCTACCTTGACTTGCTCCAAAGGGACTTGAACATAGTTATCCTCACGCAAGACTTCTGCTGTTTTAGCCTGCAAGTCAAGTAATTTCTCCACAGCTTGGGAAGTATTTTTCCGCATTTTCTCCTCAAAAACGGCCCCCATAAGAACGAAGAAGAAGATAAAGGCAGCACTTTCAAAGTAAACGGGGAGGCCAGCGAAGAGGGCAACTAAGCTATAGAAATAGGCCACTAGGGTTCCCAGAGCAACCAAGGTATCCATGTTGGCATTGTGCTTTTTAAAACTAGCCCAAGCACTTTGGATATAAGGACCACCTGCTACTAGCATAATCGGTGTTGTGGCTAAAAAGGTGCCCCAACGCATGACTTGGTGACTAATTCCTCCTGTCGACATCCCAATCATGAGGATTACAAGAGGCACAGTAAAGATACTAGTAATCCAAAAACGCTGTAAAAGTGATAGAGATTTTCGAGTCTTCTCAACAACTGTATAACTTCCCTTTTGCATCTTCATACCACAAGAAAATTCATGTTGACCTAATTCTTGAGGTGTAAAACGAATGACTTTCTCCTCATCTACGCCGATTGGTTCCAAGATGCCTTCTTCTTCAAAAAGAATTTCCTTATAACAGTTTGAAGGTGTCAAACGGTGAAAGGTGATCTCAGCAGGAACTCCTTTTTGCAGTTGAATGTGGGCTGGATGGTAGCCTTTGTCTGCCGTGATACGGATTTTTTGAACACCATTTTCAAGACTTGCTTTTACAATTTCAGTCATATCATTCTCCTATTCTACAATCATCTTACCGTGCATCATATTCATGCCACAAGAGAAACCATACTCTCCAGCCTGCTCAGGCGTGATTTCCACTACATACTCTTCCCCCATTGGCAGATCCGCATGTACACCAAAGTCTGGAAATACGATCTGATCCAAACATGGTGAAGGATCTTTGCGGTCAAAGACAATGCGGGCTGGCACTGATTTCTTGAGGATAATCAACTCAGGCGTATAGCCCCCCATGACCTCCACTCGAATCTCTTGGTAGCCGTTTTTTTGCTGGGCCTTTTGTCCAGATTTTTCAGGCTTTTTGAAAAACCAAAACAAGATAAACGCGATAAGGGCAATACAAATAATGGTTACAATAATATTCAACATGACGTCTCCTTTACATACAATTACATTTTACTTCTGTTACAGCGCTTGATTTCTTCTCAGAAATCACAGCTTCCAAGTCTTCCAAGTCAGCCTGAGTAAAATCACATTCAGCAATCAAATCAGCCAACAAGTTCTTAATCCTACGGGAACAAACTTTATCTTTGATATCTTGAACAAGCAAGTCTCGACTTTGATCCAAAGTTAAAAGGGCTGAATAGACAAAGGACTTGCCTTCTTTTTTCCTCGTCAGGCACTCTTTCTCAACCAAACGAGCCAAAAGAGTTTGAATGGTCGACTTGGACCAGTCGAACCGCTCCGCCAGAACCCTAATCAAATCTGAACTAGTCTGCTCTCCTTGCATCCAAATAATCTTCATGACCTGCCATTCTGCATCTGAAATCTGCATAATCACACCTCCAAAATCTACATTTGTCAATTACAATCATCAGTATACTCTTAAAATCTACATTTGTCAACTATGGAATTAATCTTTTCTTTGAAAAATTGAATTTTAACCCTATGATAAAGGATTTGCAGTCAAATCTTACTATATAAACTATGAAAATATGCTATACTAAAGAAAAAAGAAAACAACCACTAGGGGTGCGTAAAGCTGAGATTAACGACTGTTAGACCCTTTGACTCAATCTAGGTAATGCTAGCTGATGGAAGTGGAAATGATAATGGGGACTAGCAGTCTTCTATTGCCTTTCTAAAACAGACTAGCTTGTTCTTAAGAATACAAACTTCAGTTGGTTGGGAGGTTTTAGATGACTTATTTACCCGTTGCTTTGACCATTGCAGGGACTGACCCTAGTGGTGGTGCTGGCATTATGGCTGACTTAAAGTCGTTCCAAGCTAGAGATGTCTATGGAATGGCCGTTGTGACCAGTCTTGTCGCTCAAAATACCAGAGGTGTTCAATTAATCGAGCACGTTTCTCCTCAAATGTTGAAAGCCCAATTGGAGAGTGTCTTTTCTGATATTCCACCTCAGGCTGTAAAAACAGGGATGTTGGCAACTACTGAGATCATGGAGATCATCCAGCCCTATCTTAAAAAGCTGGATTGTCCCTACGTCCTTGACCCTGTTATGGTCGCAACAAGCGGAGACACCCTGATTGATACCAGTGCCAGAGACTACCTAAAAACAAATCTACTTCCCCTTGCAACTATTATTACACCCAATCTTCCTGAGGCAGAAGAGATTGTTGGTTTTTCAATCCATGATCCTGAAGACATGCAGCGTGCCGGACGCCTGATTTTAAAAGAATTTGGTCCTCAGTCTGTGGTAATCAAAGGTGGGCATCTCGAAGGCGGTGCCAAGGATTTCCTCTTTACCAAGGAAGACCAATTTGTCTGGGAAAGTCCACGAATTCAAACCTGTCATACACATGGTACTGGATGTACCTTTGCTGCAGTGATTACTGCTGAACTAGCCAAGGGAAAAAGCCTTTATCAGGCAGTTGATAAGGCCAAGTCCTTTATCACGAAAGCCATCCAAGACGCCCCTCAACTCGGTCATGGTTCTGGCCCAGTTAACCATACAAGCTTTAAAGATTAAAAAAACTCTCTAGTTCCTACTTTAAGGGAATTAGAGAGTTTTTATACTCTTCGAAAATCTCTTCAAACGACGTCAGCTTTATCTGCAACCTCAAAGCTGTGCTTTGAGCAACCTGCGACTAGCTTCCTAGTTTGCTCTTTGATTTTCATTGAGTATTAATTAGAAAATAATGTCATCCAACTTTGTCAAAAAGGCTTGCGTTTTTGTCTCTATATCTTCTGCCTTCATCAAATCACGCACTACAGCTACACCAGCTATGCCAGTGCCCATAAGTTGGTCAATGTTCTCCGAAGTTAAACCTCCGATAGCAACTACTGGAATGGCGACCCTTTGGCAAATTGTCTTCAAGGTTGAAATCAGAGTGATGGGTGCATTTTCCTTGGTCGTAGTCGGGAAAATGGCTCCTGTCCCCAAGTAATCCGCACCTCCTTCTTCTGCCTCGAGGGCTCTTTTTACAGTTTTAGCTGTGACACCGAGGATTTTTTCAGGACCTAGGACTTTGCGGGCAACCGAAACTGGTAGTTCATCGTCTCCAATATGCAGACCAGCAGCATCAACCGCAAGACAAACATCCAAACGATCATCGATTATCAAGGGTACCTGATAGGCATCTGTTATTTCCTTGACTTGTTTTGCCAGTTGATAATATTGATTTGTTGTGAGATTTTTTTCTCGTAATTGGACTATGGTAACCCCTGAGCGGCAAGCCGTCTCAATCTTTTCAAGAAAACTTTGCAAGGAATCTTGGTAGCGATTGGTTACCAGATATAGTCTAAGTGCTTCTCTATTCATAATCCTCTCCTTTGATAGCATCTAGCCAGTTTTCATCTCTTTTGAGGAGTGAAAGCTGATTGAGTACTTGGTAACGAAAATCTTCCAATCCCATTCCTTGAACAACTATTCTCTCAGCGGAGATATTGAGATAAGAAACCGCTAGGAAAGAAGCTTCAAAGGCAGTCTTTCCTTGGCTGAGAAAAACAGCTGTTAAAGCTCCAACCAAGTCTCCTGTCCCTGTTATCCAGTCTAATTCAGCACAGCCATTTCCCAGTACAGCGACCTGATTCTTCGAAACGATGAGGTCCTTAGGGCCTGTGACTAAGAATGACATACCTGGATAGATCTGACACCAGTCTTTCAAGACTTGAAGCAAATCCTCAGTTTCTTGATCTTTAGCACTCGCATCTACCCCAACGCCGTGGTGTTTTAAGCCAACAAGACTTCGGATTTCCGACATATTTCCTTTAAGTACCGTAGGTCTATAGTCTAAAAGGTCTTTAACTAAGCTCTTACGAATGGATGAAACTGTTACGCCAACTGCATCTACTACCATTGGAAGACAAACTTGATCTGCATAAGAAGCTGCCATACGGATTGCTTTTTCCTTCTCAGCTGACAAATGCCCCAAATTGATGAAGAGTGCCTGGCTTTGCTTAGTAAAATCAAGAACCTCACGGGGATCATCTGCCATAACTGGTTTACATCCCAGAGCCAAAATCCCATTTGCTAGCATCTCACAAGAAATCTCATTGGTAATACAGTGAATGAGGGAAGTCGTTGCCAGAGGAAAAGGATTTGTAAATGCCTGCATCAGTCTATCCTTTCATCAAAGAAATATCCCTGAACTTTTTTAAAGAATTCCTGCTTGATTAAAAATCGAAAGGCAATAAAGGAAATCGCTGTACCAATCAAGGTTGCACCGAAAAATCGAGGAGTGTAGATAAACCAACTAAGCTTAGCGGCCGATCCTGTAAAGAGTACCATAACAGGATAGGAAACAATAGAACCAATAATACCTGTTCCCAAAATTTCTCCCAAAGCAGAAAAGTAAAATTTTCTACCATACTTATAAAAGAGACCTGCTAGAAGGGCTCCAAAAGTCGCTCCTGTGAGAGCTAAAGGTGGAATCCCTTGAGTCGTCATACGGATAAAGGCTGTCACTGTAGCCATAACCAAGGCATAAACAGGTCCCATCATGATTCCTGCTAGAATATTGACTACACTGGACATCGGTGCCATTCCCTCAATCCGAAAGATAGGCGTAAGGACTACATCAAGGGCAATCATCATGGATAAAATGGTTAATTTGTGAACTTGTAATTGGTGCTTTCTCATGTTTCTATTCTTCTCCTGTTTCTAAAGACTGTAAATCGCTCTTCCATGTCTGGTGTTGGTAGGCCATTTCCCAAAACTTAGCTTCCATATGAACACTGATGTGGAAGGCATCTAGCATTTTTTTCTTGTCTGTCTCGTCACTTTCTCGATAGAGTTGATTGACCAGAGCCTCTTCCTCTCTGATCTGCTGCTCCAATTCATCCGTAATATACGTTTCAATCCATTGTTGATAGAGAGGATTTGGTGATGGTTTAAGATTAAGTGATTTGCCTATATCATGATATAGCCAAGGACAAGGCAGCAAGCTTGCAAAGGCAATACCCAAGTTTGGCTCTGCAAATTGCCGATAAATGTGAGAGATATAATGATAGCAGGTTGGAGCGATTGGATGCTCATCCATTTCCTGATCGCTGATTTCCAATTCCTTGAAAAATTGTTGGCGGATAAATAACTCACCTTCCACTAGACTCTGAGCATTTTGTTTCAAGAGTCTTTTCATCTCTTGATTTGAAGTCTTATCAGCCAAGAGGTGATAGGCTTCTGAGAAGGCCTTCAAATAGTAGGCATCCTGAATCAGGTAATAGCGGAAAATGGCAGGTTCTAAATTCCCCTCTTGCAACTGTAAAACAAAGGGATGATGAAAGGAAGCCTGCCAAGCTTCCTTGGATAATTCCATCGCAATATCTGTAAATTCCATAATAACTCCTTTATAAAAATAGACTGGTTTGAAGCAATAAAAAGAAAAGCAGGTAGATGAATAGTGTCCTTTGAGGAATATAAAAAGTCCGATAGCGATTCTCCACCTGTGCATGTTCGTCATATCCATGCGCCGATAGAGCTCTCAGGTAAAGATGGCGCCACCTAAAGACTGTCATCAAAACCTTGCTGTAAATCAAGGGCGACCAAAAATGTAGTTCTTGACCGCGTAATAAGCAAGCCTCCTTGAGGGACTTGATTTCTTGCTGAATGAGAGGAAAGGAATTAAATACCACAATCAAGGCATAAGCCCATGACCGTGATAGCCCCTTTTGAGCCAAGTACAAGAGAAGCTCTTTTAGGGAAATAGAGGAAACAAAGACAAGACCGATACAAACGGTCACAAAGGCCCTCGTTCCAAGCATGACTGCCTGCGAAGCATCTCCATGTAACTGAACTGCCCAGTAGTTGGCAAAGGATGGCAAAATGGCGAGCAGAATCATCCAAGCCAATACTTTAAATCGACGGTAATAGAGCATAAAGAGAATACAAAATGCGACTACCGAAAGATTCAAAGTAATTGAAGGAATGAAAGATGTTTCCAAGGATAAAATCAGCAAGAAAAGACTAATAATTGGTGTCTGGGTTGCTACTTTGACCATACTATCTCACCTCCCCTTGGGTATTGCTACTCTGAGATGTGAGTGGTTTGGTAATTGTCACTGCTTTCACATGACTGAGCCCCTGACTAGTCATCTCAATCCAATAATCAACCACAGAGATCAAGGGATCTAAACGATGGCTAATGATCAGAAAACTTCTTCCTTGATTTCTCTCCTCCGCAATCCACTGACAAAAATAAGAGCAGGCTCTATCATCCAAACCTGCAAAAGGTTCGTCTAGCAAGATCACAGAAGCCTTACTAGTCAAGATGGTCAAGAGCTGAAGAATCTTTTGCTGGCCACCACTTAATTGATAGGGACTCTCATCGAGTGCCTGCTCCAAATCAAAATATTGTAAAGCTTGATGTATCCGCTGATTTCTTTCAGAATCAGGTCCATCTAATTGAAGTTCCTCTCGCAGACTGACTCGGATAAACTGTTTCTCAGCTTCCTGAACAACACCCGTCAGGTCACGATACAAACTCTTTTTCTTTTTCAAGACCGAACTCTTCCAAGTAATGCGCCCCTTATACTTTTGAAATTGAAGAATAGACCGAAAGAGGGTTGATTTCCCGACACCATTATCACCCAAGATACAGGAAATTCCTTGGTAGAATGTAAAATTCACAATCGAAAAGAGGGGACGCTTATCCAGCTCACAAATCGTTCGATCCATATGGAACAGTTCCGGGCTAGAAGCAACCTCCTTTGAAGCAACCTGTGTCATCTCAGAGGTAGGGATTTGAAACACTTCCCTTAGTTGTCCATCTCTTAGCTCCACCATATGGTCGATATAGGCTTCATAATCAGATAAATCATGGTCGCACAAAATAACTGTCTTCCCATCAGAAACCAACTCTTTTAAAATCTCCAAGATCTCTATCCTACTCTTGCGGTCAATAGAAGCAAAGGGCTCATCCAAGAGATAGACCCTAGGATTCATAGCAAAGAGAACAGCCAAAGCAGCCTTTTGCTTTTCCCCTCCTGATAAGTGATGAATTGGACGGTGCAAGATTGCCTTGCAGCGACATTGCTGGACCACCTCTGCTATTTTAGAATCAATTTCCTGAACGGGATGCCCAATATTTTCCAAGGTAAAAATCAGCTCCTCAAACAAGTTCTCCATGGTAAATTGATGGTTGGGATTTTGAAAGAGAATACCAACCGTCTGGACACGCTTGATGATAGAAAGCTGACTGACCTCACTCCCATCTATCAGGACTTGACCGCTATAGGGAAGAGAACTGATTTGGGCAATCATTTGAAAGAGGCTCGATTTTCCAGACCCACTGCTCCCAACTAACAAGGTAAAGGCTTGCGCATGAAAAGTAAAATCAATCGCTTCCGAAAAAATTTGGGACTGAATCTCCCGTAATTCCAGCCCCATCTATGCCTTTCCTCCAGCTGCAAACTGGTGATAGAGTTTGACAATGGCACGAACCAAGATAGTACAGAAGAAAAAGACAGAAATAAAACGTACCACAAGCAAGGAAAGGACAAAAGGAAGGGAGAAGGCATAGTAACCTAACTTAATGTATTCATAGACAAAACTAACAAGCGTAATCCCAATACTATTGGCAGTTAGAGAGAGCCAACTTTCATAGCGATTCTTGGTTACGATAAAACCAAATTCACTTCCCAAACCTTGAACCAAGCCAGACAAAAGGGCACCTAGACCGAATTGGCTACCATAAAGGACTTCAGCAAGCGCAGCTAGCACTTCTCCAATCGTTGCACTTCCCACTCTTGGAACAAAGATGGCAGCAATAGGCGCAGCCATACACCAGAGACCAAAGAGGATTTCATTGGCAAAGGCCTGTAAACCAAGAGGTGCTAAAATCAGAGTGAGGATATCAAACAGATAGCCAGATCCTACAAAAACGCCACCAAAAAAGATAGACAAGAAAGCAAGTAAAATAACATCTTTTAACTGCCATTTTTTCAACATAAAAAACTCCTTTTTAAAGAAAAGTGGAGCATTCAAGGAGACCTACCTAAATGCTTTGTATCATCTTCATCCAGTTTCGTAAAAGAAAAAACTCTAATTACAGATAGGAATTAGAGTTTACTTACAAGATTAGATGGTTAGTTTCTACAAATAAAAAACTATTTCACATTTCCCTTCGCCAGTCTTAACTGTATCAGGTTCAATGGGTATCATCTCAGCCTAAAGCACCCCAAATGTCTTTATTATTTAATTATATAAATATTATAACAAACGATTTTTTCCAGTTCAAGAAATTGAACTGGAAATACAGCCTTGCACTCAAAAAGACAGCAGATCTTTCTTTTGCAAAAAATAAATGACTTATTTGATGGATTAGCTATTTAAACTGAATCTGGACATATCTTTTTAGAAAAGGAAAACTTCCACTTACTTAGAATCCAAGGATAGATACCTATTGTTCACTCATTTCTCGAACAGTTTTTTCTATATTTTTTGCATACGATATTGCTGAAATGATTGAAACACCATCCATATTCGTCTTCATAATATCTTTAATATGTTGCGTCTGTATCCCACCAATTGCAACTAATGGCATTTGTGGCAATAGTTTTCTCATCAATTTAAGACCTTCATAACCTATAGCGCCACCAGCATCATCCTTTGACTGGGTAGCAAATACAGGACCAACACCAACATAATCTACATATTCAACTTTTGATTGTTGAAATTCTTCCTCATTTTTTATAGAAAGACCAATTATTTTATCTGGCATCAATTTTCTAATTTCATCAACTCCAAGGTCATCTTGTCCTACATGTACGCCATCAGCGTCAATTTCCATTGCCAAATCAATATCATCATTAACAATAAACGGAACATTGTATTTTTTACAAAGATCCTGTAGTTTTATTGCTAATTCGACTTTTTCTTTACCTTCTAATGCTCCCTCCCCTTTTTCACGGAATTGAAATAAGGTTATACCACCTTTTAAGGCTTCCTCAACGACCGTATATAGATCTTTTCCTTGGCAAGTAGTCGTTCCACAAATAAAATATAGTTTTAGTAATTCTTTATGAAACATTTTACTTCACTCTTTTGAATTCCTTTACATCTTCATCTGTAATCTCATATAAGGCATTTATAAATTCAACTTTAAATGTTCCAGGAAGATGTCCATTTGGACGTTTTTCTGCCATTTCTCCAGCGATATTGTAAACCAACATTGCTGTTTCTAATGATTTCAATTCTTGACCTTTTTCAAGTCCGATAAAGCTTGCTACTACAGCACCTAATAAGCATCCTGTCCCAATAACTTTTGGCATCATGGCACTACCATTATGAATCGTTATCACTTCTCCATTTACCGCAATAGCATCCACTTCACCTGTTACTACAATTGGAATATTGAACTTCTCATTTGCTGCTAGAGCAATTTCGTCAATATTATCTACACCCGCACTATCTACTCCTTTAGATTCCACATTTATTCCTACTAAAGAGGCAATCTCGCCAGCATTTCCTCTAATCGCTGCCAGTTTGTAATTATTGATTAGATCATCTG
Organism: Streptococcus sp. KHUD_011; assembly: GCF_046352925.1. Lineage (GTDB taxonomy): Bacteria > Bacillota > Bacilli > Lactobacillales > Streptococcaceae > Streptococcus. The sequence continues at coordinate 662,382 of NZ_CP157578.1, read as the reverse complement.
CTACTTTTTTTCTATATTCTCCTGCTCCACAGGCTACAGGATCTAAAACTGCAGGAACATTATATTTTTCAGCAATTTTTAGTGCCTCTTGGTACAGCTTCCAATTATTATCCGTTAAAGTCCCAATGTTAATCAATAATCCTCCAGCATATTTTAATAGATCTTCTAAGTCTGCTGGGTACTCGCTCATAGCTGGTGAGGCACCCAGTGCTACTAATCCATTTGCTGTAAAGTTTTTTACAACATCATTGGTGATACAGATTACTAATGGTGCTTTTTCTTTTAATAATTTTAAACTTGTCATATTGAAATCCTTCCTTTTCACTTTATACGATCTACTGATTTCGATTTATCTCTATCTTTCGTTAAGAAATTTTTCAGTTACATTGAATGATTTACCTCATCAAATTTGTCAGTATCCTGAACTTTCCCTAAGCATCATAACCAATATCAAAAAAGGCTAATTCTAAAGCGACTGCTTGGTTCCAGCGTTGCTTAAGTTCTGTCAAATCTTCTCGACCTTTTCCGACACGATTGAGTTCGTCAACCAGAAATTGAACCCACTCTGCAAAGAAAGGACCTCTGTGGAGATTAATCCATTCCGAATGAATATAGGCTTCAGGTAGAGCCAAATCTTTAGAACCCCAGTCTAAATAGAGACCTTCTGCAATGACCAGCATGACTAAAAGATGGGCATAGTCTGATGATGATACAGCAGAATACATAAGCTCCTGAAAGGCTTTTGTTACAGGATGCAAGGTCACTTCCAGATAGTCATTCTCAGATACTTTTAACTCTTTGAAAGCTTTTTGGAAATAACCGTCTTCATCTGCTTCAAGAAAGCCTAGTTGCTTGGCAAAACGAAGCTTGGATTCAAGCTGGTCTGCGTGGGCTACGCAAGCACCCAGCATGGATAAGAAGGCATCAAAGAAGTGATAATCTTGAATTAGGTAGTCTTTTAAGACCTTATTCTCAATTGTCCCCGCAAAAAGTTCCTTAACAAAACGATGATTGATTGCAGCCTGCCAATCCTTCTGACTGCTTTTTAATAATTCTCCAACAGTCAAACCTGGCTGAAATGCATAGTCTTGTCTTTCCATATTTACTTTTCCTCTCTTTACTCGTTCGTAATCAACAAAACATCAAGAAAATCCTAGTTTTACTTGACCTTTTTAAAGAAAATCAAGGGCGTTCAAGAAAAGCTACCTAAATGCTTTGTATCACCTTCATCCAGTTTATATAAACAAAAAAACTCCAATTACAATCAAGAATTAGAGTTTAGCTTACAAGATTAGATCGTTCATTTCGCCATACGAAAAAACGTTTCACATTTCCCTTCGCCAGTCTTAACTGTATCAGGTTCAATGGGTATCATCTCAGCCTAAAGCACCCCAAATGTCTTTATTATTTAATTACTGCACCAGTATAGCAAAAAATGAAAGCCCTAGCAAGATATTTGATTGGAAAATATATTTATATAGATTTTGATATATTTTCCTTTATTAAAACACAAGCAAAAACCTCCACACTTAGTGGAGGCAAGCTGTTTTATCAATACAATTTTAAGTCACGTGGGTCAACTGGGAAGGTTGGGTTGTATGGGTTGTGACGAAGTTTGAAGTGTTTGACATCTTCAATGGTCTGAGTTCCAGACAATTGCATGACTGTCTTCAATTCCGCATTCAAGTGTTCAAAGACTTGACGCACACCGACACTACCGCCAAGAGCCAGACCATAGATAACAGGGCGGCCAATAGCTACCAAGTCTGCTCCTGAAGCCAAGGCTTTAAAGACGTGTTGACCACGACGAATACCTGAGTCAAAGACGATTGGTACGCGTTTGTCAACTGCTTCTGCTACTTCTTGAAGTGAGTCAAAGGCAGCTGGCCCACCGTCGATTTGACGGCCACCATGGTTGGTTACCCAAATACCAGAAGCTCCTGCAGCAAGTGAACGTTCAACGTCCTCACGGCATTGTGGTCCTTTAACGTAAACTGGTAATCCTGAGTATTCAGCGATAAATTCTACATCTCGTGGAGATAGGCGTTGTTTAGCTGATTTGTAAACAAAGTCCATTGATTTACCAGCACCTTCTGGTAGGTATTCTTCAACAATCGGCATGCCAACTGGGAAGACAAAACCATTACGTTTGTCCACCTCACGATTGCCCCCTACAGTAGCATCTGCTGTCAATACAATCGCTTTATAACCTTCAGCCTTCACACGATCCATGATGTGGCGGTTAATCCCGTCATCTTTACTAAAGTAAAATTGGAACCAGTGAGGTGTCCCTTGAAGGGCTTCCGTAATTTCTGGAAGGTCTACAGTAGAGTAAGAGCTGGTTGTATAGAGGGAACCAAACTCATGCACACCACGCGCAGTAGCCACTTCACCCTGTTCATTTGCTAATTTATGAGCTGCAACAGGCGCCATAATGATTGGTGAAGACAATTTTTCACCTGCAAATTCAATCTCTGTACTTGGATTTTCTACATTACAAAGCGTATGTGGAACGATGAGTTTGTGATTAAAGGCACGGATATTCTCACGTAAAGTGAAAGTATCTTCCGCCCCACTAGCGATATAGCCAAAGGCTGCTTTAGGGATAACCTGTTGCGCCATTGGTTCCAAATCATAGGTATTGATGAAATCTACATGACCTTCTGCATTGCTTGTTTTGTATGACATAAAATGTCCTCCTTAATAAGTGAGCGTTTACTTTGTATGTTACAAAAATATCTTAACTCTTTTTTCAAAATTTTTCAAATATTTTGTTTGGAAATTTCAGAAATTTTATGTCTATGATAAAAAATCCTTATGACGGCAATAAAAAATACATATTATCCAAAGGAGATTTTAAGTGCTACAATAACTGTATTATTTCTAGATGGGAGGTTCTATTTTTGGATTGGTCCATTGTTGAACAATATCTACCACTATATCAAAAGGCATTTCTTCTGACCTTGCATATTGCAGTTTGGGGAATTTTGGGATCCTTTCTGCTCGGTTTAATCGTTAGTATCATCCGACATTATCGAATTCCTGTTTTGGCGCAAATAGCGACAGCCTACATCGAATTGTCACGCAATACGCCCCTTTTGATTCAACTCTTCTTTCTCTACTTCGGTCTTCCCCGAATCGGGATTGTCCTCTCTTCAGAAGTCTGTGCCACTTTAGGACTGGTCTTTTTAGGAGGCTCCTATATGGCAGAATCTTTCCGAAGTGGGCTGGAAGCCGTCAGTCAAACCCAGCAGGAGATTGGATTAGCAATCGGTCTGACACCTGTACAGGTCTTTCGCTATGTAGTTCTTCCGCAAGCAACAGCGGTGGCCCTACCGTCTTTTAGTGCCAATGTCATTTTCCTCATCAAGGAAACCTCTGTTTTCTCAGCAGTGGCTTTGGCCGATCTCATGTACGTCGCCAAAGACTTGATTGGGCTCTATTATGAGACAGACATTGCGCTAGCTATGTTGGTAGGTGCTTATCTGATGATGTTGCTACCCATCTCACTGGTCTTTAGCTGGATAGAAAGGAGGCTCCGCCATGCAGGATTCGGGAATCCAAGTACTCTTTCAGGGAAATAACCTCCTGAGAATCTTACAGGGATTGGGCATTACGATTGGGATATCCATCCTGTCTGTCCTCTTATCCATGATATTCGGAACAGTCATGGGAATCATCATGACCTCCCATTCTAGAATCATACGATTTTTAACACGATTGTATCTGGAATTTATCCGTATCATGCCCCAACTGGTGCTACTCTTCATCGTTTACTTTGGCTTAGCTCGAAACTTTAATATCAATATCTCAGGTGAGACTTCAGCTATTATCGTTTTTACCCTCTGGGGAACAGCTGAAATGGGGGACTTGGTCCGTGGAGCTATCACTTCCCTTCCTAAACATCAGTTTGAAAGTGGACAGGCACTGGGCTTGACCAATGTTCAACTTTACTACCACATCATTATCCCACAGGTTCTGAGAAGACTGCTACCGCAAGCCATCAACCTTGTCACTCGGATGATTAAAACGACTTCCTTGGTCGTTTTGATTGGAGTAGTTGAAGTGACCAAGGTTGGACAACAAATCATCGATAGCAATCGCCTGACTATCCCAACTGCTTCCTTTTGGATTTATGGAACCATTCTGGTCTTGTATTTCGCAGTCTGCTTTCCTATTTCCAAACTATCTACTCACTTAGAAAAATATTGGAGGAACTAAATGTCTGAAACTATCTTAGAAATCAAGGAGCTAAAAAAATCCTTCGGAGACAATCCTATCCTCCAAGGTCTTTCTCTAGATATCAAAAAAGGGGAAGTTGTGGTCATCCTAGGGCCATCTGGTTGTGGGAAAAGTACCCTCCTTCGTTGCCTCAATGGCTTAGAAAGTATTCAAGGTGGAGATATTCTTCTAGATGGCCAGTCCATTATTGGTAATCAGAAAGACTTTCACTTAGTTCGCCAAAAGATTGGCATGGTCTTTCAAAGTTATGAACTCTTTCCCCATCTAGATGTCCTACAAAACCTCATCCTAGGCCCTATCAAGGCTCAGGGAAGAGACAAGAAGGAAGTAACGGAAGAAGCTCTGCAACTACTAGAACGGGTTGGTTTACTAGATAAACAACATAGCTTTGCCCGTCAATTATCTGGTGGACAGAAGCAACGGGTTGCAATTGTCCGTGCGCTCCTCATGCATCCAGAAATCATCCTCTTTGACGAAGTGACGGCTTCGCTGGATCCAGAAATGGTGCGCGAAGTTCTGGAACTGATCAATGATTTGGCCCAAGAAGGGCGTACCATGATTTTAGTAACTCACGAAATGCAGTTTGCCCAAGCCATTGCAGACCGGATCATCTTCCTAGACCAAGGGAAAATTGCTGAAGAAGGAACGGCTCAAGCCTTCTTTACCAATCCGCAAACCAAACGAGCTCAGGAATTTTTAAACGTCTTTGACTTTAGCCAATTTGGCTCATATCTATAAAGGAGATTCTTATGAAACTATTCAAACCACTCTTAACTGTTTTGGCACTCGCCTTTGCCCTTATCTTTATCACAGCTTGTAGCTCAGGTGGAAATGCTGGTTCATCGTCTGGCAAAACTACTGCCAAGGCTCGCACAATCGATGAAATCAAAAAAAGCGGTGAACTACGAATCGCCGTATTTGGGGACAAGAAACCGTTTGGTTACGTTGACAATGACGGTTCTTACCAAGGCTACGATATCGAACTTGGGAACCAACTGGCTCAAGACCTTGGCGTGAAGGTAAAATACGTTTCAGTCGACGCTGCCAACCGTGCTGAATACTTGATTTCAAACAAGGTAGATATTACTCTTGCCAACTTTACAGTGACTGACGAACGCAAAAAACAAGTTGATTTTGCCCTTCCATATATGAAAGTCTCTCTTGGTGTCGTATCACCTAAGACTGGTCTCATTACAGACGTCAAACAATTGGAAGGTAAAACCTTGATTGTCACAAAAGGAACGACTGCTGAGACTTATTTTGAAAAGAATCATCCAGAAATCAAACTCCAAAAATATGACCAATACAGCGACTCTTACCAAGCCCTTCTTGACGGACGTGGAGATGCCTTCTCTACCGACAATACTGAAGTTCTAGCTTGGGCGCTTGAAAATAAAGGATTTGAAGTAGGCATTACTTCCCTCGGTGATCCCGATACCATTGCGGCAGCAGTTCAAAAAGGCAACCAAGAATTGCTAGACTTCATCAATAAAGATATTGAAAAATTAGGTAAAGAAAACTTCTTCCACAAAGCCTATGAAAAAACACTTCATCCAACTTACGGTGACGCTGCTAAAGCAGATGATCTAGTTGTGGAAGGCGGAAAAGTTGACTAAGATCCAATAAAATCATAAAAAATCAGGTAATCCTAGTGACTACCTGATTTTCTATGTCTTAAGCATTTTGCCAATTTTCTTGGTCTTCTTTAAAGCGTTTTAGAAGGTCGAATCCTTCTGGGGTGATATATCCTTCTTCTTGGGCTAGGTGGATGAGCTCACTGTAGTTAGAAAGTGTCACAAGTTTGACACCTGCATCTGAGAAGTTCTTATCTGCTTTTGGCAATTGGTAACTGAAAATCGCTACAACTCCAAGCACATCTGCTCCTTCTCGTTTAGCAGCTGCTACTGCTTCAAGAACAGAACCACCTGTTGAAATAAGATCTTCAACCACTACCATTTTTTGCCCCTGAGCTACGCGGCCTTCGATTTGATTACCAGCACCGTGGTCTTTTGGTTTGCTACGGATGTAGGCAAATGGCAGGTTCATCTTGTCAGCAATAATAGCTCCGTGTGGAATCCCTGCTGTTGCAGTTCCTGCAATCACTTCTACCTCTGGAAAGGCCTCTTTGATAGCATCTACAAAGCCATTTTCAATGAGAGTACGAGTTTCTGGATAGGCTAGTGTCACACGATTATCAGTATAAATCGGTGACTTGATACCAGATGCCCAAGTGAAAGGCTCCTCTGGTTTGAGGTAAACGGCTTGGATTTTCAAGAGGTGGCTAGCGATATCTTTAGCAAGTGTCATGGTATTCTCCTTTAATTTTTATAATCTATTTCTTTAATTCTAGTCTTGGTTCCATTCATCTTTGATAGCATGATAAGCTACAACAGGATCCTCAGCTTGAGTAATGGGACGTCCCACTACGATATAGTCACTACCGATTTGATAGGCATCTGCTGGCGTCATCACGCGTTTTTGGTCTCCAACAGCAACTCCTGCTGGACGAATGCCCGGTGTCAGACAAATAAAATCTGGATTAGTCGCCTGCTTAATGAGTTGCACTTCCTGAGCCGAACAAACCACACCATCCAAGCCCGCTTCAGCCGTCTTCTTCGCATAATGAATCACAGACTCTTGCAGGCTGGTTTGGATATTTTGAAAATCCTGCATCTGAGCTTCTGATGTTGATGTGAGCTGAGTGACAGCAATCAATTTGGCTTGACTTCCAAGACCTTCACGCGCCGCCTTCATCATCTCTACACCACCAGCTGCATGAACATTGGTCATATCGACACCAAGCTGAGACAAAACCTTCATGGCTGACTTGACTGTATTTGGAATGTCATGAAGTTTGAGATCAAGAAAGACACTGTGCCCCAGGTCTTTCAAGTAAGACACAATCTCAGGACCCGTTGCGTAATAAAGCTCCATCCCTACCTTGAGATAAAGGCTTTCTTCTGCTGGGAAAAGAGCTAAAAATTCCTTGACTGCCTCAAAACTAGGAAAATCAAGAGCAATGACTGGACGATGTTCTCGCATAGGTTTCTCCTTTTACCTTTACTAGTGAGAGAGTCTGGGCAACAGAAGCCAAGAAAAAAGGAACCTGCCAACAGCAAGGTTCCACGAAAAATAGGTAGTCTCCACCCTTTCACCGTCTAACCTTAGCTGCCTCTCTGGACTGCTTTAAAGGTTTTCTATTATTCTATTATTTCTACTAGCACTTGTCAAGTAAAAACATGGCAACTAAAGAGTTATAGGAGAAAAGCTAAACCTAGCGACGCGATGAACGCTGACTTGTTTGGTTTCGATTGCTCTCTTCCTCCAATTTTTTCTTCTCTTCTTCCAATTTTTTCTGCTGTTCCTCCAGCCTTTTCTTCTCTTCCTCTTTCTGTTTCTTCTCAGCTTCCTTGGCCTCTTGTTTGGCTTTTTCCTCTGCCTCCATAATTAATTTATCCGCCACAGTATAGCTGTAAATTCCAGCTTCCATGTCAATCACACTCGGTTCTGACAATTGTGGCTTAATCTTACTGTAATATGGCAGTTTCTTACTCATTTCAGATAGAGGAACCAAAACTTCGTCCGAATCATTCATGGTCAATCGAATTAGATCTGATGTCACCTTGCTTGGGGCTAGTTCCACCTTTTGGATAGCCGCCTTGAGTTCTGGACTAATTTGAGCAAGTTCTGAGGTAAAGGTCTTGATTTGTTCGCTGTCATTAAAGAGAACTGATATATAAGTTTCTGGCAGACTGACCAAGCTCACAGAACTGGTTTCAAGCTGACCACTGGAAAGAATAGGATAATGATTTTCACCAGAAACATAGTAGGCAACAATATCGTATTCCTTAACCTTAATAGTAAACTTAGTTGGAAATTGATAGGCAAGCTGAGCTGATTCAACCCAATAGTTAGACTTGATCTGCTCTTCATATTTTTCCTTGTCTAGCAGAAGGTTAATCGTATAATCCGAATCCTGAATGCCTGAAGCCTGTCGAATATCATCATCTGTGGTTTGCACTGTTCCCTCAACATGAATATCCTTCATGGTCGCATAAGGACTAAGCAAATAAGCAGAGACAACCAATAAAATCAGACTGAGAAACAAAATCGAGATAGCCCGCCAGATATGAACTCCTGGAATTTTCGGTTTGACCGGTTTTTCCTTAACAGGCTTTTTCTCTGCCTTTTTATCCCGTTTATCCTCTTTCTCTGTCTTTTTAGACTTTGATTCTTCTTTGACTACTTCTTTTTTGACGTCTTCTGACTCTTCTACTTTTTCTTCAGCATCTTCCTTAGCTGATTTTGGGTCTTTTGGATCAGATTCACTCTCTTGGTCCTCGGTTGCATCTGACTTTTCAGATTTTGAAGCCATTCGAGCTTGTCTTTCCTTTTCCTTCTCCTCAGCTAGGGCTACTTCTTCCTCAGCCTTCTTTTTTAGATATTCTTGGTTTCGTTTCTGCCATTCTGATAACTCTTTAAATTCTTCGAGGATTTCTTTGCCCTCATTTTTCTTATCTTTTGACATTTACTTTCCTTATGATAAATCTTTTTTTAACAATTGATAAAAATCTGCTAGAGATTTCAATTCCTTAGAAGCCTTCATCTTGGCTTGATAGTCTTCCTTGTGGCTTAGTAAGTGAGAAAGCTTCTCTTCCAAACTGTCCAAGGTCAAATCGCTTTCTTGAAGGTCTTCTGCATAGCCTTTTTTTACAAAGTAGGCTGCGTTCTCAATCTGATCTCCACGACTAGCTTCACGACCAAGTGGCACAATAACATGCAATTTTGCCATGGCTAAGAGCTCAAAAATCGTATTGGCACCACCTCGTGTCACAACAATATCAGCCAATTCCATCAAGGGTTGATAGAGACTGGTCACATAGTCAACACGAAAGAGATTTTGGCTCAACTCATTCAGGCTAGAATCTCCAGTTAGATTGATAATATTGTAGCGCTCTGTCAGCTCTTTCTTATGGTCTGTCACCAATTGGTTAAAGACACGAGCACCTGCAGAACCACCGACAAACAATACAGTTGGCAATTTGGAATTAAAGTGGGTTTGGATATCCACCAATTCATCTGGTTCTGGAGTATTTTGGTCAGAAACCTTGGTCACTGCTCCCACATGCTCAACCTTAGACAAACTTGAAGCTTGCTCAAAGGTTGAATACATCTTCGTCGCAAATTTATAAGCGATTTTATTGGCCAAGCCCATAGACAGGTCAGATTCGTGAATAAAGACAGGTACTCCTGACACACGCGCAGCAATAACTGGCGGTACTGAGACAAAGCCTCCCTTTGAAAAAAGAGCCTGTGGACGAAGTCGCAACATGATAAAGAGAGATTGGACAATTCCCCAGCCAACTTTAAAGACGTCCAGCATATTTTGCCAAGAGAAATAACGACGTAATTTGCCAGTCGCAATGGAATGGAAGGTTACATCTAGACCCGATTTGAGGATTTCTTGGTGTTCGATGCCACGTTTATCTCCAATATAGTGGACTTCCCAGCCATCTTCGATGAACTTGGGCATTAACAAAAGGTTGAGGGTCACGTGTCCAACCGTCCCCCCACCTGTAAAGACAATTTTTTTCATATTATTCCTTTAACTCCGCTACTGTGTCGATAAAGAGGTCGCCACGTACTTCAAAGTTAGCATACATATCCCAGCTGGCATTGGCTGGACTGAGAAGAACCACGTCTCCTTGAGTCGCAAGCTCGTAGGCCTTGCGGGTCGCATCAGCAATATCAGTCGCATCCACATAAGACACACCAGCCTTATCTGCTACCCGTTTGACACGTTCTGCAGACTGACCCAGGATGACCATCTTCTTGAGTCCAGTAATATCTGACACCAATTCGTCAAACTCATTGCCACGGTCCAAACCACCTGCAATCAAAATGACCTTGCTGTTGTCAAATCCTGACAAGGCTTTTTGAGTAGCCAAGATATTGGTTGACTTGCTATCATTATAGAATTTGACACCCTTGATTTCATCCACAAATTGGAGACGGTGTTTGACACCACCAAAGGCTGAAAGAGTTTCTTTGATGATCTGGTTGTCTACACCACGAAGCTTGGCTACAGCAATCGTCGCAAGGGCATTTTCCACATTGTGGCTACCAGGAACTCCGATTTCATTCGCTGCCATGACAACTTCCCCACGGAAGTAGAGCTGACCATCTTCCAGATAAGCTCCATCAACCTTTTCAAGTGTTGAGAATGGTACAACTGTAGCTTGTGTTTTAGTAGCTAATTCTTTTGCCAAGTCTTGGTTAAAGTTCAAGACAAGGAAATCAGACGCTGTCATCTTGTTCTGGATATTCCACTTGGCTGCTACATATTCCTCAAAAGAACCATGATAATCGATATGAGTTGGCATGACGTTGGTAATAACCGCAATCTCAGGATGGAATTCTTGAACGCCCATCAATTGGAAAGAAGAAAGTTCCATAACAAGCGTGTCCTTGTCTGACGCAGTTTGTGCCACTTGACTAGCTGGATAGCCGATATTTCCTGATAAAAGACCATGTTGCCCAGCAGCAGTCAAAACTTCCCCAATCATAGTCGTTGTGGTTGTTTTACCGTTCGAACCTGTGATACCGATAATTGGTGCTTCAGAAATCAAATAAGCCAATTCCACCTCGGTCAAGACTGGAATTCCCTTGGCCAAAGCCTTTTCAATCATGGGATTACTGTATGGGATACCTGGATTTTTCACCATAAGGGCGAACTCTTCATCCAAGAGTTCCAAAGGATGACCGCCTGTGATGACCTTGATCCCTTCTTCCAACAAACTTTGGGCAGCTGGATTGTCCTCGAATGGTTTCCCGTCATTTACTGTCACAATGGCACCCAGCTTATCCAACAAACGAGCTGCAGATTCACCAGACTTGGCCAAACCTAAAACAAGGACTTTCTTATTTTTAAATTGATCTATTACTTTCATGTCTCGAACTCCATTTCTACTCTTACTATTTTACCATTTTTATGGAAATAATTCTAAATGAAAATGCTCAGATTCAGCATTCTAACAAGCAAAAAGAGAGCCAAAACTCTCTTTTTATCTTCTTTTACTTTTACTGACCGACATGAGGGTAATATCTCGCAAGCTAAAGTATGCTAGGAAGAGCATGGCGATTGCGATAAAGAATTCTGTCGGTAGCTGAAAGATTTGCAGGACAGACAGCATCAGCAAAATCAAGAGTGCTACGAAAGCAAAGACGACAAGGACGATATTAACTGTCCCTTTAATGCTTTCTGGTGTCGCAAATACATAGAGTAGTAATAAGAGGAGTCCTATGATTAAATAAACCATTTTTATCTCTTTCTAGCTCTTATTCAGCTGATTTTTTCTTCTTGTTAGCTTTCTCACGCTCTGCCTTGTTAAGGATTTGTTTACGCAGACGGATAGACTCAGGAGTTACTTCCATGTACTCATCGTCGTTCAAGAACTCAAGAGACTCTTCAAGTGTCAAGATACGAGGTGTCTTGATAACAGCTGTTTGGTCCTTAGTAGCTGAACGGACGTTGGTCATTTGTTTCGCCTTAGTGATGTTAACTGTCAAGTCGTTCTCACGAGAGTTTTCACCAATGATCATTCCTTCGTAAACCTCAGTACCTGGGTTGACAAAGATCGTACCACGTTCTTCGATAGACATGATTGAGTAAGTTGTAGCCTTACCAGCATCGATAGAAACAAGGGCACCACGGTGACGACCACCAATTTCCCCTGGAATCAATGGCAAGTATTGGTCGAAGGTATGGTTCATGATACCGTAACCACGAGTCATTGACAAGAACTCAGTTGAGTATCCAATCAAACCGCGCGCAGGAACAAGGAAGACCAAACGAGTTTGACCATTACCAGTTGAAATCATATCCAACATTTCACCCTTACGTTCAGAAAGGCTTTGGATAACAGATCCTTGGTATTCTTCTGGAGTGTCGATTTGAACACGTTCAAATGGTTCACATTTAACACCATCGATTTCTTTTACGATAACCTCTGGACGAGATACTTGAAGTTCATATCCCTCACGACGCATTGTTTCGATAAGGATTGACAAGTGCAATTCTCCACGTCCTGAAACAGTCCATTTATCTGGTGAATCAGTTGGGTCAACACGAAGGGAAACGTCTGTTTGCAATTCGGCCTGCAAGCGTTCTTCCACCTTACGAGAAGTTACCCATTTACCTTCTTTACCAGCAAATGGTGAGTTGTTGACCAAGAAAGTCATTTGAAGAGTTGGCTCATCGATGTGTAGGATTGGAAGAGCTTCAACTGCGTCTGTCGGAGTAATGGTTTCACCGACAAAGATATCTTCCATACCTGAAACGGCAATCAAGTCACCTGCTTTGGCTTCTTGGATTTCACGACGTTCCAAACCAAAGAAACCGAAGAGTTTTGTAACACGGAAGTTTTTAGTTGTGCCGTCAAGTTTAGAAAGGGTAACTTGGTCCCCAACCTTAACAGTACCACGGAAGACACGACCGATACCGATACGTCCAACGAAGTCATTGTAGTCCAAAAGTGACACTTGGAACTGCAAAGGCTCATCTGAGTTATCTACTGGAGCTGGGATATGGTCGATAATTGTGTCAAAGATTGGTGCCATAGTCGCTTCTTGGTCAGCTGGATCATCTGACAATGAAGAAGTTCCGTTGATCGCTGAAGCATACACCACTGGGAAGTCAAGCTGGTCATCATCTGCACCAAGCTCGATGAAAAGTTCCAAGACTTCGTCCACTACTTCTGCTGGACGAGCTGATGGTTTATCGATTTTGTTAACAACCACGATTGGAACAAGGTCTTGTTCCAAAGCTTTTTTCAATACGAAACGAGTCTGTGGCATTGTTCCTTCGTAGGCATCTACGACCAAGACAACACCGTCAACCATTTTCATGATACGCTCAACTTCTCCACCGAAGTCCGCGTGTCCTGGTGTGTCCATGATATTGATACGAGTTCCGTTATAGGCAACGGCTGTATTTTTAGCAAGGATGGTAATTCCACGCTCTTTTTCGATATCGTTTGAGTCCATAGCACGCTCAGCCAATTCAGTTCGTGCATCAAGCGTTTCTGATTGTTTCAATAATTCGTCAACGAGAGTTGTTTTACCGTGGTCAACGTGGGCGATAATCGCAATGTTACGGATATCTTCTCTTAATTTTGTCATGATTTCCTCTATAATATTCAAAATTTATTTTCTAACTGAACGATTATACCATAATTTCAAGTAAATAACATAATTCAAGCAAGTGTAAATGTTTTCACTCCGCTTTTCTTTTCATGTCAAGCCTTTTCAAAGCAAACGACTTATGATAAGATAGGCAGGTATGCGTTTAGATAATTTATTAGCCCAAGAAAAAGTTAGCCGAAAGGCCATGAAACAAGCCTTACTCAAAGGGGACATTCTCGTCGATGGTTGCCCAGCCCGCTCCCTAGCCCAAAATATCGATACAGGACTACAAAAACTCCTTTTTCAGGACCGTATCATTCAAGGCTATGAACACACCTACCTTATGCTTCATAAGCCTGCTGGTGTCGTTACAGCCAACAAAGACAAGAAACTTTCAACCGTCATGGACCTCCTTCCGCCTGACATCCAGTCTGACAAGCTCTATGCCGTCGGCCGACTGGACCGAGATACGACAGGACTCCTTCTCTTGACTGACAACGGTCCCTTGGGCTTTCAGCTCCTCCATCCCCAGTATCATGTCGATAAGACTTATCGAGTTGAGGTTAATGGACTTCTGACACCTGACCATATCCAAGCATTTCAAAAAGGAATTGTCTTTTTAGATGGCACTGTCTGTAAAGCTGCAAGACTAGAGATTCTATCTGCAAGTCCTTCCCTCAGTCAAGCCTCTATCACTATTTCAGAAGGGAAATTTCACCAGGTTAAGAAAATGTTCCTCTCGGTTGGTGTTAAGGTGACCTCCCTCAAGCGCACCCATTTTGGACCTTGTAACTTGGATGATAATCTTCAAGAAGGAGACTATCGTCCCTTAAACTCAGAAGAGTTAGCAAGTATTCGTGAATTTCTTAGAAAAAGTGGTTAAAAAATGAGCTCGGAAACATCCAAGCTCATTTTCTTATTTCTCAACTTTGACTTTCCCTCTCCAAGAATCCAAACCATAAGAAAGGATATAAATCTCAGAAAAACCTTGTTTTTTCAAGTAAAGGGCCGCATTTGTGACACGCTGCGCACGTTGGTTTTCGTAAAGAAGGACAGGTTTATCCTTACGAAGGGCTGCAAGACTAGTCTTCAACTGACTTGAAGGGATATTGCGTGCACCAAGGATATGCTTTCTGTGAAATTCAGCTGGGTCGCGCAAATCAATCAATTGACCCGTACGAATCAAGGCTTCAAATTCCTCATTGTCCACAATTTTAGCCGCACGGCGAATACGAAGATAATTAAAGCCCATCCATGCCAACATTGCTAGTATAAATGCCCACAAAATCCAAGTAACCATTAGTTCATTTCTCCATTTTTCTCAATATAATCCAATTCTACCTTGTGCTCTCTGCGAAGAACCGCTTCTGCTTCTAGATAGTCTAATTTGTCCATCAACCCTGCATCGTAAATCCGAGAGAGTTCCAACTTCATCAGTTCAATATCATATAAGCGTTTTCCCATGTAAACAATAATACCAAATCGTTTGAGGAATTGCTGCACATCATAGAATGTTTTCATAAGACTCATTCTAGCAAAATTTTGTGTTTTTTTCAAGAAGAGACTCACACAAGAAGTAGCACAGAAATTAAAAAACTGCATCTTCTGCAACTTTTTAATCTGGTGGAAAATAGCCCAACTGCTCAGCGATATGAATCGCCTCCTGCCTGTTAGCCACTCCTAATTTTGAAAAGATATTGGCCAAGTGATTGGAAACTGTACGTTTACTCACATAGACCTTGTCACAGACATCATCAATGGTCAAGCCATTTCTAACCAGTTCTAGTATCTCGATTTCTCGTGGTGTTAGCACCTCTACCATCACTTCATCTGAAAAGATCTTACCTCCTAGATAAATCTTTTCCAGTTTTTTCACCAACTCATCTGGATCCATACTTTTATCTAGAAAGCCATAAGCTCCCATAGCTTTAGCTCGGTGTTCATACATCTTTTTGCTGTATCCCGTCAAAATTACAATCTTACCAGAACAACCATTGTCGATAATTTCTTGTGCCAAGGTCAGCCCATCAGCTTGATACAGACTCGTCAGGTTGATGTCAATCAAAATAATGTCGTAGTCATTAAAAGCAATCTCCGAAATAGTCGAAAAATTATCCACTAACTGAACCTTTTTAATGTTTTCCGATAACTCTAAAATCATCTTGATACTTTGGCTAAATAATTTATGATCATCAATTAACAAAATTTTCATAACACAACTCCTTATCAATCGGGAGAGTAATTTCTACACGAAATCTCTTATTATTTTCAAAAATCTGCATCTGACCACCTAAAACACTAATTTTATTAGACATATTTTTCAAGCCATAACCTAAGGATTTTTCTGTTTGAAGGCAGTCATTTTCAGAAATGATAAAAAGAGCGTCATCATGCATATCAATCTTCAAAGAAATCCTTCCACCACTAGCGTACTTAACGGCATTGGTCGCCAATTCCTCAACCAGACGATAGGTAATTTTATCGTAAGGAGATAAAAGCCTAAAGTGGACAGGAAACTGTGTGACGACTTCATTTTCTGCGTGATAGCGCTTGACAATCCGATTAATCAGCCCTTGATACTGTATGTCTAACTGCTCGTCTGTTTCTACCATTGGCTGATAATAATCCATCCGCTCACGAATCCGCTGAACCAACTCCTCTGTCACCAGATTGATCTGTTCACCAAAAGCCCGATTGATACTATATTTATTGAAATTTTTTATCGCCATCACATTTTGCAGGATTTCATTGTGAAGAAATTCCGAGAACTGTTGTTCTGTGTCTTCATTTGCCAGCAGACTTTTCACCATGCGGTTACGCTTTAAAAAGAGAACTTTTACATAATCCCTAGCATCTAGCATTTCAGCAGAACGAAAAAGGCGAATCAATTCTTCCGAACAAATCCCGAACAATAGTAACATGATATTCAATACCAAAAAGCTCGTGTTTAAGTCTAGACGAAAGATGATGAAAATGCCTACTAACAAAAACATAAGCAGTAAAAACAAGCGTGAAAAAGCTTTTATATAGGACAATTTCAACTCTGATACCCTTTTTTGAAGAGAGCTGACAATCGTTTTGAAGTGTAAAAAAGCTAAGATACCAAGAATTTCTAGATACCAGACTAGGTTCATCACTCCTGAGCCCCTCGTATTGATATACAAAAAGAAATAAGAAAGAGGCAATATCAAAGCTAATATCCACAAATTTCGTCTCTGATACTTGAGTTTACTTTTCAACTCTTTATGATATAAAATCAGTAAAATCAAGGGAACAAGGTTTAAAAAGAAAGACGCAAACAAGGACAGAAATAAAAAAATTGAAGGACTTAACAGATACGAACTAATGGTGATTAGTGTCAACACAAAGGACACACTCAACAGTTCTTCTCCTATTTTCTCTCCCAGAAAGATAATAGACAGAGAACTATACACCAATAAAAAAGAGTTGAGAGGATGAAGAATATCAAAAAAGTGCAACAGGGTGCTCGCAACTCCTTGATTAAATATGGATTGCCAGCTAATGAGAAACATCATCAGGAGCAACCAAAGTTTCAACTCACTATACCGAAAGGTCACAATATTACAAATATAGCTAAATACAATTAAAGCAATAATCAGCAATAAAACCATCTGCAAGGAAAAATCTGTCGAAAAGTCCAGAGGAATCCTATAATAAATATAAATCATTAAAGCTAGATGATTAAAAATCGTCAACCACCACAATAAAAGTGAGTTTTTCGAGAGCGATTTGACAAACTGTTTCATATGTATCCACTTCCTGAACTACTTTAATATCATTATAACACAATACCAGAATTGTCGGATTGGCAACTCTGGTATTTGACTTAATTTTCAATAATTTGCCAACTTACTCTGTAAGTCACTAGCAAGTAAAGGACAAAGAGTAAAACCGCTACTCCCAGATAGGTGATATCAATAGAAATGCTGGTATTAGCGAAGTTCTCAAAATAGCCCAAAAGAGCGGTACTCAAGGCAAATGCTAGCGGACCTGCGATGACCAGCGGAACCAAGAAATAACTTAGAATCTGTTGCAAAAGAATAGTACGATTTTGCTTCCTCTTATTCCCAAGAAGGTATAAGATTTGATAATCATTTACACTATCCAAAGCACTTGTTGAAGTTTGAAGGGACAAGATACTGAGGGAAATAATGATAAAAATAACACTGACAAAAATCATGACAAAGACAATGACGCCCATAAATCCAAGGTAAACCTCGAAAATACTTCCTTTGGTTTGATAGGTGAACGAATTCAACTCTGCTCCATCACGAGTGAAGTAGTATTTTTCAATCCACTGACTCAAGAATGTTTCTACTTCCCGTTTGTCTATATTTTCCTTGAAATTGGCAACATAGGTCGTGTGGTCTTCCGTCAATCCAACTACTACCTTATCTGGTACAATCAAGGTTCCTGAGTCATTTGTAGTTACTGAAGATAAAAAGTAAACTGTTTCAAGTGGCTTTGAAGAGGCAAGGTTGAGAGAATGACCGTTAATCATGAAGGTTTTGGTCGTTGATAGAAAGTCCTGGATCTGCTTGGCAGTTCCTTTATAATTGGCATTGACTAGAAATTGGTCTTCTGCCAAGTCAATCGCTTTTTTCCCTTGCAGTTTGCGGAGATGATTGTAGGCAGAAATTCCTAAAATCGGTACTTTTGATTCAGGAAGTTTCTTATCATGCTCCCAGAGATTGCTGGTATCAATCAAATCTTTATAAGTTAAATCACTAGAATAGATAGGGCAGCTGTACTCCTCTTTGATGAGGTTAAAGTCAAAGCCATCGGCTTTCAATCTGTCTTTGACAGATTCCTGAGAAAATTGAAACTCTTTACCACGGTAGAGATTGACAGTTACATCATAAGGTGAGTATTTGTTCAGCTCTCGGTTCATAGTCGTATAGGCACTACCACTAAAAACGAGTAAGCTGAGAGCCAGTGTCAAGGTCAAGGATAAGACAGCCAACGTGACCGAATTACTATCAGCTTGTTTTGAAAATTGACGGATTTTAAAAGTGTTTAGTTTGTTATAGTAGGTTTGAGGCAGTTTTCTAAGGGAGACCAAGATAAAATGGCTCAAGGTATTGTAAAATAAAATCACAAAAATCACGAAGATAGATACCAGCAAGATACCCCAGCTTTTCAAGAATGATAGATGATGATAGTCTGAAAAATAGAGAGCACCAAAGCCGATAACAGCTGTCGAAAGAATAAAGAGAAGTACTTGGAGAACTGGCTTGCCTTTTGCCAAGACAGATTTTTTGACCCCATTTTCTTGAATAAGTGCAATGATATTTTGCTTTCTAAAGGCAAGAATGTCCATGACACCTACAATAAAACTGGTTACCAAATAGGAATAAACTAGTAAGATGACAGACTTGCTATCAAAGAAAAGCAGACTACCAAAGTAATTGGCCATGAAAAACTCAGATGCAATCTTAGCTAGAATGACCAGTAAAATCAATCCAAGCAAGAAACCTAGAATCAAGGAAAAGATATTGACCAGCATGGTTTCAAAGAACAGGGTACCGATAATCTGCTTCTTCTTCATTCCCAGCGTTGCATAAAGTCCCAGCTCTTTCTTACGCCGTCCCAGGACAAAGTTTGTGGAATAAACGACGAGAAAGGCAATCGCCGATAGAATCAGATAGGAAAGCAAGCCCATGTACTGACTCATCACCGTCGTCAACATTTCCTTTGCTCCTGATAAACTTTGCATCACTGGATGGCTTGGTAAAGCATTAAAAGCGTAGAGCAAGCTATAAATCAAGGTCAGACTGAAAAAATAGATGGTATAGGTCTGTAAATTTCGAAATACATTTCGTAAAATCAATTTTAGATACATACTCTCCCCCTCCTATCTGGTACGGCTGTAAATCTCTTGCAAATACTGTTCATTAGATAAGCTGTTACGTTCCAAATCATCCATAATCTTTCCATCGCTAAGTAGCACCATCCGTGAGGAATACTTTGCTGCGGCAGGGTCATGCGTAACCAGTAAAATGGTAATACCAAAACTTTTATTGATTTCCTGCAAAAGCGCCATCAGTTTTTCAGAATTGGCAGAGTCCAAGGCTCCTGTCGGCTCATCTGCGATAATCAGTTTAGAATCATCAATCAAGGCTCTAGCAGTTGCCACACGTTGTCGCTGACCACCTGATAACTGATTAGGAAACTTATCTTTTAAGTTTTGGATGGCCAACTTATCCAAAATTTCCTCAATCTTATCCTGATGTTTTTTGATATTTTCCCCCTGAATTTGAAGAGGTAGAACGATATTTTCATAGACCGTCAAGGTTTCCACCAAGTTGTAGGCTTGGAAAATATAGGAAATGTTTTTAGCACGATAGTCAGCTAGTTCATTTTCCTTGGCATGGATGATGTCAAAATCTTCAAATCGAATCTCACCTGATGTTGGTTTATCAATCGTTGAAATACAATTGAGGAGTGTTGTTTTTCCACTACCACTGGCCCCCATAATTGCCAGAAATTCACCTTTTTCAACGGACAAGTTCACATCTGATAAAGCATGAACGATATTATCCCCTTGACCAAATGTTTTTGTTAATCCTGTCACAATAAGCTGTTTCATCATTTCATTCCTCCGTTTCTTTATTACTCTCTCATTATACGGTTCCTTTCAAGGTTTTCCATGAGTATTTTGTGCAATATATTCAAGTAATAAAAAAACCGATGCCTTTTTCAAGTATCGGTCGATGTTGATTATTTGCGATCGTTTCTTTTTTTCATAAAGTAAACAATCCCTATGACAACAACTCCTAAGGCCAGTACAGGTGCATAGAATTCTAGTGTTCCAATAATTCCTTCCATTTTATCCTCCTGTCAAAAAAAGAGAGTTTTATCCACAGCGCACATTTGGCGAAATACATTCATAAGAATATGTAAACCACCAACCACAGTGCCCCTGTGCTGTTAATCTAACAGCCGTACCATACCCAGCAGCAGATTTACCATTCAACTCTTGGCTATTAATTGCATAATCCAAAGAATCAATCTCAAAGTTATCTTGTTTTATTTGTATTTCTCCCGTAAATATAACACCAAATCAAAATGTTGTCAATGTTTTGAAATAAAACACTAGAATCTTCCTTTTGTTTTATCTAACAGCGAACATTATTTCTCGTACACTCATAGGAATAGGTAAAATACAATCCACAGAGACCTGCTACTGTCATTTTAAAAGCTGTATCCCACAAGCTTCTGATTTCCCGAAAAGTTCTTGGTTTTCAACCTCAAAACTTAGAGAATCAATTTCTAAACGATTTGTATTTTTAGCCATAAGGTTGCCTCCTTCCTTCTTTTGGATGATCATCTTTACAATAACCAGTATAAACTCTAGTATTGGATAAGTAATGAGTAAATCGTGCAAGTTTCTTATTTTCGAGGAAAATTTTTATAGTTCTCAATTAAAAAAACAGCTGAACAATCTCTTACTCAGCTACTTTTTTACACTATTTCTTAAATTATTTAGAATTTTCTTCTTAGTTACTTTACAGAGACCCACACACTCCCCCTGATTTTCCTATCTTCTTTGGCGATTCTGACGCAAGTGTGGTACAATAAAAACATGAGAATTCAACAATTACATTATATTATCAAAATCGTCGAAACTGGCTCCATGAATGAGGCAGCCAAGCAACTCTTTATCACCCAACCAAGTCTTTCCAATGCTGTGAGAGATTTGGAAAATGAAATGGGGATTGAAATCTTTATCCGCAATCCAAAGGGTATCACCTTGACCCGTGATGGGATGGAGTTCCTCTCTTATGCCCGTCAAGTTGTCGAGCAAACCCAGCTTCTGGAAGAACGCTATAAAAATCCTGTCGCCCACCGCGAACTCTTTAGCGTCTCCTCCCAGCACTATGCCTTTGTGGTCAATGCCTTTGTTTCTCTACTCAAGAAAAGTGATATGGAGAAATACGAGCTCTTCCTTCGTGAAACTCGTACTTGGGAGATTATTGACGACGTCAAGAACTTCCGTAGTGAGGTCGGTGTCCTATTTTTTAACAGCTACAACCGTGATGTTTTAACCAAAATGCTGGATGACAACCACCTGCTGGCTCATCATCTCTTTACCGCCCAACCGCATATCTTTGTCAGCAAGACCAACCCTCTGGCCAAGAAAGACAAGGTGAAACTGGAAGATTTAGAAAACTTCCCTTACCTCAGCTATGACCAAGGAACTCATAACTCCTTCTACTTTTCAGAAGAGATTCTCTCGCAAGAATACCACAAAAAATCTATCGTAGTCAGCGACCGTGCTACCCTCTTTAATCTCTTGATTGGTCTGGACGGTTATACCATTGCGACAGGGATTTTGAACAGCAACCTCAACGGAGACAATATCGTTTCTATCCCATTGGATATTGATGACCCCATTGAGCTGGTCTATATCCAGCATGAAAAAACCAGCCTATCTAAGATGGGCGAACGCTTTATCGACTATCTACTAGAAGAAGTCCAGTTTGATAGTTGAGAAAAAATAAGAACCAATATGTAGGCTAGCAACAACCTGCATATTGGTTCTTTTTACTTATAATTAAAAGTTTCCCCTGCCAGCTTATCAGCTAACTTGGGGAAGAGAGTATAAAACTTATGGGCTAGGTTCAACAACATAGGGAGATTGAGTTCTCGTTTATTTTTACCTATAATCTTAACAATCTTTTTAGCCACTGTATCTGGTTCTAGCAGGAAACGGTCAACCGACTTAAGATAAGTCCCATCTGGGTCCGCTTGGTCAAAAAATCCTGTTCGGATTGGTCCTGGATTGACTGTTGTCACATAGACTCCATAGGGCATGAGTTCGAGGCGCAGAGCATTTGAAAAACCAATGGCCGCAAACTTGGTCGCTGAGTAAAGACTTGACTTGCCAGTCGCTATCAAACCTGCCATACTGACGATATTGATGATATGACCTTTTCGTATTTCCTTCATACGAGTCGCAAGGCGTCGAGATAGATTCATCAGGGCAAAAGTATTGACCTCGAACATCTGGTGAATATCTTGGTCAGAAATCTGGTCAAATTCCTCCAAAATACCGTAACCAGCGTTGTTAATCAAGACATCAATCTTGCCATATCGGATATAGAGGTCTGCTAGCAGAGTTTCTAAGGCTGAGTCATCGGTAATATCGATTTCAACTAATTCTGCTTGTGGGTGGTTTCCATAGAGTTGAGCTAATTTTTCCTTATCTCTACCAAGCAAGATGAGTTGGTCATTTGGCAAGAGTTTGACCATTTCTTGGGCTAGGCCACCGCTAGCTCCGGTAATGAGAATAGTACGCATACTGTTCCTTTCTCAATCTTTTAAATTTCCACTTCTTCCAAGTCTTTGACGACATGGACATTTTCAAAGACACTAGCCGCATCTTTCTTGAGCTTGCTGATATCTTTTGAGAGGAAACGAGCACTGATGTGGTTGAGTAAGAGGCGTTTGGCACCTGCTTCTACTGCAACCTGTGCTGCCTGCATATTGGTTGAGTGACCATGATTGCGAGCAATCTTTTCATCACCCTTGCCATAAGTCGATTCGTGAACTAGGACATCTGCATTGACAGCCAGACGCACACTGGCATTGGCTTTTCGAGTATCACCCAGAATAGTGATAATCTTACCAGGACGTGGCGCTGAGATATAGTCAGCAGCTTTGATTTCAGTCCCATCTTCAAGAACAACATCCTGACCGTTTTTGATTTTTCCAAAAAGTGGGCCAAATGGGACGCCAGCAGCCTTGAGTTTTTCAGCATCAAGCGTTCCTTCCAAGTCCTTTTGCATGACACGATAGCCAACGCAGAAAATAGTGTGGTCCAACTCCTCTGCATGCACAGTGAATTTATCGGTCTCAAGGATTTTCCCAAGGGAATCTTGGTCAAACTCATGGAAATGAATGCGGTAGGGCAGACGAGAACCTGACACACGAAGGCTGGTTAAGACAAATGACTTGATTCCCTGAGGTCCATAGATTTCCAAATCTGTCTGCTCTTCATTGGCCTGAAAGGCACGGCTAGAAAGGAAACCTGGCAAGCCAAAGATATGGTCTCCATGCAGGTGAGTGATAAAGATTTTGCTGACCTTGCGTGGTCGAATTGTGGTTTCCAGAATGCGATTTTGCGTTCCTTCTCCACAGTCAAAGAGCCAAACTTCGTTAATCTCATCCAAAAGTTTCAGGGCAAGACTTGATACGTTGCGGGCTTTAGAGGGCTGACCAGCCCCCGTTCCTAAAAATTGAATATCCATTCGATACTTTCTAATTAATCAATATATAACATGGCTGTGCGGTTTTCCGATCGGAAATAGCGCTTGCCAGAAAAAGTAGCAGCTTCTTGCAGTAAATCCTCTTGACTGTAGCCTTTGAGACGTTTACGACCATCAGCCAAGTTTTCCAAATCAGTCAAAGCTGTGAGACTCTCCACGCTAACAACTTCCTCATCTCCGACAGGCTTCATGTAAATCTTTTCAGACTCTTCAAAAACTAGTTGATGGGGGAAAATTTGCGCAATCTCAAAGAGCAAGTCATCTGAAATCTTCTCCTCATTTTCAGAGAAAATTCGACCCAGACCATCACTCTCATAACAAAAACCAAAGGATTTGCCAGACAGATTAAGCCGAATAAAAGGCTTATTTTCTAGAGTGAAACTAGGTTCAGCATTGTAAAGATTCAGTTCCTGACTGAGTTCCGCAAAATAATCCGTCGCAGCCTCAGTACTCTTTTTCTGGTAGAGTTCTGCAAAGTAAGCATTGACCACGCTAGGTGGAGGAGTGATCAGTGCCAACTGCTCTTGATTTGTTTTACCAGCTAGAAGTTGATCTAAGTAAACCTTATCTAGGCTTGTATAACCTCCATACTTTAGAGCCAAAGTTTTAATATCAGTCATAAAATTCTTCTAACCTCCATTTGTTTTTCTCAGAAATGTAGCCTGTAATCACTTCGCCGTCTTCCTGATAATCACGTTCTTCAAGAATCGCAACACTTTCTAAATCATGAATCTTGTAAGATTTTGAAAAAGGCACGCGCAGGGTAAAAGATTCAAAAATATCCTTGATTTTCTCTAAAAATAGTACCTGCAAATTCTCACGACTATCCTCAGACTTGGCAGAAATGAGGGCATATGGAGTTTGGGTCGGCGTAAAATCCTCCACCAAATCCGCTTTATTATAAAGGGTCAGGCGAGGAATATCCTCCATGTCCAAGTCTTTCATGATGGAAAGAACTGTTTTTTCATGTTCCTCGTGGTAAGGATTGCTGGCATCGATAACATGAACCAGAAGGTCCACATGCTTGCTTTCTTCTAAGGTTGACTTAAAACTGGACACCAACTCTGTCGGCAAATCTTGGATAAAGCCCACGGTATCTGTCAAAGTTACTTGGAGATTTCCCCCCAGATGGATACTCTTAGTTGTCGCGTCCAAAGTCGCAAAGAGCTCGTCCGCTTCATACTGGGTCTTACTGGTCAAGGTGTTCATGATAGTTGACTTCCCAGCATTGGTATAACCAATCAAACCAATCTTAAAGGTGCTTGACTCCAAACGTTTTTCTCTGACTGTCGCCCGATTTTTTTCAACCACCTTGAGCTGGCGCTCGATATCCGTGATTTGATTGCGAACACTACGACGGTTCAGCTCCAACTGGCTTTCACCAGGACCACGGGAACCAATTCCCCCTGCCTGACGGCTGAGCATAATTCCCTGACCAACCAAGCGAGGCAAGAGATATTTGAGCTGGGCTAGGTGGACTTGGAGCTTCCCTTCATGACTTCGAGCCCGCATTGCAAAGATATCCAGAATCAACTGCATACGGTCAATGACCTTAACACCCAGAACTTCCTCTAGATTGACATTTTGCCGTGGAGTTAAACGGTTGTTGACGATGACAGTGGTAATTTCTTCTGCATCCACCATGAGCGCAATTTCTT
Organism: Streptococcus sp. KHUD_011; assembly: GCF_046352925.1. Taxonomy (GTDB): domain Bacteria; phylum Bacillota; class Bacilli; order Lactobacillales; family Streptococcaceae; genus Streptococcus. Next base: position 637,007 of record NZ_CP157578.1, on the reverse strand, counting down.
CTAACTTACCAGAGCCGACGAAGGTCTTGGAATCATATTTTTCACGTTTTTGTCTGTAACTATCTACAACGACTGCCCCAGCTGTCTTAGCCAGACTGGCCAATTCTTCCATAGAGAGATCAAAATTGTCCATGCCCTGCAATTCTACACCAATGAGCAGAACCCGTTCCTCTTTTTTCTCCGTTTCAATCATCTAAAAACTCCTCTATCTGGCTTAAAATGCGATCTTTTACACCAGTTTCTCCAATCTGATAAAAGGTCACCTGCATGCGATTACGGAACCAGGTCAACTGACGTTTGGCAAAACGACGAGTCGCCTGTTTGAGACTCTCACTAGCATCCTCCAAGGTCTGCTCTCCACGGAAGTAAGGAAAGAGTTCCTTGTAACCAATCCCTTTAGCAGCCTGCACATCTGGATAATGGTCAAACAACCACTTAGCTTCATCCAAAAGTCCAGCTTCAAACATCAGGTCCACTCGGTGATTGATACGTTCATATAATTGACTGCGCTCATCATCCAAGCAGATAATCAGCGGTTCATATAGACTCTCTTGATTTTCCAAATCCTGACCAAAATGGGCAATTTCCAAGGCACGCATAGCACGACGACGATTAAACTGGGGAATCTCAAGGCCAGCTTGCGCCACAAGATGAGCTAATTCCTCATCTGTATAAGGCTCCAAACTAGCCCGATAAGCCAAAATCTCCTCATGAGGAGTCTCTCCACCTAAATGGTAGCCTTCTAGTAAACTCTGGATATAAAGTCCAGTCCCACCAGCGATAATAGCTAGCTTGCCACGACTGTGAATATCTTCAATGGCCATCTTAGCTTCTGAAACAAAATCAAAAGCCGAGTAAGACTCGGTTACCTCTCTAACATCGATTAAATGATGGGGAACAGCTGCCTGCTCTTCTGGACTAGCCTTAGCCGTCCCAATATCTAGACCTCGGTAAACCTGCTGACTATCGCCACTAACAACTTCGCCATTAAAACGCTTGGCCACTTCAATGGCTAGAGCCGTTTTTCCAACTGCAGTCGGTCCAACGATCACAATTATTTTTGTTTTCATCTTTTTTCCTTGAAAAATTCCTATTTTTTCGTTACTATTATTATAACACAAAAAGGTCAGTCAGAAAAATGTGACCTCTTGAGGGGGCTGGCTGATTAAGAAGATAAAGGAGGAAGACTCATGGCTAAAGGATTCGCTAAAGGTCTTGTAACAGGTGTCGCAGGAACTGTCGCTGCAGTCGCAGGTGCAGTATACGCATTTAAAAAGAAAGTGATCGAACCAGAAGAGCAAAAAGCAGCTTTCATCGAAGAAAACCGTAAAAAAGCAGCTCGTCGCCGCGTATCACGTTAAGAAACAAAAGAAGTTGGGATTTATTTTCTCAACTTCTTTTTTCTATTCTTTTAAATAGCTAGGTCAAACTTCAACTGTGGCTTGACAGGGTCATAATCCACCAACTCAAAGTCCTCTGCTTTAATATCAAAAAAATTGGTCTTATCTGGCACATTCAAGACCAAACGTGGTTGGCAGTTTGATGGCTCACGACGGAGCAATTCCTGAGCTTGTTCAAATTGATTGTCATAGATATGGAGATTGTTGATGAAGTAGAAGAACTTCCCAACCTTCCAGCCGAAATGCTTGGCAATCATCATTTGAAGAGCCACGTACTGCATAGCATTGATGTGGTGGGCCACCAACATGTCATTCGAACGCTGGGTCAAGGTCGCATCCAGATAGATTTCTCCATCTACACGGCGGACATCAAACATGGTCTGAAAGGCGCATGGGAGTAGTCCTTCTGTTTCTTCGAAAGCTTGGTAATCCCAGAGCGAAATGATATTGCGACGGTTCCAAGGGTTGACTTCCAACTGCTTGAGAAGCTTATTGATAATGTCGTGTTTCTTAACAACAGCACCATAGCGCTCACCAATGGTTCCCGTATTTCCCACTTCCCAGTCATTCCAGTAGTGAACATTGTACTTGTCATTGAGAACTTCTAGGCTATTAGACTGGTCTTGGTAGATCCAGAGAACTTCTTTGATAGCTGATTTGATTGCAATGGGACGCAAGGTTGTAATGGGGAATTCCCCCTTGGCCAAGTCATACTCTGCAAAGGCACCCGTTACGTACTTAGAGTTGGCAACTGTCCCATCCTTGTACTTGGGACGTGCTTGCTCTGAGAAAACACCTTCCTTTAGAATGCGTTCAATATTCTCTTTAAAAATCGTATCTGATTTTGTCATTTACTCTCACCTCATTTATTTCCTAACTAGTATAGCATAAAAAAAGAAAGGAGGAAAATCACTCGCTTCTGGAAAGCAATTTTCTCCTTTTTCTATTTTATTGCAATACAAGTGATGCTGCTCCGATAACTCCAGCGTCATTTCCTAGAGTTGCAAGAGCTAGTTTAGTAGTTGTGCGTACTTGTGGGAAGGTATTTTCATCGTAGACTTTTTGAACACCTTGTAGAAGGAATTCTCCCGCAGCTGATACACCACCACCGATAACGATTGTTGATGGGTTTAGGATTGAGCCAATGTTAGCACAAGCGATTCCCAAGTAACGTGAGAAGTTACGGTAAACGATCAAAGCAAGATCGTCTCCTTCTTTTGCCAAATCAAAGACAGTCTTAGCGGTTACTTCTTCTCCATTATCAATCAAGCGTTTCAAGGCTGCATCGCCTTCGTATTCATCGGCATAGCGACGAGTCAAGTTGACAATCCCTGTTGCTGAAGCAACTGTCTCAAGACAGCCTTTCTTACCACAAGTACAAGCGATTGGTTGGTCAAAGTCAACAGTGATATGACCAAGTTCTCCTGCCGCACCAGCGACACCGTGAAGCAATTTGCCTTCTGCCACGATACCACCACCAACACCAGTACCGAGTGTCATAAATACAACATCTGGTTGGTTATCACCAGCCCCCATCCAACGCTCACCAAGAGCAGCTACGTTGGCATCATTATCGATGAAGAATGGAATACCCAAGGCCTTTTCAATCTTCTCTTTAATTGGTTGAAGGGTTTTCCAGTTGAGGTTGTAGGCACCGATAACAGTCCCTTTTTCACGGTCAACCACACCTGGTGATCCCATCCCAATTCCTTGGAAGTCCGCTGCTGCCAATCCAAGCAAGTCCAAACGATGCTGAATAGACTCAATCATATCATCTACGATATGACTTCCCTCATCCAAAATATTAGTCTTGATAGACCATTTTTCTTGGATTTCTCCTGCTGTTGTTAAGATTGCAAATTTGATAGAAGTTCCACCAAGGTCAATCCCAATAATCTTTTGACTCATCATATTCTCCTTTTTTATTATGAATTAATTGAAAATGCTTACAGATATAGTATAACAAAATTCACTCATTTATGCAAAGGTTTGCATTAACTTTCTAGATTTTATCCTTACTTATGGTTTCCATAGACCTGAAGCATCTACATAGTAGCGGCCTCCATCAACTCGCTCATTTTTAGCCATTTTACCATCTGATTTCAAATAGTAGTTTCCTTGCCATGCATTGCGAGCATAAGAACCATCTGATTTCAAGTAATACCAGGCTTGATAAGAAGAGTCATAAACCCACTCACCTTGTGCCATTTTACCGTTTGATTTAAGGTAATAAGCTCCTTGCCATGCATTTTTTGCATAAGAACCATCTGATTTCAAATAATACCAAGCTTGATAAGAAGAGTCATAAATCCATTCACTCTGTGCCATTTTACCATCAGCTTTCAGGTAATAGCTTCCCTGCCATGCATTTTTCACTGGATTTCCATTTCCATCAAAATAGTACCAAGAACCGTCCTGCTTAACCCAACCACTTGCTGTGGATGAAGTTGTATCAGTTTGAGTTGTAGCCGCTTGTTTTGCTTTAAAAGCACCCTTAGGAGCATTTTTCAATTCGCAAGCCACACCATCATGATCGCGGTCTAACTTGGCAGAATAACCAGGTTCTCCCTCGTGAATATCTGCGTATCCATTCGCCCAAGCTTCTTTACAACTAGAAAAATGAATGTTTTCTTCTGCTAACACAGGTTGTGAAAACAAGGCTAAGACTGGCAAGGTAGCCAGACTCATTTTTAAAAATAGACGTTTATTCATTTCTTTCTCCTATAACGATGTTATCGATTTCACTATTATTTTATCAAACTTATTTCAGCAATTCAAGGAAAGGTTTAATCTGTTCAGCAAACTCTTTTGGTTTTTCCTTATTCAAGACATGAGGTCCATCTGGTATAATCTGAAATTGAGATTCTGATATTAGTTTATGAAGACTTCTCATAGAACTCAGATTCGGTTTATCTTTGCTACCACAAATTAGTAAGGTTGGATAGGGGCAAGTCCTTGATATATCCGTTAAATCAAGTGTCTTCAACTCCTCAGAAACTCTGACCATAAGATCCTTGTCTGCTCCCTGTTTTTCAAATACTCTTTTGGGAAGTAATTTAAATATCAGCAACTGAACATAAAATAGGATATTCCCTGATAATTTTAGCGGGCATCCTGACAGAACCAAAGCTCGAAGATTTGTTAAATCGTAACTGGAAAGTTCTAGTGCCAGGGCAGCACCTAAGGACAATCCAATCAAAACAAAAGGTTCTGTCTCTTGAGCTAGGTGCTGATAAACTCTATCCTTGACTTTTTGATAGCTGCTAACTTCAGAAGAAAATAACTCGATAGCCTCAGAAGGATAATCTGTCAGTAGATTCTGAATTTCTTTCCAAGACTCTGCTGACTGCCCTAACCCATGTAAAAATATCAGTTTCATCTACTTCTCCTGTAAGATTAACTCATACAAGCCTCTCACGGCATTACAGCCGTAAATAGCTTCAGCTTGGTCTATGTCTGCAAAGGTCAAGACTTTCTCTTCTAGCTGTCCTGTTTCTAACAAATGCTGACGGTAAATTCCTGGTAAGATTCCCAGTCGGATAGGCGGTGTGTAGAGTTTCCCATCGATTTTCAGAACCAAATTTCCAATAGAGGTTTCCAATAGTTCTCCTGCTGCATTATGGTAAATGATTTCTTGTTTACCTAGATTTAAGTGTGGTCGGTGAGTGGTTTTAAAGTAGGTAAAGGCTTGCTGCAAATTTGCTTCCTGAAGGCAAAGTTTTGCTTGACAGAAGGTCGGACTGAGAGATTCCAATGCTTGACAATCAACTGCTATCTCTCCAGATTTGCTAAGGCTAATTCGCAAGCGGTAGTCTTGATTAATGTCACAAGCCTGACACTCTTCCTCAATCTTTTGTTTCAAGTCTTCTACATCAAAAGGAAAAGCAAAATACCGACTAGCTGTTCTCAGTCTTTCCAAATGTTGTTCTTCAAATAACAGGTTCTTCTGACTGATTTTCCCTGTAGTAATCAGTTTGAAACGAGCTTGTTTACGATAAAGAACTGCCGCCTTTTGATGAACCTCGCGATATTCAGATTCCCAAGTGCTATCCCATGTAATGCCTCCGCCAACTCCATAGATGGCTTTCCCTTGATGCAGTTGAATAGTCCGAATGGCAACATTGAAAATCCGTCGTCCATTTGGAATCAGGAGACCAATCGTTCCACAGTAGACTCCACGCGGTTGTGGCTCCAAGTCCTTGATAATCTCCATAGTCGCAATTTTTGGAGCTCCCGTTATGGAACCACAAGGAAAGAGAGAGCGAAAGATTTCAACAAGGTCAACATCCTCTCGCAACTGACTCTTGATAGTCGAAGTCATCTGCCAAACCGTTGAATACTGTTCCACTTGGCAAAGACGCTCTACATGCTCACTCCCCACTTCAGAAATACGATTCATGTCATTGCGCAAGAGGTCCACAATCATCATATTTTCAGAGCGATTTTTAGAATCCTGCTCCAACCAACTGGCCTGCTCCAAGTCTTCTTGGTCGGTCATGCCACGCTGAGTCGTTCCCTTCATTGGTCGCGTTGTCAACTCGAGACCATTTTGCTCAAAAAAGAGCTCTGGGCTCATGGAAATCACTGCCATCTCGTCATGTTCAACATAGGCATTGTAGCCCGCCTCCTGCTCTACCACCATACGATTGTAGATAGCAAAAGGATTGGCAGACAACTCCTGCTTGAGTTGGACGGTGTAGTTGACCTGATAGGTGTCTCCCTGTCGCAAATGATGATGAATCTGGGCAATCGCCTTTTCATAATCCTCTGCAGACGTTACTTCCTGCCAGTTTGAAGGCAAATCAACCTCATCATAAGTCAGAGGAATAGGGGATGTTTCTACCCTATCATGAACTGTAAAATAAAGCAGGTACTCTACCAATAAAGGAGCTTTATGAACTGCTAATTTCTCCTCAAAAGCAGGTGCAGCCTCATAGCTGACATAGCCCACCACATAGTAGCCTTGCTCTTGGTAGCTTTCCACTTGTGCCAGCAAATCTACCACTTCTACTACATTTCTCGTTTTCAACTCTTTAATAGGCTGGGTAAAGGTGTATCTCTCCCCCAAAGCTCTAAAATCAATTACTGTTTTTCTATGCATACCTTAAGTATAGCACAAAATAAGAAAACCCTCATCCGCAAAGCAGATGAGATTATCTTTAGTCCCGTCACGTATCTTCTGGTTAGAGAAAAAACTCTCCTAGTAGCTATTTTGCTCTAGGAGAGTTTTAAGAATAATATTATCCACTTAGTCTCAAAAAAGGAGTTGCGACCTTTAGAAATCGTTATTGATTTTCTAATTTATCTTCTTCATCTTCTTTTCGACGACGAGCAATAAGACCAAAACCAAGCATTGCACTAGCTGCTGCTGCAACCATTGCCATTATGGATTCTGTTGTGCCTGTATTTGGCAATTCTCTAGCCACTACACGCTGATTAGTAGCTACTTGCTGATTCTCATTTTCAAGTTGTGAGATAGGAAATGCTACACTATCTTTCACTTTAGCTTTGGCTTCATCAGTTTTCAATACTTGGTCTATTGCTTGTTTTTCCTGTGGTTTTTCTTTAGAAGTTGGATTAGCTGAGTTTACATGAACTCCAGCACTTGCTCCAACTGCCGGTCTAATTTGTGCAATCGGATTGACTGAGTTCACTTCTTCAATACCAGTTGACTTAGCTTGGTCGACTTCTGAGTTGGTTGTGGCATTATCGATGGCTGCTTTTGCTGCATCAGCTTTGGCTTTCGCTTCAGCCTTAGCCACGGTTTTCTCTTCGTCTGTTAAGTCTGTGCGAGCATCAATCTCATCGTTCTTAGCTTTCAAAGCATCGTCGATTTCTTTCTTAGCTTCTGTCTTCGCTACTGCTACTGGATTAATTAAGTTTACTTCTATTGTTCCAATTGACTGAGCTTGGTCGACTGCTGCATTTATTGTTGCGTTGTCGATGGCTGATTTCGCTTCATCGGCTTTAGCCTTAGCTTCTGCTTTTGCTGCAGTTTTCTCCTCATCTGTTAAGTCTGTACGAGCATCAATCTCATTATTCTTAGCTTTCAAAGCTTCGTTGATGGATTGCTTAGTTGCTGACTTAGTCAACGCCTCTGGATTGACTGAAGTGACTTCTCTTGTTCCAGTTGACTGAGCTTGGTCGACTGCTGCGTTGGTTGTTGCTTTATCGATTGCTTCTTTCGCTGCATCAGCTTTAGCTTTTGCATCTGCTTTTGCTGCAGTTTTCTCCTCATCTGTTAAGTCTGTACGAGCATCAATCTCATTATTCTTAGCTTTCAAAGCTTCGTTGATGGATTGCTTAGCTGCTGACTTAGTCAACGCCTCTGGATTGACTGAAGTGACTTCTCTTGTTCCAGTTGACTGAGCTTGGTCGACTGCTGCGTTGGTTGTTGCTTTATCGATTGCTTCTTTCGCTGCATCAGCTTTAGCTTTTGCATCTGCTTTGGCCTTGGCTTTTTCTTCGGCTGTTAGGTCTGTACGAGCGTCAATCTCATTATTCTTAGCTTTCAGAGCTTCGTCAATAGCTTGCTTAGCTGCTGTCTTCGCTACTGCTGCTGGATTGATTGAAGTGACTTCTCTTGTTCCGTTAGTCTTAGCTTGGTCGACTGCTGCATTCGTTGTTGCTTTGTCGATGCCTTCTTTTGCTGCGTCAGCCTTAGCTTTTGCTTCTGACTTAGCAGCAGTTTTCTCCTCATCTGTTAAGTCTGTACGAGATTCTATCTCATCATTCTTAGCTTTCAGTGCTTCGTCGATGGCTTGCTTAGCTACTGACTTAGTCAACGCCTCTGGATTGACTGAAGTGACTTCTCTTGTTCCAGTTGACTGAGCTTGATTGACTTCGGCATTTGTTGTTGCTTTGTCGATCGCCTCTTTCGCTGCATCTGCTTTCTTCTTAGCTTCTGCCTTAGCCGCAGTTTTTTCTTCGTCTGTTAAGTCTGTACGTGCATCTATTTCGGCAGTCTTAGCTTTCAGAGCTTCATCGATGGATTGTTTGGCTGCTGATTTAGCTACTGGTTGTGGATTTATAACTTTTAATTCTGTTGTTCCAGTTGACTGAGCTTGGTCGACTTCGGCATTCGTTGTTGCTCTGTCGATGGCTTCTTTTGCTGCGTCAGCTGTCGCTTTAGCGTCTGCTTTGGCTGCAGTTTTCTCTTCGTCTGTTAAGTCTGTACGAGAGTCGATTTCATCAGTCTTAGCTTTCAAAGCTTCGTCGATGGATTGCTTAGCTGCTGACTTAGTCAACGCCTCTGGATTGACTGAAGTGACTTCTATGATTCCAGTTGACTTAGATTGGTCGACTTCAGCATTCTTTGTTGCTTTATCTATGGCTGCTTTCGCTGCGTCTGCTGTCGCTTTAGCATCTGCTTTGGCTGCAGTTTTCTCTTCGGCCGTTAAATCTGTGCGAGCATCAATTTCGGCAGTCTTAGCTTTCAAAGCATCGTCGATTGCTTGCTTAGCTTCTGTCTTCGCTACTGCTTCTGGATTTACTGAAGTGACTTCTGAAGTTCCGTTAGTTTTAGCTTGGTCGACTGCTGCGTTTGTTGTTGCTCTATCGATTGCTTCTTTCGCTACATCTGCTTTCGCTTTAGCGTCAGCCTTAGCTACAGCTTTCTCTTCGTCCGTTAAGTCTGTGCGAGCATCGATCTCGTCGTTCTTAGCTTTCAGAGCATCTCCTATTGCTTGCTTAGCTTCTGTCTTCGCTACTGCTTCTGGATTTACTGAAGTGACTTCTGAAGTTCCGTTAGTTTTAGCTTGGTCGACTGCTGCGTTTGTTGTTGCTCTATCGATTGCTTCTTTCGCTACATCGGCTTTTGCCTTAGCATCTTCTTTAGCTTTGGCTTTTTCTTCCGCTGTTAAGTCTTTGTTCGCGTCAATCGTGTCATTCTTAGCTTTCAATGCGTCATCGATGGCTTGTTTTGCAGCCGGTTTCGCTTGTGCCGTTGGATTTACATTGTTTACTTCTGTTGTTCCATTAGTCTTAGCTTGTTCCACTTCTGCGTTTGTTGTCGCGTTATCAATTGCTTGCTTAGCTGCATCGGCTTTGGCTTTTGCATCTTCCTTAGCTTTGGCTTTTTCTTCAGCAGTCAAATCGTTATTGGCATCAATCGCGTCGTTCTTAGCTTTAAGCGCGTCGTCGATGGCTTGTTTAGCAGCTGGTTTTGCCACTGGCGTTGGAGTCACTGAAGCTACTGATACCGTTCCTGCAGTCTTAGCTTGTTCCACTTCTGCGTTTGTTGTCGCGTTATCAATTGCTTGCTTAGCTGCATCGGCTTTGGCTTTCGCGTCTTCCTTAGCTTGGGCTTTTTCTTCAGCAGTCAAATCGTTGTTGGCATCAATCGCGTCGTTCTTAACTTTCAATGCGTCATCGATTGCTTGTTTTGCAGCTGGTTTAGCTGTTGGTGTTGGAGTCACTGAAGCTACTGATGCCGTTCCTGCAGTCTTAGCTTGTTCCACTTCTGCGTTTGTTGTCGCGTTATCAATTGCTTGCTTAGCTGCATCGGCCTTTGCTTTTGCATCTTCCTTAGCTTTGGCTTTTTCTTCAGCAGTCAAATCGTTATTGGCATCAATCGCGTCGTTCTTAGCTTTAAGCGCGTCGTTGATTGCTTGCTTCGCAGTCGGTTTTGCTACTGGCTTTGGAGTCACTGAAGCTACTGATGCCGTTCCTGCAGTCTTAGCTTGTTCCACTTCTGCGTTTGTTGTCGCATTGTCGATTGCTTCTTTCGCTGCATCAGCTTTTGCCTTAGCTTCTGCTTTGGCTTTAGTTTTTTCTTCAGCTGTTAAATCATCATTCGCATCTATTGCATCTTCTTTTGCTTTTAATGCATCATCTATTGCCTGTTTGGCTGCTGGTTTTTTAGCTGCTTCAGGACTACACGAATTTACATCACTTAAACCAGATATACTATTTACATCAACTTTAATATCTGTATCTGCTGCATCAATCGCTTCTTTCGCCTCATTAGCTTTATTTTCTACTTCAGCTTTTGCTGCAGTTTTCTCTTCAGTTGTTAAATCATCTCGAGCATCAATTTCTTCTATTTTCTTCTCTAGAGCTGCATCAATTGCTTTTTTAGCCTCTGATTTCTTAACTGGTTCTGGACTAAATGAATTTACATCACTTAAGCCCGATATACTATTTACATCAACCTTAATATCTGTATCCGCTTCATCGATTGCTTGCTTAGCCGCATCTGCTTTTTTCTTAGTCTCTTCCTTAGCTGCTTGTTTCTCTTCTGCTGTTAAGTCATTGTTCGCATCAATTTCTGCTTCTTTAGCTTTAAGTGCTTCATCAACTGCTTTTTTAGCCTCTGGTTTCTTAACTGCTACTGAATTCAATGAGTTTACATCTGCTACCCCAGTAGTTTTTGAATTTTCAACGTCAGCATTTGTTGTCGCTTTATCAACTGCCTGTTTTGCTGCGTCTGCTTTGGCTTTAGCTTCTTCTTTAGCTGCTATCTTTTCTTCAGCTGTCAGATCATCTCGAGCATCGATTTCTGCTTCTTTGGCTTTAAGCGCATCTTCTATCGCTTTCTTAGCTGCTGGCTTAGCTTGCGCTGTTGGATTTACTGAAGATACACTCGTTGCTCCAGCGTTTTTAGCTTGAGTTACTGCATTATTTGTTGTCGCATTGTCGATTGCAGTCTTCGCTGCGTCTGCTTTGGCTTTCGCTTCTTCTTTAGCTGCTGTTTTTTCCTCAGCTGTCAGATCATCTCGAGCATCGATTTCTGCTTCTTTGGCTTTAAGTGCATCTTCTACTGCTTTCTTCGCCTCTGGTTTCGCTACTGGAGTTGGAGTCACCGAATCTACCGATGTTGCTCCATCATTTTTAGCTTGTTCTACCTCATCATTTGTTGTCGCGTTGTCTATTGCTGTTTTCGCTGCGTCGGCTTTGGCTTTTGCATCTGCTTTAGCTGCAGTTTTCTCTTCGTCTGTTAAGTCGTTGTTCGCGTCAATCGCTGCTTCCTTAGCTTTTAATGCATCGTCGATTGCTTTCTTAGCTGCTGGTTTGGCTACTGGAGTTGGAGTCACTGAAGATACACTTGCTGCCCCATCATTTTTAGCTTGAGTTACTGCATCGTTTGTGGTTGCGTTGTCGATTGCAGTCTTCGCTGCGTCGGCTTTGGCTTTAGCTTCTTCCTTAGCTGCTATTTTTTCCTCAGCTGTCAGATTATCTCGAGCATCAATCGCGTCATTTTTAGCTTTTAGGGCATCGTCGATTGCTTTTTTAGCTGCTGGTTTTGCCACTGCTGTTGGATTTACATTATTTACTTCTGTTGTTCCATTAGCCTTAGCTTGGTCTACTCCCGCGTTTGTTGTCGCATTATCGATCGCTTGTTTCGCTGCAGCTGCCTTGTCTTGCGCTTCTTGCTTAGCTTTGGCTTTTTCTTCGTCTGTTAAGTCATTATTTGCGTTGATTGCTGCTTCCTTAGCTTTTAATGCATCGTCGATTGCTTGTTTAGCCGCTGGCTTAGCTTGCGCTGTTGGACTTACTGAAGATACACTTGTCACTCCATCGTTTTTAGCTTTCTCAACTGCATCGTTTGTTGTTGCGTTGTCGATTGCTTGTTTCGCTGCGTCGGCTTTGGCTTTTGCATCTGCTTTAGCTGCAGTTTTTTCTTCGTCTGTTAAGTCATTATTGGCATCAATCGCGTCATTCTTAGCTTTCAATGCGTCATCAATTGCTTGTTTTGCAGCCGGTTTAGCTGTTGGTGTTGGAGTGACTGATGATACACTTGCTGCCCCAGCGTTTTTAGCTTGAGTTACTGCATCGTTTGTTGTCGCGTTGTCAATTGCTTGCTTCGCTGCGTCAGCTTTCGCTTTGGCGTCTTCCTTAGCTTTGGTTTTCTCTTCAGCAGTCAAATCGTTATTGGCATCAATCACATCGTTCTTAGCTTTCAATGCGTCATCGATGGCTTGTTTTGCAGCCGGTTTAGCTGTTGGTGTTGGAGTGACTGATGATATACTTGTCGCTCCGTCATTTTTAGCTTGTTCTACCGCTGCGTTTGTTGTTGCGCTATCGATTGCTTGTTTAGCTGCATCGGCTTTGGCTTTGGCGTCTTCCTTAGCTTTGGCTTTCTCTTCAGCAGTCAAATCGTTATTGGCATCAATCACATCGTTCTTAGCTTTCAATGCGTCATCGATGGCTTGTTTTGCAGCCGGTTTAGCTGTTGGTGTTGGAGTGACTGAAGATATACTTGTCGCTCCGTCATTTTTAGCTTGTTCTACCGCTGCGTTTGTTGTTGCGCTATCGATTGCTTGTTTAGCTGCATCGGCTTTGGCTTTGGCGTCTTCCTTAGCTTTGGCTTTCTCTTCTGCTGTTAAGTCATTGTTGGCATCTATTGCTGCTTCTTTTGCTTTTAATGCTTCATCGATGGCTTGTTTTGCCGCTGGCTTCGCTTGGGCTGTTGGAGTCACTGAGTCTACACTTGTTGCTCCATCAGCCTTAGCTTGTTCCACCGCTGCATTTGTTGTTGCTTGATCAATTGCTTGTTTTGCTGCGTCTGCTTTGGCTTTCGCATCTTCTTTAGCTTTTGTTTTTTCTTCTGCTGTTAAGTCATTGTTGGCATCTATTGCTGCTTCTTTTGCTTTTAATGCTTCATCGATGGCTTGTTTTGCAGCTGGCTTCGCTTGCGCTGTTGGTGTTACTAAAGATACACTTGTCGCTCCATCAGCCTTAGCTTGTTCCACCGCTGCATTTGTTGTCGCCTTGTCGATTGCAGTCTTCGCTGCATCGGCTTTGACTTTCGCGTCTTCCTTAGCTTTGGCTTTTTCTTCAGCAGTCAAATCGTTGTTGGCATCAATTGCGTCGTTCTTAGCTTTCAATGCGTCATCGATGGCTTTCTTAGCTGCTGGTTTGGCTACCGGAGTTGGAGTCACCGAATCTACTGATGTTGCTCCGTCGTTTTTAGCTTGCGTTACTGCATCATTTGTTGTCGCCTTGTCGATTGCTTGCTTCGCTGCGTCAGATTTGGCTTTTGCATCAGCTTTCGCCGCAGTTTTTTCTTCGTCTGTTAAGTCATTGTTGGCATCAATCGCGTCGTTCTTAGCTTTCAATGCGTCATCGATGGCTTTCTTAGCTGCTGGTTTGGCTACCGGAGTTGGAGTCACCGAATCTACTGATGTTGCTCCGTCGTTTTTAGCTTGCGTTACTGCATCATTTGTTGTCGCCTTGTCGATTGCTTGCTTCGCTGCGTCAGATTTGGCTTTTGCATCAGCTTTCGCCGCAGTTTTTTCTTCGTCTGTTAAGTCATTGTTGGCATCAATCGCGTCGTTCTTAGCTTTCAATGCGTCATCAATTGCTTGTTTTGCAGCTGGTTTGACTACCGGCGTTGGAGTCACCGAATCTACTGATGTTGCCCCAGCGTTTTTAGCTTGAGTTACTGCATCGTTTGTTGTCGCGTTGTCGATCGCTTGTTTCGCTGCGTCGGCTTTGGCTTTCGCATCTTCCTTAGCTTTGGCTTTTTCTTCAGCCGTTAAATCGTTATTGGAATCAATCGCGTCATTCTTTGCTTTCAATGCGTCATCGATGGCTTGTTTTGCAGCTGGTTTGACTACCGGCGTTGGAGTCACCGAATCTACTGATGTTGCCCCAGCGTTTTTAGCTTGCGTTACTGCATCATTTGTTGTCGCCTTGTCGATCGCTTGTTTCGCTGCGTCGGCTTTGGCTTTCGCATCTTCCTTAGCTTTGGCTTTTTCTTCAGCCGTTAAATCGTTATTGGAATCAATCGCGTCATTCTTTGCTTTCAATGCGTCATCGATGGCTTGTTTTGCAGCTGGTTTGACTACCGGCGTTGGAGTCACCGAATCTACTGATGTTGCCCCAGCGTTTTTAGCTTGCGTTACTGCATCATTTGTTGTTGCGTTGTCGATTGCTGTTTTCGCTGCATCAGCTTTAGCTTTTGCGTCTTCCTTCGCTTTAGCTTTTTCTTCAGCTGTTAAATCGTTGTTCGCATCTATAGCTGCTTCTTTTGCTTTTAATGCTTCATCAACTGCATTTTTCGCATCAGTTTTCTTTTGGCTTGCTTGCGGATTAACGCTTTCCACATCAGCAACGCCTGTAGTTTTCGCATTATCTACTGTTGAGTTTGTTGTTGCAGTATCAATATTATTTTTAGCCGCTGTTGCCCTTGCTTGTGCATCTGCTTTTGCTGCTGTTTTTTCTTCGTCTGTTAAGTCCGCACGAGCGTCAAGTTGTGCTTCTTTCGCTTTAAGTGCATCATCTATTGCTTTCTTAGCCGCTGGTTTTGCTACCGCTGTTGGCGTTACTGAACTTACGCTTGTTGTTCCTGCCGTTTGGGCTGAGTCCACTGCTGCGTTTGTTGTCGCATTATCAATTGCTGTTTTCGCTGCAGTTGCTTTTGCCTGTGCATCTGCTTTTGCTGCATTCTTCTCTTCTGTCGTTAAGTCGTTATTCGCATCGATGGCTGCTTCTTTCTCTCTTAAAGCTGAGTCAATAGCTGCTTTTGCTGTATCTTTCTTCGTTGCTACAGGATTATCATTGCTAATCGCTGTTGTCCCAGATGTTTTGGCATTATCTAATGCTGCTTTTGTCGTTACCGAGTTATCATTAATTGCTGTTAAAGCTTTCGCCTTATCGACATTAACTTTTTCTATTGCAGCTGCTTTTTCTTCTGCAGTTGCGTTTGTATTAGCATTAATCTCTGCAATTTTATCTTCAGCAGCCTTGTTAACCGCGTCAATTGCAGGTTGTTTATTTAAACTTGTGAATTCTGATAAAGGTTTTGTATCAGTTGAACCATCTTTATAGGTCACAACAAGATTTCCATTAGCATCTTTTGTAATCGTAGAAATTCTTGTCGCCTGATTGTCTACAGCTTGTCCTCTCTTGCTAGTAAAATTAGCATCATCGTTAGTTTGAGAGTATTCAATTTTTACTTTTTCTTTAATTTTTTCAAATTCTTCTGCAGTTACATTCGCTGGATCTACTACACTAACTGTTCCTTCTGGAGTCTTAATATCATATTTAGTAGTTTGATTTTTTACAACAAACTCAACATAACCTTCAATTTTTTGACGTTCTGCAGGATTAGTAGTTGCATTAATTCTTCCGTTAAAAGGTGCACTTTCTCCATTGTTGTCATCTTTTGCAACGATAACACTTGTCCATTTTTTCCCAGCAGTTAAATTCGTTGTTCCAGTCATTTTAATGGTTGCTGTCTTCTTATCTTCAGAAACAGAACCTGCTCCGCTTGTTACTGCGCTATCAACAATATTTCCTACTGCTAAACCAAAACTAGTTGCATTATTATAGTTAATGTCACCAGGGCCACGAAGTTTTAGGTCCTTAATCTTAGACTCATCCGTTGCAGTAAATGTTAGGTCTGTCTCTTCTCCAGAATAGATATAAATATTTCTGTTCGCTTCGTTTGAATACTGTAGATTAACAACCGGTGGAACATTTTTTTGTACAATTTCACTTACTGGTTTCGTCTTCGTAGAACCATCTGTAAATGTAACAACAATATTATTCCCAACGATATTAACCGATTGAATAACATCCTCTGGGTGTTCTACTAAAGTTCCACGTCTATCAGCAAATCGTGCATCTTCGTTTGTTGTTGAATATTCTAATTGAATACTATCTTTGATTTTCTTTAAATCTTCTGCTGTAGGATTTGTCAAACTAGTTACAGAAATCTTTTCATCTGTAGGTTGAGATCTTAAGGCGTATTTTTTTGCTTGAGATTTTAATACTAAGTAGAAATATCCTGGATCCGTTATATCCATACCTTTTTTAAGATTTTCTCTACCTTGGTCATCAACTACTTGAACATAACGAGTACCAACATTTAATGTTTGGTTTTCTTGTTTTGTGTAATCTCTGTTCTTTTTTAATATATCATTTGGACGACCTGTAATGACGATTTTCGCAGGATTTGCTTGACTCGCCTCCGATGTTACCCCTGCCGTTTCAGCACGATTTATTACAGTAGCTGTAAATCCAAATTCAACATCCAAGTCATTATCTGTACCTGCAACATTAGGGAATCTTTGTCTAGATCCTTTCTTAATCGTTGCATAGCGAATTTTTCCAGTTTCAGAATAAACTGGAATTTCTAATGAAAAATGCTCTTCGTTATAGATATAGATTTTCTTCTCATCTGGTATGGAGAATGTAAAATCTACCTTTGGATCTTGATTCACAGCCGCACGGAATGTTGTATCCTTTTCAATTTCACTTCCATTACGCGGATCATTGGCACCAGTCTTTTCAATCGCATTTGATTCTGATGGTTTCTCAGTATTTTCAGCTTTGATACCAACTGTTTCTTTATTCTCAGTAGTATCTGTTGAAACAATTTCTTTTTTCTCAACCGGCTTATTTCGTAATTTTGAGTTAACAGCAGTAACCAGTTTTTGATAGGCACTCGTCAATTCTTCTTGACTGCTTGCGCTCGCTAAAGTTGCTTTGGCATTAGCTAACTCAGCAGCTAGACTCGCTACACTTTCCTCTGTCTTATTAGCGTAGGCTCCACTTGAAATCTTACCTTCAATTTCACCAATATAATTTGCAAGTTGACTTTTATCTAGTTCTGGTTTAGTAATTTTCGGCTCACTGATTTTGGACTCACTCTGATTTTCAGTCTTATCCCCACCTTCTTTAGCCAACTCTACTTTACTAGAAGACTCTTCAGTTACTTTCAATTGATCCGCTGCAACTGCTCCATTTCCTAAAAATATTAAAAAGGCAGCAACCGCTACACTCGCTGCACCAAAACTATATTTACGAATGGAGAAACGCATGATCTTTTCTTTTCTCTGATTCTCAAGGGACTTATCAGAAAGCTTGTTCTTCATTTATAATATTTCCTTTTCTTTTATCTATGTACACATTATATCATATTGAATTTTATGCGTATTTACAAATTTCTTTATATTTCATTTTATAATTTTTAAGCTATTTTTGCAAGTTGTTTGAACTAGAACAAAATCCATAAAACAAAGCCCTGCCTGACATTTCATTTACTTTTTTAAAATCTATTTTTCCAGTATTTTAGTTATAAATATATTCAATAATTATACTGGTACGTGAACATTTAAGAACTGCAAGAACATCAAAAAAGATAGATCCAGTCAAAACTGATCTACCTTTTTATCATTTTCTGGCTATTAAATTACTCTTGATTATGCTTTAGTGAATAAATCACCAGCAAATCCATCTGATTTCTGCAAGAGTTGTTTGTAAACTTTTTCTTTGAGTGCAACTGTTTGGTTTGAATTACCCGCTTTAAGGTCATTTTCAACAGCTTTGTTGAACAATTCTTGGAGTCCTGCATAAGTTGAAATTTTCTGTCCGTCGATTTCAATTTCGACAAATCCTTTTTCTCCTTTAGCTTTGACTTCCTTGAACCATTCTTTCTTCCACTCTTCTAGTGTGTGGAATTTACCACCAGACACTTTCTCAATGATAAAGTCATCACCAAGACCCGGTCTACCAGCTGCTTTAGATTCTTGTTTATACTTGTTTGAAGCATATCCGACAAATCCATTGACATATCCGAAGTAACCCCACATACGGAATGTATTATGTTTGAACGAGATAGAACCTACAGCACTTTGACTTGTATTACCACCGTAAATTCCAGCCATCATACTTACAGTTTGATATGCCGTATCAAAACCTTCAGCACGATAATGTTTATTACCAGGCATATTATGCTTAGTCACGTAATTACCATCTACAAGGTCATCAATGCTTGTCAATTTCTTCTTGTTCTCCGCGTCATTTAGGTCACGAAGTAAATCCCATTGGTGTGGTTGTCCAACTAAACTATTTCTATCAGCTTTCTCACGCCATTTTTTGTCCATCTTCTTGAACCACTTGTTGTTGTCACCATCATTCTTCGCGATAACGGCATCCGCTTCTAAATGGTCTAGCATCATGAGCGCTTCATTATAGTTTTTCATGTAATGGTCGATAGCTTCTCTACTATCTAATTTATTTGGATCATAGTTGTACCATTGTTTACCATCGTTTTCACGTTTATAAGCCATGTTAAGACCTAGTGCACCGTAGTCACCATTCGAACTTGATACAGCTGGAGATTGTAACATTCCTTGAGCAAAGGCTTCAACGTCTGTACCTTCACGATGCCCCCAACCACCTAAGTAAGCCATACGGTCATTGATATGCGTTGTTTCATGAGTAAAGGCTGATGTACCAAAATCACTAATCATACTTGACCAAATATAGTACACGGCTTCTGAGTTTTGAGGTCTATCAAAGATATATGCGTATGCACCCATGCCATTATCACCGTGCCACTTACCAGTTGGACCATAGAACTCACGAATTGGAGCATAATCACCATTCTTCGTGTGACCCATTCTATCAACCCATCCACCTGGCGCACCATGGTTATCCCAGATAGCCGATGGAACCATGTTTTCAGATTTCAACAACTGATTACGTACATTATCAGCCGCCAAGCGAGACCAGAAGTCTAAATAGTTGATTTGTTCCTGTGCACGTAAGTCGATTTCTTTCTTGAATGCTTCACGTTCAGCTTCTGTATTCTTACCATATTTCTCAAACGCACTAAATGCTAGTGTATTATATGTTGAAATCAAGAACATATGAGCTTTCTTCGTATTAAGAAGTGGTAGGATATAACGTCCATGCTCACCGTTATTAAGGTTTTCATACAAATGATATTTTTTATTAGCAAACGCAGGGTTTGAGGATTGCTTCTCAACAATATAGTTAGTGTGTGATACAGCCTTCTTATACCAAACATTCATATCAGTATCTTCTGTAAACAACTTCATATTATATGTTAAAAAGTCATTTAAGTTACCTTTACCTGTTGCTCCCGCAATCACATCACGATAAGCATCTTGAGTTCGGTCACCTTTTAAGTTTTTCTCACTAGAACCAATTTGAATCAATCTATCGATAACACTAACATTCTTACCATAGAAATCAGGTTTGAACATCATAAGGTCTTTAATACTCATATCATTGTATTTAAATCCATAATAACGATTTAAATAAGTAAGAGCCATCATTATTTTAGCTTTGTTATCTTCTACTTTTTTAAGAAGAGCTTTCATGGCTGCTTCGTCACCGTTTAATTGATGGTCTTCGTTTTCGACTAAAGCTTTGACTAATTTATCTAAATTAGCTTTCGTTTCTTCAAAGCTTTCTTCAAGGAACAAGTTACGAATGTAGTTGTTCTTATGATTTTCACTATTCTCAGCTGGTTTATTACGTTTATCCATTAAGTCACGAACTTCTTGTGAAATTAATTGAACACTATCTAATTTCATTTTAATCTCACTGATTAGTTGAGTACGATCTTTAACTACCATATTTGGTGTGTAAACTACATCACCTAAATCTGTAATACCGTATTCTTTTACTTGTTCTACGTTTGACGTAGCTTTAGCTGATACAGCTTTTTCTTCTTTCGTACCATCAGCGTAATGAATCATAATATGATCAACATCAGATAAGTCCGTTACAAATTGTCCATCTTTCATACCTATTACAGATAATACTTCAGTCGTTAATAATTTAGAACCTGCAGGAATTTTATTTCCTTGATTGATAATCCATTCTTTATTGTAGAATGGTTGAAGTTTTTCAATATTACGGTAAGCAAGTTCACGATCTGCATTATAATCTTGAATCTCTTTATACGTATCAGATTTCGGTTTAACTTGGTTTAGTTTATCTTCCACAAGTGGAGCAATTTCGAATTTATCAGCTGTAATTCCGAATGATTCTATTTTTTTGTTAGCTTCTTCTAAGCTGATTTCTTGGATTCGTTTACTACGAGAATATTTGAATGAACGTTTCCCTTCACTCACACCTGTAACAACATAGTTTCTATCAATCCAATTATTTGTAAAGTATCCATCATCATCAACAAGATCTTTGGAACCATAGAATTCCTCACCATTTTCAACTTTCATCATTGTAACAGTATCAAGAACTCGACCCCATGGATAGTTTTTACTAATGAAACCACCAACTTCAACAGGCGTTTTTACCTTAATAGTTCCTTTAACGACAGATTGGCTAGTAAATGCATATTTGTTAACCCCATTTCCATCGTAACCATTATCTGTTCTAGCAACAAGACCACCAATACGAGCTTTATTTGCTACAATATCAGCATCAACATAGGCTTTTTTAATATTCCCTTTCCAAACTTCTCCAGAAATACCACCCATATCCCAGCCTTTATCGCCAACACCAGTAACTTTACCAACAAAGGCAACATTTTGTAATAAACCACCAACGTCCACTTTGTTTACAATACCGGCAATACCATCTTTACCAAGGATGCTACCAGTTACCTTAACATTTTCAACTGTGGCATTTTTAGCTACTCTTGATAGTGCTGAAATATTTTCAACCCAAGGCATATTAATATTAACATTACCTAAATTAATGTTATTAATTGTACCACCTTCGACATTATCAAATAACTGACGAGCCATATTGTGAATTGTATAATGTTTTCCATCGACACTTGTTAAAGTTCCGCTAAATTTACCAGGTACATATTGTTTGTTTGGAGTTGGTACGTTAGCAGCATTAAGGTCTGCACCAAGTTTAAAAGTACCACTTGGGTTAGCTTTCATAGCTGTTACCAAGTCATTAAAACTATAATATACATCACCTTCGTGTGCTTTTTGTTTTTCAAAGTAATGAACATACTCTTCACTGAAAGTATCATCTGCTCTACGTTGAACTAAGTCTGGAGCTTTCGCTACAACTTTGTACAATGTTTTGCCATCAACAACAACTTCTTCAACAGAACTTACTGCAAGTCTTGTTATCTTATTATCATGCGTTGTTACACGTAAATATAATGGAGCAACATCTGTTGGCTTTTCAGTTAATAAGCTCTTATCTGTTTCGTTTCCTTCAGCATCTACACTCATCAAACTTGTTTCTTTGATGTTCTTGATTTCAACTTTTTTGAGGTCTAACTGAATTTGTTTATCTTCTAATTTCTCAGTTTCTTCGCCTTCTCCACGATCATAAACCATCGTAGTAGATAGAGTGTATCCTTGATAATATTTCAATTTATCTAAAGTAGCGTTTAAATTATTTTCAGCTACCGTTACTTCTTTTACAAGTTGTCCATCTTTATCTTTCAACGCTAATTTGATTGATTTGATTTCTACTCCAGCTGGTTTATTTAATGTATAACTAGCTGTAGCGCTCTTCTTCAAGACATCTTTTTCAGTATTCGCCCATTGTAAGGTTGGTTTTTCTAAACCTTTTGTACCTTTTTTAATAATTTTATCTTGAGGTTGTAAGATAACTTTTTCTTCTACTGTTGGAGCATCGCTTGTTTTTTCTCCGCGAATTGTTTTATACGTTTCAGTAATTTGTTTCTTACCGTCTACACCTTCTTGAGCAACTTTAGTTGTTCCACGTTTTAAAGTATCATCCTCTTCTGTTTTTGTTTCAAAAGGAATGGCTTCTTCTCTTGTTTCAACTTTTGTTCCTTCAATTGGTTTTGTTCCTTTTTTAACTACTTTAGAAACGGCAGGAGTTTTCACTTCTGTAGTTGTAGAAACAACTTTATCTGTCTCTACACCTTCCACTGTTTCATAAGTTGTTTTCGTAACTTGAATTCCTTTAGAACCTGTACGTTCAACTACTTCTTCATCCACATATTTTGTGTCATCAGGAACTACTTCTGTTGTGAAATCTAATTCACTTTCAGTAGATTTCTCAACTGTACCAGTTGTTACTTTATATTCTGGATTTGCTGGTTGCTCTGTAGCTTGTCCTTCTTTTCCTGTTTCTTGTGTTCCCTTAGTTGAAACTGGTTCTGTATATTCAGGAAGTTCTGGCTGTACTAAAGCTTGACCTGCCTTGCCTTCCTCTTGTGTGCCTTTTACTTCTACTGGAGCTTCTGGCATTTCGGGTTGCGTTAAGGCTTGGCCTGCCTTACCTTCTTCTTGCGTACCTTTTGCTTCTACTGGAGCTTCTGGTAATTCTGGCTGCGTCAGAGCTTGACCTGCTTTATCTTCTTCTTGGGTGCCTTTGACTTCAATTGGGGCTTCTGGTAATTCTGCTTGCGTTAAGGCTTGACCCTCTTTGCCTGCCTCTTGAGTACCTTTAGCTACTTGGTGAGTTGGTTCTGCTTGCGGTACTGGAGTTGGTGCAGGTTGCACTTCTTTCTTAGTTCCGACTGCAATGACTTGCGACACAGGATTTTGAACCACTTGGTCTTCGATGACTTCTTTAACTTCTTGACCATTGACCACCGAAACTTTGGTTACAATTCGACGCTGACCCTTTACTCCGACTGTGACGATACGAGTCTGTCCTTCTGCTAAATTCGCATCTGGGCTTGTCACCGTTTCAAAAGGAATCTCCACCAAGCTCTCTTCTTGTCTTGTCTGAAGCTTCTCAGAAACTGTTTTTTCTTCAACCGCAGGAGCAACTGGAGTCTCTACTACAGGATTCTCAACGATAGTTTCTGGAGTAACAGCATGTCTTTCTTGAACGACTTCTGTTTTCTCGATTTCTTTTGAACTTTGATTTTCTACTGGCAACTGAGACTTTTCAGCTGAAGCTGGTCTTGATGGATGGAGTTCCGCTTCCTTGAAGTAACCAATGTATTCATAGCCATCAATGTGGATAATCCCTTCAGCCAAGCCTTCATGTGTAGAAGCTGAAATAGTTTGGTTATAAGAAAGCAATTCTTTATTTTCAAACGCAAACGTACCATAAGGTACAAAGGTGCTGGCTCCTAAAGAACCAATCAAGAGAACACCTAGAACCTCTTTGCGACCTTTTTTGGACACCAAAAAGACTGCTAGAGAAGCCGTTGCCAAGCCAAGGCCTGCTAGAGCTAGCTCCTTACTTCCTGTGTATGGAAGTTGTTGACTGTTAGTTGCTTTCTTGCGATAAACCACATATAGAATATCATCATCTTGAAATTCTGTAGGAACTTCATGGTGAATCAGAGCTTTTTCAGACTCAGTCAATTCCTGCTCTGCCAAATAACGGTAATGAACGCTATGAGCACCACCAACTTCATTGGCTTGTACCTTATCTACTGAAAGGGTACTAGCACCAAAAAGGAAGGCCCCGATGGCTACAGGACCTACCCCAACAGTGAGCTTACGAATCGAATATTTAGTGATTTTTTCTAGTTGTTGTTTTGTTTTTCTCATTCTCACGACTTTCTAATAGAATCTTGCGGATAATGCGCACGCGCACCTCCAATTAATTTTGGACGGCTAGCAAGAGCCGTTACATGGGCATGCCCAATTTCTCTCAAAAGAGGGCGAATCGGAACCTGAACATGCTTAACATGCATACCAATTGCAGTATCTCCGATATCCAATCCAGCATGAGCCTTGATAAATTCAACCTCAACTGGATCTTGCATAAACTTGAAGGCTGCCAACTGACCTGAACCTCCTGCATGGAGAGTGGGAAGGACACTGACGATTTCCAGACCAAACCGCTCTGCCACCTGACGTTCAACAACGAGGGCCCGATTGACATGTTCACAACCTTGAACAGCTAGATGAATTCCTTTTTCCTCTAGGATATCTAAGATGGTCTTCACGATGATTTCCCCAATTTCTTGGCTGGATTCCTTGCCAATCTGACCACCTATTACTTCACTAGAAGAAAGGCCCAAAACAAAGATAGATCCTTGCTTCAAATTGGCCTTTTCTAATACATCGTTTACAATCTGGCTAGTTTCTCTTTGAATGTCTTTTTCCTTCATACTTGATACCTCTTTTGTCATTATCTATCATATCGTTTTTTCTACTTTTTAGCAAGATAGACAACCTAGAAAGCTTACTCAATTACGCATAAAACTCCCAGAATTGACTGGGAGTTAACTAGTTTCTATTCTATTTATGTATATTTCAACCTTCGTTCCTTTTAAAGGGGCAGAAACGATTTTCATCTGGTAATCTTCTCCAAAATGAAGTTTGAGCCGTTGGTCAACATTTTGAAGACCAACTCCACCACGTTTGAGTTGACTTTGACTACTATCAGAAGCATCTTGGAAGCCAACTCCATCATCCTCAATACGAATGACCAATCCTGAATCCTGTTTCTGGACAGAAACTCTAATATGTCCCTGACCTTCTTTTTCCTTAATGCCATGGTAAAGAGCATTTTCTACAAGGGGTTGCAACACCAACTTGGGCAAGACTAGATTATCAAAGGCAGGATTTTCATTAATTTCGTATTCTAGCTTATCCCCATAACGTTGTTTCTGGATAAAGAGATACTGACGGACGTGGTTGATTTCGTCAGACAGGCAAATCAGGTCCTTGCCTTGATTGAGCGCCAAGCGGAAATAGGTTGCCAAGGACTTGGTCACCTGAACCACTCGCTGACTGTCCTGAAATTCAGCCATCCAGATGATCGTGTCCAAGGTGTTATAGAGGAAATGCGGATTAATCTGGCTTGATAGGGCTTGAAGTTGGTACTGACGGGTCGTTTCTTCCTGCCTACGAATATCTATCATCAACTGATCAATCTGATCCAACATGGCATTGAACTGGCGAGTCACCTCTCTCAGTTCATAAGCACCTGCTTCCTTGGCACGAAGATTTTGAGCACCAGAAGCAATTTCCAGCATGGTTTCTCTCAAATCCTTCAAAGGGGCAATCCAGCGTTTAAGACTGAACCACACCAAGCAGAGACAGGCAAGAAGTGATGTGACACTAGCCCCAAGCAAGGTCCACAAGAGTTGACTCCGAACCTGGTCTAACTTTTCCAGTGATGACACGCCAAGCACCGTCCAATCAGTTCCTACAATCTTTTCCTGACTGACGTAGGATTGGTGGTCCAGTGTATAGCCCTGCCCTGTCTCGATATAGGGTTTCATAGCCTCCATTTCGCTAGACGAACTATAGACTGTGTGTTGAGGATGGTAAACAAATTCATGGTTTTCATTGATGATAAAGGCAAAGCCCTGCTGACCCAACTGGAGTTGATTGAGATAGGCTTCCAGAGTTTCATAGGAAATATCCAAGCGAAGAACGCCCAGATCAGCTCCCTTTGCATCAAGAAGTTCCTGAGTGACAGAAATAACCCATTGACTATCTGATTTATGAGCTGGAGTCAAAACTGGCTTAGCTCCCTGATGAATGGCCTTTTGGTACCAATCCTCAGTCATCATATCTGAAGATGTTTTCATCTGCACAGTGTCATCTGTAGAAATGAGCTGGCCAGACTTGGTTACCAGCACAACAGCTTTCAAGTCCTGATCTGCCTTCAAGATGGTCAAAAATAGATCTCGAATTCCCTTTACCTTGTCTTGACTGGGATTCTCAGCATAGGCTAGAACATCCGTCTGCTGGGTCAAACTGGTCGAGGTGGTTTCTAATTTTTTGATATAAGACTGAATAAAGTGGCTAGTCTGACTGATAGTTGTTTGGCTATCGCCTTCAATGGTAGCCTCAATGGCTGAAGAACTAGATCGATAGTAGAAAGTCCCAACCACAGCTAGGAGAATGAGAAAGACCAGAAAGATGGAAATAACCATTCTAACTAGAAGAGACGAACGTTTCATCGACCTTCCCCCTTCTTAAACTGACGAGGCGTCACACCCGCAACCTGTTTAAAGCGTTGAGTAAAGTAATTCATATCTTCAAAGCCAACCTTCTCTGCGATCTCGTAAATCTTCAGATCTGTAGTCAAAAGCAAGAGCTTGGCTTGTTTAACACGTTCTCTTACCAAATAATCCTGAAAAGGCAGGCCCAACTCTTTCTTAATCAAAGAACTCAGATAAGTCGGGCTAAATCCCAAGTCACTAGCTAAAGACTTTAAGCTAAATTGGCTATCAGCTAGATGAGAATGGATTTTCTGGGCCATATTTCCCTCAAACTTATCGGTCAATAAATCTTGTAACTGCTCTTCTTTCTCTTCCTTATCCAACTTTTGCTTGATTTTCCCCAACATTTCCTCAATATCCTGACGAGAAAAGGGTTTGAGCAGGTAGTCGTCCACACCGAGTTTGACAGCAGACAAGGCATAATCAAAATCATCGTAGCCTGTCAAAAAAACTAGATGAACCTGAGGATAGGTTTCTCGGACCAGACTGGCTAACTGGATACCATTTAGCTGGGGCATGTTGATATCAGTTAAAATGATATCTGGTACCTGCTTTTGTATCAATTTCCAAGCCTGCCTTCCATTTTCAGCCTGACCGATGATTTCCATATCGTAGGCTGCTACATTGACCAGCTTGGTCAAGCCTTGTCTCACCAGATATTCATCTTCTACGATTAAGATTGTGTAGGTCATGCTCTGCTCCTTTATCACTTACTAGTATCAGTATAGCAAAATTCTCCTCTAACTGCTTAAGAAAGGTAACTTAGTCGACATAATCTAGTAAATAAGCATAGCCTTTTTCTTCCATTTGGTCTTTAGGAATAAAGCGGATAGAAAGACTATTGATACAGTAGCGTAAGCCACCCTTGTCCTGTGGACCGTCCGTAAAGACATGGCCAAGGTGAGAATCTCCCACTCGACTTCTTACTTCCATACGCGTCATATTGTAGGACTTATCTTCCTTGTAGGTGGCAACATCCGGACTGATTGGTTGCGTAAAACTAGGCCAACCACAACCAGACTCAAACTTGTCCTTTGATGAAAAGAGAGGTTCGCCAGTTGCCACATCCACATAGATACCAGATTCGAATTTATCCCAGTAGCGGTTTGAAAAAGCTCGTTCTGTTTGATTTTTCTGGGTAACTGCATACTCCTCAGTTGACAAGGTCTTTTTCAATTCTTCATCGCTTGGTTTAGGATATTTGCTGGCATCGATGACGGGATAGGCTGCCTGATTAACATTGATATGGCAGTAGCCATTTGGATTTTTCTTGAGATAGTCTTGGTGGTAATCCTCAGCCACTACAAAATTCTGCAAGGCCTCCTTTTCAACTGCTAGAGGTTGATCGTATTTCTTAGCAACTTCATCAAAAACTTGGTTAATCACCTCTAAATCCTTGTCATCTGTGTAATAAACACCCGTACGGTACTGGGTCCCCACATCATTTCCTTGTTTATTTTTGCTGGTTGGATTGATAATGCGGAAGTAATGAAGCAGGATTTCCTTGAGGGAAATTTGATTGGCATCATAAGTAACATGGACTGTCTCTGCATGACCTGTTTGGTTAATCAATTCGTACTTTGTTGTTTCCCCTCTACCATTTGCATAGCCTGATACGGCATCTGTCACACCGGGAACGCGTGAGAAATATTCCTCAACTCCCCAGAAACATCCCCCAGCTAGATAAATTTCGTGTAAGTCTGCATCTTTACTAACTTCTGTTTTTTTCACTGTTTTTCCTCCTTGGCTAACTGCCGCTTTCTCAATTTGAGAGCTATCTGTCTGCCCTGCATTTCGCATCAATAGAAAATAGAAACCGCTTATGGCTAGGAAAAAAATCCCTGCCAAGACAAACAATTTTACTTTATCATTCATGACCTTTCTCTACCCCATTTCTTTCAATGTCTTTAAAATCATATCCTTATCCATAAAGCCTGGTTGCGTTTTGACCAGCTTGCCTTCCTTGTCTATAAAGGCTTGAGTTGGGTAAGAACGGACACCATAACTTTCCAAGAGTTTACCTGACGGGTCAATTAGAACTGGAAAATTTTTATAATCCAAGCCCTTGTACCAATTCTTAAAGTCTGCTTCAGCTTGTTCCCCCTTGTGTCCAGGAGACACCACTGTCAAGACCACATAGTCATCACCAGCATCCTTAGCAATTTCATCTGTATCTGGAAGACTGGCTAGACAGATGGAACACCAAGACGCCCAGAATTTGAGATAGACTTTCTTGCCCTTGTAATCAGATAAACGGTAAGTCTTGCCATCAACTCCCGTCAGTTCAAAATCAGCAACCGCCTGACCTTTAGTCGCAGTTTGCGAACTAACTTGTTCTGTTTTTGTTTGCTCCTTCATAGTAGATTCGTCTGACATATTTTTAGCCGAACAGGCTGCCAAGCAACAGATTGAGCCTACTCCAAGGAGACATGTTTGCCATTTTTTCATTTCTTCTTCCTCTCTATTCAAATAATGTAGTCAAAATGGAAGCATTTCCCAAAAGCACCAAGATTCCCATCACGATAATGAGGAAACCTCCTACTTTTTTGAGGGTTCCAAGGTAGGGATGAAGTTTTCGGAAATGTTTCAAAACATAGCTGGAGGCAAGAGCTAGAACCAAAAATGGTAGTGCTAGACCCAGCGTATAGATTAACATGAGACCAGCTCCCTGCCAAGCACCTGAGCCACCTGAAGCCGCTAAAGCCAAAACAGAGCCCAGAACCGGCCCCACACAAGGCGTCCAGGCAAAACTAAAGGTTAACCCCAATAAAAATGCCTGACTATAGCCATTCCCCTTTTGCCCCTGTCTCTTTAATTGTAGCCTTCTTTCCTTATAGAGTCCCTGAAAATGTAAGACTTCCATCTGGTGCAAGCCCAAGAGAATGATAACCGCACCCGTCACATACTGAAACCAAGAGGTATACAAAAGGTCTCCTAAAAAACCAGCACCATATCCCAGTAAGATAAAGATAAAAGAAATACCCGCTATAAAGGCCTGAGTTCGCAATAAACTGACAACTGAGATTGAAAATTTGCCACTAGAAGCCTGAGCACCATCTTTGTCATCCAACAAGACCCCTGCATAGACCGGTAACAAGGGTAAGATACAAGGAGAAAAGAAGGAAAGAATTCCAGCAAGAAACACACTGATAAAAAAGATTATATTATCCATTGCCTTCCTCCATTCTTTGATTTGATAGGATTATTATAGCCCCAAAATTCCAGAAAAAACAGGGACAATGATAGGGAAAAATAGGAATTTAATCAGGTTATGTAAAAAATGTTGCAAAAAAAGCCAGACAAAGTCTGACTTCGATGAAAACAGAAAAGAAAATTCACTAGTCTTCCCTACTTATCTGATAATAAATAAGGTCCGCAAGATAGCCTTTTCTCTCTACACCATTGGTAATAGTCTTGAGATAGGACATTCCAGCCTTCTCCATGACACGACCTGAAGCTGGATTGAGACTGGCATAACGTGCCTTGACTTTTTGAAAGTCTACTTGAGTAAAACAGAAGTCCAAAACAGCTTTCAAGGCCTCTGTCATCATACCATGACCCCAGTATTTCTTGCCTAGCACATAGCCAATTTCACAAGAAGAATCGTTCTCATCTATTGCAACGATGCTGATATCTCCTATAACTTTCTCCGGATTTTCTTTGAGGCAAATGGCCCATTTGTAATAGTTGGGATTAGTATAGGAAGCAACCCAGTTACGAATCGAATTTCGAGTCTCCTCGACATCAGAATGAGGATCCCAGGTGACATAGGTCAGATTCTCAGCGGACGAAGCCCAATTCTGAAACATGGCTTCTGCATCACTTTCCACAAATCTTCGCAAGATTAAACGATCTGTCTGTAATATTTGCGTACCGATTGCTTTCATTATGTCGCCTCACTTTCTGATGGATGATTCTCTGTCCAATCTTCATTGAAACTTGTTTTGCTGTTGAATTTCAAGGTAATAAGCTAAAAAGGTCCCCCGGATCTTCCTCGTTTACTTGTTTCCATGCTCGGGGTAAAAGGACTAAACTCAGCAACAGCTAAAAAACAAGTTTTTCATCTAGTTCCTTGACGCAGTCGCTGTCTGGTTTGAAATTCGCTCTAGCAAGCTTTTTCAAACCTAGTCATCGTTGCGGGGGTGAGACGACGAAATCGAACTCTGTGAGTTACCGTACCTACTCTCACTTTCTTATTTCAAGGTGAGAGACTGAAAACCTCCACTGGAGGTTCCTCATTTTCTTATTTCTAAACTCGGGGTAAAAAGGTCCCCCGGACCTTCTCTCACTTTCTTATTTCAAGGTGAGAGGCTGAAAACCTCCACTGGAGGTTTTCACTCCCAAAAGTCATCAAATACAGTGATGGGTAGGTGGCGTTTGTGTTGGCCTTTATGCCACCAGTTTTCGATTCTTGCTTGAGCTTCTGAGCTGATTGTTTTGCCTTCTAGGTAGTCGTCAATCTCTTCATAAGTAACTCCAAGGGCTACTTCGTCAGCTAGGCCTGGTTTGTCTTCTTCTAGGTCTGCCGTTGGGATTTTTTCATAAAGGGCTGGGTCTGCACCAAGTTCCTTCAAGAGTTGTTTTCCTTGGCGTTTATTAAGACGGTAAAGAGGGAGAATATCCGCACCACCGTCACCAAACTTGGTAAAGAAACCTGTGATATTTTCCGCGGCGTGGTCTGTTCCAATGACCGCTCCGCTATGGGAACCAGCAAGGGCATACTGAGCAATCATACGGCAACGTGCTTTGATATTTCCCTTGTTGAAGTCTGAAACAGGACTACCTGTCGCTTCAACTGCAGCTGTCATAGCATCTGCAGGCTCCTTGATATTCACCACTAAACTGATATCTGGCTGAATGAAGGCTAGGGCTTTTTGAGCATCTGCTTCATCAGCTTGCACTCCATAAGGCAGGCGGACAGCGATAAATTTGTAGCTGTCATCTCCCGTTTCTGCTCGCAGTTCTTCCATGGCCAGTTGAGCCAATCGTCCTGCTAAGGTTGAGTCTTGTCCCCCAGAAATCCCTAGTACAAAGGTTTTTAGGAAGGGATGTTTTTTCAGATATCTCTTTAAGAAATCAATAGAACGACGGATTTCTTCCTGGGCATCAATCACTGGTTTGACACCCAGTTCTTGGATAATCGTTTCTTGCAAACTCATTCTTCTTCTCCTTCGCCGAGGGCTTCCTTGCGCATCTTATCAATCAAGTCCATCTTATCTTGCCATACATCACGCGCCAAATCCACTGGATAGTGTTGCGGATTGAGCACGCGCTTGTACTCATCCCAAAGCTTGTCAAATTCCTTACGAGCATAGTCCTGAATCTCAGTCAAGCTAGGCAGCTTGTATATCAATTCCCCGTTTTTAAAGATATCCACCAAGAGAGGAACAGCGTCAAAATTACGAACCGTCTTCTTGATGTAGGTATAAGTCGGATGGAACATCTTGATTTCTGTCATGCTGGCAACATCTACGCCATCATAAGTGATATAGTCTCCTTCTGACTTGCCTTTTTCACGACTGGTAATGCGCCACACCTGCTTCTTACCTGGTGTAGACACTTTTTCAGCATTATTTGACAGCTTGATCGTATTGCGCATGTTCCCATTTTCATCTTCGATCGCAACAATCTTATAAACTGCCCCAAGAGCTGGCTGGTCATAGGCTGTAATCAGCTTAGTTCCCACGCCCCAGACATCAATCTTGGCCTTTTGCATCTTGAGGTTGAGGATGGTATTTTCGTCCAAATCATTTGAAGCATAAATCTTAGCCTCTGTAAATCCAGCATCGTCCAATTGCTGACGAACTTTCTTGGAAATGTAGGCAATATCCCCAGAGTCAATCCGCACACCCATAAAGTTAATCTGGTCACCCAGCTCACGCGCCACCTGAATGGCAGCTGGTACACCGATGCGAAGGGTGTCATAGGTATCTACAAGAAAGACACAGTTTTTGTGGGTCGCAGCGTAAGCCTTGAAGGCCTCATAGTCGTTACCATAAACCTGTACCAAGGCATGGGCATGGGTCCCCAAAACAGGAATATTAAAGAGTTTACCAGCACGCACGTTGCTAGTTCCATTGGCACCACCAATGACCGCTGCGCGTGTTCCCCAGATGGCCGCATCCATTTCTTGAGCCCGACGTGTCCCAAACTCCATTAAAGGTTCATCTTCAATGACTGAACGAATACGAGCTGCCTTAGTCGCCACCAAGGTCTGGTAGTTGACAATATTCAAAAGAGCCGTTTCGACCAACTGACATTGGGCTAGAGGGCCTTCCACCTGCACAATCGGTTCATTAGCAAAAACCAAGTCCCCTTCTTGGGCAGAACGAACGGTCAACTCCAACTTGAAATTGCGGAGATAGTCCAAGAATTCCCCATGATAGCCTAGCGATTCCAAATAGGCAATATCACTATCTGAAAAACGCAAGTTTTCAAGATAGTTCACAATTCTTTCCAAACCTGCAAAAACCGCATAGCCATTCTTAAAAGGCTGTTGGCGGAAATAAACCTCAAAGACCGCCTTTTTATTGTGAATCCCTTGGTCAAAGTAAACCTGCATCATGTTAATCTGGTACAAGTCCGTGTGCAATGTCAAACTATCATCTGGATACATATTTTTCCTACTTCCTTAACTAGAAACCAATGAAAAATTTCAAGAACTTTCATGTGTTCCAATAAATTAGTACTATTATATCACATTTTAGCTGTATTGAGAAAAGAGTAACAAGCTATTCACTACTCTCCAGTTCATCCATATCTTGTTCAAATTTTTTCTGAGCCCATTTACCATAGCTCAATGCAACATATAAATGTCATTTTGTAAAATTTTATTAACAAAAAACTCTCTACCAAAAAAAGATAGAGAGTTTCTGCTTATTCAATTTGTTTCAAAACATCTACAGCATCGTAGGATTTCACATCTAATGTCTCAGCTACGATTGTACTGTCCTCCATATCGTCTAGAAAGACACAATTTGTAGGATTTAACTGGTATTTATCGAGAATCCCCTTCATACCTATGTCAAGAACCCCTCTTTGCCTTATACTTTCATATTCACCTTACAAATCTTTTTGGTAATAATATCTTTGCCCAATGTAGGGATAGTCTTGTAAGGTAAAGACTTCCTTGTAGCCATGCCTTTTATAAAAATCTGGAGCTTGAAACTGGTAAGTATTGACAAAAGCAAAACGACAGTTTCGATTCTTAGCTTCAGTTTCTGCTTGCTGCAATAGTTTTGAACCGATTCCTTGCCCTCTCAGTTCCTCTTTTACAAACAAATACTCGATTTCCAACCAATTTCCGAAAGTCTCAGCTACCAGACCTGCCAGGAGATATCCCTTTTCATCTTCGACATAAAGATTCAGTGGCTCACTTTCAGCCTCTTCTCTTTTTGAACGATTATAAGCACGAATCAGATTCCCTATTTCTTGTGATTTATGGGATTCCTTATTTTCCAATCTAAAGTACATCTAAACCTCCTCAAATACTGTTACAGCTTGATTATAGTCTTATTTCAATAGACTGTCAAACTAGCAAAAACTCACCAACCTGAGTTGATGAGTCTTTAATCTATTTTCTAAATTTCCACTGGCTATAAATCCCAAAACCGATAATCCAGATAGCTGATCCGATTGCTCCTACAAATGTAGACTCTTGTAAAAAGAGAGTTACAAAGACAAAGGCAAAGAAGAGCATGGTTAAAGGATTTAAGAAACGATAGTGGGGCATGAGATAGCCATCCGCCATAAAGTCTGGTGACTTGCGGTATTTAAGGTGGGCCACCATAATCAAGATATAAATGGCGATATAGACACCTGATGACGATGCCGTAATCAAGGCAAAGGCATCCGAAACTCCTGGCAAGACATTGATAAAGGCTGCTAGGGCAATCAAAATCGCTGAAGCTATGATAGCATTTTGTGGTACGTTATGGCGAGAAAGGGTATCCGCCTTGATTGCTTTTAGGAATGGATTTGGCGAATCATGAGCAATCTGGTACAAATGACGTCCTGTTGAATAAAGGGTTGAGTTAAGGGCAGATGCTGCTGATGTCAAAACGACGAAGTTAATCAAGGCTGCCGCCCACTTGATACCTGCTAACTCAAATACTGTAACAAAGGGAGAATCAGCAGAGGCAAGCTCACGCCAAGGAATAATGGACATAATGGCTAAGAGAGCTCCACCATAGAAAAAGACGATTCGCAAAGGAATTTCCTTAACGGCTTTTGGCAAGACCTGACGTGGATTTTTGGTTTCAGAAGTTGTTACCCCGATAAACTCAATCATGAGATAAGCAAAGAAAACCATCTGGAAGGCCATGACAAAGTTCACTCCACCATTAGGGAAGAGGGAGAAATTGTCGGTGATATTGGCCAAACTTGCTACTCCATGAGGTGTCTTAAAGCCAGTCAAGACCATAAAGACTCCTGTTGCAATCATAGCTAAAATAGCCACAATCTTGACCATCGCAAACCAAAACTCAACTTCCCCAAAGAGCTTCACTGCAATCAGATTGACCAAGGCTAGAATGGTCAAAAATCCAATCTCAATCATCCAACTTGGCCAGCTTGGGAACCAAAACTGCACATAATGTGCGATAGCAGTGATTTCCGCCATACCGATAAAAACAACGGATAGCCAGTAAGACCAGACTGAAAAATACCCCCAGCCCTTACCCAAATGGCGCGTGATAAAGTTGATAAAGGTATGTTGCTCAGGGTCTTGGTAGAGCATTTCTCCAACCGCACGCATCATGAGGAACATGAAAGCCCCAGTAATCATATAAATCAGTACAATGGAAGGACCTGTTAGGCTAATAGAACGACCTGCTCCCAAAAAGAGTCCTGTTCCGATTGTCCCAGCAATGGCCATAACCTGCACGTGACGATTAGTTAAACCACGCTCCATCTTATTTTTTTTCTTCTTTGAACTCATAACGTCTCCAATTCAATTTAATTTATACTCAATGAAAATCAAAGAGCAAACTAGGAAGCTAGCCGCAGGTTGCTCAAAACACTGTTTTGAGGTTGTAGATAGAACTGACGAAGTCAGTAACACATATATACGGCAAGGCTACGCTGACGTGGTTTGAATTTGATTTTCGAAGAGTAGCAAAATGGAAAAAGGAGTGAGTGAAGCGCATCGCCTCCCCACTCCTTTTTTCTGTTTTAGGCTGTTTTTTCAACCTTCAAGATTTTTACATCATAGCTACCAACAGGTGTTTCAATGGTTGCTGTATCACCTGTTTTCTTACCAATCAAGGCTTGTCCAATTGGGCTTTCATTTGAAACCTTACCTGCAAAGGCATCTGCACCCGCTGAACCTACGATAATATAAACTTCTTCTTCGTCCTCACCAATTTCTTGGATAGTGACTGTTTTACCAATCGCTACTTCATCATCGGCAACTGAGTCGCTATTGACGATTTCAGCATAACGGATTTTTGTTTCCAAGCTAGAGATTTGTCCTTCAACAAAGGCTTGTTCATCCTTAGCTGCTTCGTATTCACTGTTTTCAGAAAGGTCACCGTATGAACGGGCAATCTTAATGCGTTCTACCACTTCTGGTCGGCGGACCAATTTCAATTCTTCTAATTCTTTTTCAAGTTTTTCCTTTTCCGCAAGGGTCATAGGATATGTTTTTTCTGCCATTTTTCTCAACTTTCTTTCGATAGTATTGAATCTCTATCTGAGATTCTCATTTGTGTAGTCTTAGTTTGAACTACTATTTTGAGTAAGCTTGCTATTGACGTGCTCAGCTACATTACGATCATGTTCTTCTTGAGTAACTGCATAATAGACTTTACCATCTGTAACATTGGCTACAAAGTATAGGTTCTCACTCTTTGTTTGGTTGATACTTGCTTCAATCGCGTCCTGACTTGGACTATCTACTGGACCAGGCATCAAACCAGGTTTGGTATAAACATTGTATGGTGAATTAATCGATGTGTCAATTCCAGCATCGTCTGCTAGGCTAATATTTTGGCCAAGTTTCCCTTGAGCATACAAGATTGCAATATTGCTTTGAAGTGGCATACCAAGATTCAAACGGTTGTAGAAAACACCTGCAATCAACTTACGGTCTTCAGTCTTAGCACCTTCTTTTTCAACAAGTGAAGCAATTGTTAGCAATTCATTGACTGTCAAGTTTTTAGACTTAATTGCACTATAGTGCGGCGTCAAGGTCTTATCCATAGCTGCCAGCATCTCATCAATCAAACTTTCAATAGTTGTGCTTTCCTTGATGGAGTAAGTCGCTGGGAAGAGGAAACCTTCTAAACGATAACGAACGCCACTTTCTTTCGTTGGCAAACTTTCAAGTAGGTTTGGATATTTAGCAACTTCTTGACTGATAAAGTTGTCATCTTGAACTTTAGCCAAGAAAGCATCCGCGGTCAAAGGCTCTTTAAATTCACCTTGTAATTGTCCTACAACTTGGGCGATTTGATCAATCGTATATCCTTCTGGAATCGTTAAATCTGCAAGTGAAGGTTCTTGAGGTTCAGGAGTACCACCTTTTTGTAGTTCCTTAATGATATCCTCTGTACTCATGCTCTTTTGCAAATTGTAATATCCAGCCTTCAAATCTGAATAATTCTTATATTTAGCATAAAAAGCAAAAATCACTCCGTGTTTAATCACACCAGCATTTTCAAGTGCTGATCCAATCTCTTGGACATTTGATCCTTCCGGGATTTGAACGGTTACATACTGCTTAGAATTAGCATCAACTGGTAATAAAGATGACTGAACATACTGATAACCAAAGTAACCACCTGCTGAAATCAAGGCAAGGAAAATCAATAGAGAAATGAAGAAAGCTTTCAAATGTGATTTTTTCTTCTTAACAGGTTTAACTGTCTCACGACGACTACGACGTGGAGTTTCAGAAATCACGTCAACAGCTTCAGCTTCAACGACCGGTTCAGGTCTTGGCGCTTCTGCTTGTGTCTCTTTTGGTTCTTCGGTTCTATAAGAAACAGCTACTCTTGTTGGAGTTGTGTTCAAATCTCTTTCGGCCTTTTGTGGACGATTGACATCTGGTCCTGGAACCGGTTTTGATGGACTTGCTTCAGCTGGTGAAGCTGGAACATCTTGACTAGGGTGACTAGGAACGATTGGAGCTTCCTCTCTTAGTTCCTCCGCCGGTGATGCAGGCACATCTTCACTAGGATGCTGTGGAACACGTGGTGCATTCTCCATAATTTTTTCAACAGCTGATAGGGATGCATTCATCACCTCTTCATCAGCAATTTTTGTGTCAGGGACAGACAAAGCTGATTTTTTTTCATCAAGCTCAGCGGCCTCTTGGCGAATCCCTTCATAACGTTTTACTTTTTCTAAATCACGCAAAATCTGCTCTTTAAAGCTTAATTTTTCGTCTTCTCTTGGCTTTTCACTCAAAAGTTTATCCTCCTCGTTGACAATCCATAATATTATATCTTAAAAACGAAAGAAAAGCAACTTAGCATGCTTTTCTAGCTTATTTTTTAGCTTCCCAGACCATATCATACCAAGTTTCCCCTGCAAAGGTTGACTGAGACTGGCCTTCATTGACAAATCCATGCTTTTCGTAGTAGGTGATGAGATAGTCATGACAGGTTAGGTTAATGCCTTCTCTTTTGTGTTCAAGAGCCAACTCTTTCAAGGCTGTTAGTAATTTCTGACCAAGTCCAAGGCCCTGTGCCTCCTCGGCAATAGAAAGACAGGTCACAGAGATATAACCACCAGGCTCATGACTATAATCTTCTATCGCTTCTGTAAAAGACTGATCTTGCAGATAGCGGTGTGGTCCAACTGGCCCTTCTATATACCCCATGATTCTGCCTTCTTTTTCTGCAACCAGAAACGAGGTCTGAATTTCTCGCAAATGCGCCTCAAAAACAGAGCGAGGAATGGCTTCTTCAATCGAGAAATTTTCTAGTTCAATCTCAACGATACGATCCAAATCTTCTAATCTTGCTTGTCTGATTTTCATTGTGCCTCCAGATAAAAGGGATTAAACCAAATCATACTAAAACCCTGGCTAGTTGCATAAAGCGAAGTTTCTTCATCAATAAAACCGTTCATTTCAAAATAGGATAGCAACTCATCAGGACTCTTCAAACGAATAGCTTTGTAATCCAGCTTAACTGCCACATCTTTCAAAGCCGCAAGAAGAAGCGTGCCCAAGCCCTGTCTCTGATGGCCAGACTCAATGACTAAAGAATGCATTTCTAGACATTGCGGATTATGTGGCTGAGGACCACCGAGAACATAGCCTAGAAGCTGATTTTCATCCCTAGCTAGAAGAAAGGTATCCGCATACTTACGGATACTTTCTTCTAAAATATGGGAAGGTTGCTGCTTTTCAGCTGGAAAAGATGAAGCCTTAAGTTCCTCTATCACAGCCAAATCAGACTTACTTGCCTGAATGATCTTAATTGGAATTTCCATGGGAAAATCCTATTGAACATTGCTTGTCAAGTTAGACAAGAGTCGCTCAAATGAGTATTCATAGGTTTGGATATCTCCTGCTCCCATAAAGACGTAAACAGCATTGTCATGGTCTAAGAGTGGAGAAACATTTTCAACAGTGATCACTTGGTGTTTCTTGTTGATTTTATTAGCTAGGTCTTCTACCTTAACATCACCATGGTCTACTTCACGAGCAGATCCATAAATTTGCGCTAGGTAAACTGCATCCGCCTGGTTCAAAGCGTGGGCAAAGTCGTCCAACAGGGCAATAGTTCTAGTAAAGGTATGCGGTTGGAAGATTGCTACGATCTCTTTACTTGGATATTTTTGACGAGCCGCATCCAAAGTAGCAATGATTTCTGTTGGATGGTGGGCAAAGTCATCGATAATCACCGTGTCATTGACAATTTTCTCAGTGAAACGACGCTTAACACCGGCAAATGTTTTCAAGTGTTCACGAACTAAGTTCAAATCAAATCCAGCTGTATAAAGAAGACCAATAACGGCTGTCGCATTCATGATATTGTGACGACCAAAGGTTGGAATATGGAATTGCCCCAAGTCTTGTCCACGGAAATGAACTGTGAAGGTTGAACCAGTTGTTGAACGAAGAAGATCACTAGCAACAAAGTCATTACCTTCTGCTTCAAAACCATAATAATAAATCGGAGCATCAGACGTAATCTTACGCAATTCAGCATCTTCACCGTAGATAAACAAACCTTTGGTAATTTGTTTAGCATAGTCGTTAAAGGCATTGAAAACATCCTCTAGACTTGTGAAATAGTCTGGATGGTCAAAGTCAATGTTGGTGATAATAGAGTATTCTGGGTGATAAGGCATAAAGTGACGCTCATATTCGTCAGATTCAAAGACAAAATATTTGGCATTGGCTGAACCACGACCGGTCCCGTCTCCAATCAAGAAGCTAGTATCTGTAATATGAGACAAGACATGAGACAACATACCCGTTGTTGAAGTTTTTCCGTGCGCTCCAGCAACTCCCATGCTAACAAAGTCGCGCATAAAGCTACCTAGGAACTCATGGTAACGTTTGTAGCTAATGCCATTTTGGTCCGCATAGGCAATTTCGACGTTGTTATCTGGACGAAAGGCATTTCCAGCGATAATTTCCATATCACCGTCTAGATTCTTTTCATCAAAAGGAAGAATGGTAATTCCTGCCTGCTCAAGACCACGTTGAGTAAAGTAGTACTTTTCAACATCTGAACCCTGTACCTTATGCCCCATTTGGTGCAACATCAAGGCCAAGGCACTCATACCTGATCCCTTAATTCCGATAAAATGATATGTCTTTGACATGTTTTCTCCCCTATTCCGTAATTCTTGTCAGATTCAACTCTTGGGCA
Source organism: Streptococcus sp. KHUD_011 (assembly GCF_046352925.1). Taxonomy (GTDB): domain Bacteria; phylum Bacillota; class Bacilli; order Lactobacillales; family Streptococcaceae; genus Streptococcus. The sequence continues at coordinate 597,183 of NZ_CP157578.1, read as the reverse complement.
ACCTGACGTTCTTGTTCTTTTTGTTGATTCTTTTTATTGTAGATTTGGCTCTTCTTCAGAAAATCATAATTGTTTTTCTTTGGGCCTGAAGTTTCTTTTGGCTCAGCTTGAGTCGACATATTGTTCACTTCTTCCGCCAAGATGTAATGAGACTGAGTCAATTTTTGACTGTATTTGACAAATTCGCCAGGATTTTCCTTTTGGAAAGGCGCGGTAGGTTGATTACCCTGTCTATCCAAACGTTGCTGAGAAGGGCGCCTTGTAGGAGTAATATCCTTAGTCAGATAACTTGCTGAGCGTTTCTTTTTCAAGTCCGCACGCGCTTCTTCACGCGCCACCTCCGCATAGCTTTTTCCTTCTTTTTTAACTCCTAAACCAGCCTTCTTAGGTTTCTCTACTAGCTTTTCAATCTGTTTTACTGGTTTTTCTTCAGTAATAGGGGCCCACTCCAGATAATTCTTATCACGGTATTCTCCCTTGATATTACTGATAAAGTCAGATTCATCATAGAGGTCCATAACCGGCATCTCAGTCAACATGATCTCATCATCTGACACCAATGGAAATCGTTCTTCTCTCATTTTCTATTTCCTTTCAACACTTCATTATAGCGTATTGTCTTGATTTTTCAAGTGCTGGCTTCAGAAATTCCCAAAATTTCTCTAATTTCTGCTAGGCTGAGACTGCCACGTGACTCTGTTCCATCCAATACTTGTGACACTAGATGTTTCTTTTGTTCTTGGAGTTCCTGAATTTTTTCTTCAATGGTTCCCCTGGTCACTAAGCGATAAACCTCAACCGTTTCTTCCTGACCTATCCGATGGGCACGGCCAATAGCTTGCGCTTCCACCGCAGGATTCCACCAAAGGTCAACCAAAATAACCGTATCAGCACCTGTCAGATTCAGACCGACACCACCAGCCTTGAGGGAAATCAGAAAGGCATCTCTTTCCCCTTGGTTAAAGGCTTTGGTCATATCTTGTCTTTCCTTGGCTGGGGTCGAACCGGTAATTTTAAAGGAAGTCAAGCCCAAGTCTGGCAATTCTTGTTCAATTTTCTCCAACATTCCCTTGAACTGCGAGAAAATCAAGACACGGTGTCCGCCGTCTGCCACCTGTAGTAGCAGGTCTCGAAGACTATCCAGTTTGCCACTGGCTCCCTGATAATCTTCCATAAAGAGGGCAGGAGTGTCACAGATTTGACGCAAGCGCATCAGACCAGACAAGATTTCCACACGACTTCGCTGAAATTCCTGATCTGACACTTGAGCCAGACGGTCTCGCATCTGTTGCAACTGGGCTAGGTAAATAGCCTTTTGCTGGTCTTCCAGTTCATTTTTATAAACCACTTCGATTAAGTCTGGTAATTCAGTCAGAACTTCTTCTTTCTTACGTCGCATCACGAAAGGTTTGATAAACTGAGCAACGCGCTCAGCTGGTAATTTCATAAATTCTTTCTTGCTTGGCAAAAGTCCCGGCATGACGATTTGGAAAATAGACCACAACTCACCCAGATGGTTTTCAATCGGTGTCCCTGACAAGGCAAAAACTGACGGAACCACAAATTGTCTCAAGGTCTGAGCAATCTTGGTCTGGGCGTTCTTCATGACCTGAGCCTCATCTAAGAAAAGGAAGTCAAAGGCCATCCCCTGATAAAGATCACTGTCCTGACGGAAGGTAGCATAGCTCGTCACATAGATTTGATGGCTCTCAGCAAGAATCTCTTCACGACTAGCTTTTAAACCATGAACAACAGCCACATCCAACTGTGGAGCAAATTTCTGAAATTCATCTGCCCAGTTGTAGATCAAACCCGACGGAGCTAAAATCAAGACTCGACTTTCTTTTGTCACTTGGCTGGTCAAAAAAGCAATGGTCTGGAGGGTCTTCCCCAATCCCATATCATCAGCCAAAATCCCACCAAAACCATAATGATGGAGCATTTGCAGCCAGCCGATTCCCTTTTCCTGATAATCTCGCAAATCAGCCTTAACCTGAGTTGCTTGTCGAGGGAAGTCCTCTGGATGCGTCAAATCGTGGGCCAAATTCTGGAATTCTTGTGAGAAAGAAACACGGTCTCGCCCTTCAAAGAGATGAGCTAAACTGTAGGCCAAGGATTTCCGAGCCTGTAAGGAGCCATCTTTTAGTTCAAATTGCCCCAGTTCCTGTAAATTTTGGCGAATTTTCTTGGTTTCTTCGTCGAAAAAGTAGACTTGATTAGACGAATCGATATAAAAATCTTGATTGGCAACCAAGGCCTGCATGGCTTGGTCAATTTCCTCTTGGGCGATATCTTGAAAATCAAACTGGATTTCCAAGAGACCTCCCCTGGAAGCAATTTGCACTTGAGGGCTTGCTAGACTATAAAGCTCTTCTATCTTGTCTGATAAATCAACATTCCCGAGTTTTTCAAAAACTGGAATGATGTCATGAAAGAAATGATAGACAGACTCCGCTTTTAAGGCCTGACGCCAAGATTGAAAATCTGCTTCAAAGCCCGCAGCCAGACAAACTTGGAAAATTTTTTCTTCTAAGTTAGCATCACTCGAAAATGGCAATTCTTCCAGCTCTTGTCGGCTAGAGACCTGGCTGTCTCCATAATCAAACTGAATTTCTAAACGAATCCGATTGTCCTCTTCCCTGTCAAAGTAAAAAGAGGGCGCAAAGGATTTGATTTGTAAGCGTTCTGGCGATGAAACGGTGCCCATTTGACTAAAAAGAGTTAGGCAGGAAGCCAACTTATCTCGGTCACTGCTATCAAATTGCAGATATTTCTTTCCATGCTGATCCAAAGGCAGCGCTTTAATTTCCTGGAGAAGACGCGTCTGCTGATCTGTTAGAAAATAAACCTGTCCTTTATGAAACAGCACAGCTCCCTGATAAAAGACATTGATCCTGGGGCTCTCGCTGATTTCCATTTCAAAATAGTCAGAGTATTCTGTTACTGTAAAGGCAAATAGATTAGCATCCGCATTCATATCCTGAAAGAGCATGGTTTGGTAACTATCTACTTGATGGTCAAATTGAAAATGGGGTAAGCTCATCAATAAATTCACACCCTGCTCAAAAAAGGTCAGAGGGAAAAAGAGATGCCGACCTTGGTTTTGGAAAAAGAGGTCTGGAGTCGTTCCTTCCTCTATTAGTCCGCGCAAGAAAGTAATAAGTTCTTGACTGGCCTCATCAAAGGCTTCCCAAGACAGAGACTCCTCATAAGTTTTTCCAATCATATAAGGTTTTCTCTTCTCAACAACTCTTAAAAAGAGAGGAATATCCCGAATGACATAGTATTTTTGACTATTGATTTGCCCGATTCTCAGGGTCCACAAGATATGATTAGTTCCTGCTTCCACTTGTCCCACAGCCGACAACTCATAGGAGCGGTCTGATTTTGAGGTCAAGATTCGTTCCAAAAATTTGCCACCCAAGGTCACCTTGGTTTCAACGTCCTCTTTTTCTTCATGACCTTCTTCCAGACTCTGCAAGATTTCCTGGCCACGCTCATCATTTTTCAGAAAATGCTCCAGCGCCGCCAAATGCACACAGTAGCCCCTCTTTTGGAAAAAATCGCAAGCACAAAAAACCAAATCATCCTCTAGACTATAGCGCAGTTCTTCTTCTGCAACGCGAGCATAGAGCCGATTGTTCTTTTCCTTGATGATGTCAACTTTACCAGTTTCATAAAGGGCAACGCCTTCGATACGGACTTTCCCCGGAATCAATTTAGCCATATTTCTACCTTTACCTTATCTTTTTATTATACCATATTTTCGTCCACGAAAATAGCCTTCTAAGGATACTTTTCTCCTAGAAGGCTGGATTTTTAAAGTTTAGCAAAAGTCGTCACAATTCGCTGACAAACTTCTTGCAACAGAGATTTAGGCATGGCTACATTGAGGCGGGCATGGAGACTTCCTTCCTCCCCAAAATCCAAACCACGGTTGAGGATAACCTTGGCTTCATTCCTCAAAAGCTCTTGCAATCTTTCATCAGTCAGGTCATAAGCTGAAAAATCAAGCCAAATCAAGTAGGTTCCCTGCGGTTTCATGACCTTGATTTTAGTCTCTTTACCAAATAGATCCACCACATAATTGATATGGTCTTCAAAGACTTGCTTGAGTTCCTCTAGCCAATCCTTCCCATAGCGATAGGCAGCTTCTGTCGCCAAATAACCCAAACCTGAGATTTCATGCTGATTATTAGCCAACTGACGTTTCTGGTAAGCCGCTCTCAACTTAGGATTTTCAATGACTGCATAGGAATTTTTTGTCCCAGCGATGTTAAAGGTTTTAGTGGCACTGCTCAAGACGATAGCAAATTCTTTAAAGTCAGGGTTGATGGTATTGAAGGAATGATGCTTGTGACCAAAGAGGGCCAAATCTTGGTGAATCTCGTCCGAAACCAAGAAAACACCGTGTTTCTGGCAGAGTTGGCCAATCTTTTCCAAGACTTCTTTTTCCCAAACACGTCCACCAGGATTGTGAGGGTTGCAGAGGATATAAAGTTTGACATCCTCTTCCACCAAATCCTTCTCCAGTTGGTCAAAGTCAATCTCAAACAGACCATCCTTTTCCACCAAAGAATTGGTAATCAATCTACGATTGTTCAACTTGACACTGCGAGCAAAAGGTGGATAGACAGGTGTGTTAATCAAAACAGCCTCACCTTCTTTTGTAAAGGCTTGAATGGCTGTTGAGATGGCTGGTACCACACCCTCGATAAAGACAAGAGCCTCTTTGTCAAAGTGGTAACCGTGTTGTGTAGCTTCCCACTTTTGAACTTCCTTAATTAACTCTTCACTGGCATAGGTATAACCATAAACCAATTGATCAGCGTAGCTTTGCACGGCTTGGCGGATTTCAGGCAAGACTACAAAGTCCATATCCGCTATCCAAGCTGGTAGGACTTCGCTATCCGTTTCCGCCTCTTTCCATTTATAAGTATGGTGCCCTAAACGATTGGGCAGGCTTGTAAAATCATATTTTCCCATCTTTGTCTTATCCTTCTAATGCTTGGCGCAAATCTGCAATCAAATCTCTAGCATCTTCAATCCCAATCGACAAGCGCAAGAGGTCGTCTGTCAAACCATAAGAATGGCGCACTTCTGCTGGAATATCGGCATGAGTTTGTGTCGTTGGATAAGTAATAAGACTTTCCACCCCACCTAAACTTTCCGCAAAGGAGAAGACCTTGAGGCTATTCAAAATATGAGGAATGCGTTTTTCATCTGCTACTTTAAAGGAAATCATGCCCCCGCGACCAGTGTAGAGAACTTCCTTAACTGCTGGAGAATCCTTCAAAAAGGCAACCACTTCTTGAGCATTGGCTGTTGAGCGTTCCATACGAAGAGACAAGGTCTTGAGACCACGAATCAATTGATAGCTGTCAAATGGTGACAAGACTGCTCCTGTCGTATTGAGATTGTAGAAAAGCTTCTCGTATAGTTCTAAACTATTGGTCACAACCACTCCAGCCAAGACATCATTGTGGCCTGCTAGATACTTGGTTGCTGAATGGAGAACGATATCCGCACCATCTTCAATCGGACGTTGGTAGATAGGGCTGTAGAATGTATTGTCCACAACTACTTTTGCACCCTTAGCATGAGCCAATTTTGCTAGTTTTTCAATATCAAATTCCAACATCAAAGGGTTGGTTGGTGTTTCGATATAGAGAACATCCACATCCTTCTCTAACTCGGCAATCAACTCTTCTTCCGTATTGGCATAGGTAAAATGGAAACGGCCTTCCTGCTCCACTTGATTGAACCAGCGGAAAGAACCACCGTAAAGGTCACGAACAGCCAAGACCTTACTTCCTACTGGAAAGACGCTAAAGACCAGTACAATAGCTGACATCCCTGAGCTAGTAGCTAGGGCATAGTCTGCGGACTCAATAGCTGCCAAGACTTCTTCAGCCTTGCTACGAGTTGGGTTTTTAGTACGCGTATAGTCAAATCCAGTAGACTGACCAAATTCTGGGTGCTGATAAGTCGTCGAAAAATGAAGCGGTGTCACCAATGCACCTGTCGCTTCATCTGACTTGATACCCGCCTGGGCCAAAATTGTGTTGATGTGTAATTCCTTGCTCATACAATACCTCCAAATCTATAGTAACTATTGTACCACTTATTTTCATCAACTCATTTTCTTCTTTTCAAGAGCTAGTTATAGTTTCAAACTATATACTTATCGAGTAAAGCTAAAAAGAATCCAGAAAAGCTTCCAGATTCTTTTGTGAAAATGATTGCTAGAGTTTACTTTGACTGAAAGAAAGCGTGTTGGGCTAAATAGTCACAATGCTCCTTGTTAAATTGATACTGGCCCACATGCTGACCAATCTGACCTACATCCACGGAAAAAATATAGTCTTCATTTTGATAGTGCCAGTTCAGCCTAACTGTATTCAAGACTTTCTTATAAGTAAAATCTTTGACTTGATTCCAAGGCATCTCCACGACTTGATTAGAACGATTTTCTGTTACATCACTGATGTCCATCAAGTAAATCCCCTTAGGTGTGAAGGCTAGAATCTTAGGCTTCACACTCGACTGAACATAGTAACTTCCTCCTATAATGAAAAAATCAATAAAGGATTTCAGCCATGTCTTTTTCTTAAAAGCCATCAGAAAATTCTTTTGCACCTCGATATGACAAGTCGAAAGAAATGATGCAATCTGTTTTTCTGTCGCAAACTCCATAATAGCGCCCATGATATTACCTCCATAACTATTAGTAAATAGGCAGATAAGTACTCTTCGTATAAAAGAAGAACTTATCATTTGTTGCGTTTTATCTTACATTTATAGTAGATAGCATCCCTCCTATAAAATTATTCTAGAATGTACATACTTCAATTGACACTGGAAGAGGATTTAAAAAAATAACTTCTCACAACTTTTATTATATTCATTATATCATAAATTTGATAAACAATTTAAAAAATGTAAGCACTTTCCTTCAAAAATTTGCCATCATTCTATATAAAAACGACAGTTTCCTCAGAAACCATCGTTTTTCTTGAAAAATCCTTATTTGACATGTTTTGCCAATTCTTCTTGGGCTTTTTTATTGGATTCTTCTTTTTCTTTCAGCCATTTTTCTTTGGCTTTTTCATATTCTTCTTTAGTGACTGTCTTATCTTGTACTTTGAGGTATTTATATGATTCGATACCTTTATTACCAGCCAACGAATATGGTGTTGAGAAAGGAACAACTTTTCTCAATGTTGGTGTTCCACCCTTAGAAACATTTGGAATCGCTAAAGCGCTATCTACCAACCACGCTTGGATATCAGCATACTTTTCATAGCGTTTTGCAAGATCTTGTTCCTTATTGGCTTCTTCCAACATTTGAGTGTAGACATCCAGTCCAACAGCCTTGGCCTTATCATTGGCTTCACCTGGCTCTAAACCTAGATTTTGCAACAAACCACCAGAATTAAGGTTGAAGACATCAAGATAGGTTGAAGGATCTTGATAATCTGCACCCCAACCACCATTGTATAGATCATAATCCTTCTGAGCTGCTGTCTGAGCCAAATAGCTTGTATTATCATAGTCTTCAGTAGTAAGTTGTTGAATATCAATTACAACATTTTCTGCACCTAAAGCTGCTTCAATAGATTGCTTCATAGAATTTGCCTCTTGAACACCCTGTTTAGCAGCTTGGTCAACTGTCATGTCCAAATGGATAGGGAATTGGACTCCTTTAGCTTGGAGTTCTTTCTTAGCTTCAGCAAATTTAGCCTTGGCTTTTTCAGCATTGTAGTATGGATCCTGGGCATCCGCAAAGTTGATTCCTTGCCATTCCTTACCGTAGTTAACCATTTTAGACGCAACTACTTCACCAAAGTCTTTTCCATTGATACTTACGAAGTTTGGAGGAACGACCAGGTTACGTAAAATCTTAGTTGCACCATCCTCTCCTTGAGATTGAGCCCCGTACGCTGTACGGTCATAGGCAAAGTTAATGGCTTGACGGAAGTTTTTATTAAGAACCGCTTCCTGAGTCGATTTCTTTTCAGCATCACTTGTCTTGGAAGTGAATTTATAAGATTTTCTATCTAGGTTAAAGTTTAAGAAGTAAGAAGTAGCATCTTGTAAACTATAAATGATATTGTCCTTATTCTTTTCTTTAATACCTTCAAAGCTTGCACTATTTGGATAAAGGCGAGCATAACTATAAGCTCCCTCAACAAAGTTACGAGCTAGTGCATCTTGGTCACTACCATCATAATAAGCCAATTTCACATCATCTACAAAGACATTTTTAGCATCCCAGTAGTTCGGATTTTTCTTAAATTCAATAACAGATTTTGAAACAAAGGATTTCATCAAGAAAGGTCCATTGTACAAAATGCTAGATGGGTCTACCTTCCCAAAATCATCCCCTTTTGATTTCAAGAAATCCGCATTGACTGGGAAGAGAATGGTTGAAGTTGTTTTTGAGTTCCAATAAGATTCTGGTCGTGTCAAGGTATATTGAACAGTTTGGTCGTCAAGAGCCTTGACTCCGACAGTTGAAAAGTCTGTTGTTTTCCCGTTGATATAGTCATCTAAACCAACAACGGATTCTTGAACCAAGTATAAGGCTTCGGATTTTTTATCTGCTGCATATTTCAAACCAGTTACAAAATCTTGGGCAGTTACAGGAGCATATTCTTCTCCATCTGCAGTATACCATTTAGCATCTTTACGCAGTTTGTAGGTATAGGTCAAACCGTCCTTAGAAACACTCCAATCCTCTGCCAAAGATGGAATATAGTTTCCATACTGGTCATTTTCCATGAGCCCATCTACCAAATTAACCACGATATCATTGGTCGTTGCACGGTTTTCTGCTAGATAATTCAAACTAGACGGATCACTGGTATAAACATAGTTATATGTTTTTGACCCTGTGCTAGAACTTCCACACGCGCTTAATAAAATACCTGCACTTAACACGATACCTGCAAGTGCCGCATACTTGGCCTTAGACTTTTTCATCTCCAGAACCTCCTGATTTAAATATTTGTCTTATTATACAACTCATGTTTTATTTAGTCAATAGATTTTTTAAAAAAATTAATCATTACATCTACAAACTATAGAAATTATTCTACAAAATAATAAAAAAGAGAATAATTTAAGCATTCCATGATAGAAATGTTCAAATTATCCCTTTTATTTATGAAAAATTATTGAGAAATTCTTAATTTTGCTCTTAGGCGATTAGCTTGGGCTTGTCCAATCACCTTGTCTAATAGACGGGTACGAAGACTCAAGAATCCGTAAACTCCTCCCCCCATGGCACCGACAAGAGCTACGTATAGGAAACTCCACAAACGTCCACTTGGTTGGAAAACAAATCCTAAAATCCACTGCAATGTCCCAACTACTAGAAACATGAAAAGAGTTAACAAACTGATTAAAATGGTTCGCTTCAAAATCACCTTGCGCTTAACACCTGTTACCTTACAAATATCCCGATACATCAAAACATTAGGAATAATGAGTCCGATGGTTGTTGAAATCAAAGGTCCATAACTGTGGAAGAGAGCGATGGTTGGAAGTTGCAAGACCAGCTTGGCAATGGAACCATAGATAAAATAGAGAACTGCCTTGCGATTTCGGAACATAGCTTGAAGCATGGGAGACAAGACCATGTACAAGCCTAAAATAGTAGACTGCAAAACTGCAAAGACAAACAAGCCCATAGCCAAACTATCTGGCTTGCCATAGAAGACAGTATAGAGAGGTTCTCCTACCATGACTACTCCAACCGTTGCAGGCAGCAGGAATAAGAAAAGCATGGTAATGCTGTCCTGAACTAGACGAGAAGCCGCCTTCAAGTCTCCCTTGACATAGTTTTCAGTCAAAAGTGGCAAGCCTACACTCCCAATCGAAACCCCAACAGAAATCAAAATCATAGTGATTTTATTAGGATTAGCTGAGAAATAAGAAAACATGACAACCAAGTCTTCATTACTATAGTTGGTAAACCAACTCATACTATTGATAAAGGTCATCTGGTCCAAAATCTGGAAAAGCTGGATAGCAGACCCTGTCAGGATAAAAGGAATGGCTTCCTTAATGGTATCAACCAAGAGACGCTTACTATTAATCTTATCTCCTGTTTCAAGGACTCTTTTAAGTAATCCTTCTTTGGCAAGGAAATAGATCAAAACTGCAAAACTAGCTACCATGCCGACAAAGGCAGCAAAGGTGGATTGGGTAACCGCTGCTAGATAATCTCCTGAGCCCATTTTCATAATCATAAAGGTAGCCAAGAGCATCCAGATAACACGAATGACCTGCTCAGCAATTTGGCTCATAGCATAAGGTTTCAGGTTATTCATCCCTTGGAAGAAACCTCGGATAACACTCATAGATGGGAAAATCAAGACCGCCCAAGCCAAGCTCTGCATGATGGGGATCAGGTCTTTCCCCACACCCGATAAGTCTGCTAGCCAAGGAGCAAAGAGATACAAGACTAGTGCAAAGACCAGACCAAGTCCCGTCATAAAGCCTAAAAAGCTCCGAATCAGGGCAAAGCTATGCTCTTCTTCTCGCATGGTATTGTACTTGGCTACTTGCTTGGCCACCGCAACTGGAATACCTGCTGTTGAAACCAGCAAGAACCAAGCATAGATATTGTAGCCCATAGTAAAGAGACCATTTGCTGTAGCCGCATAAGACCCCATCCAGATATACCAGGGGATAATATAAATGGCCCCGAGTAGACGACTGATAAAGTTACTAGCCGTTAACCAAGCAGTCCCTCGTAACATCTGGGCCTGCTGGTGATTGTTTTCGTTAGACATAGATTCCTCATTTAATTTTAATAACTAGGAAAAACTCCTCATCTTCCATTATAAACTTTTCCTTGTCACTTGTAAATTTGCGACTTTCGGTTTACAATAGAAAGTATGATTAAGATTGAAACCGTATTAGATATTTTAAAGAATGATGGTCTCTTCCGTGAGATTATCGACCAAGGACACTACCACTACAACTACAGTCATGTCGTGTTTGACACCATCTGCTATGACAGCCGCAAGGCCAAAGAGAAGAGCCTCTTTTTCGTCAAGGGGGCTGCCTTTAAGAAGGAATTTCTGATTTCTGCCATCTCTCAAGGCCTCGGTTGGTATGTGGCTGAAGAAGACTATGAAGTTGGTATTCCTGCTATTATCGTCAGTGATATCAAGAAAGCTATGAGTTTGATTGCCATGGAATTTTATGGAAATCCCCAGGAAAAACTCAAACTCCTTGCCTTCACTGGAACCAAGGGCAAGACAACAGCAGCCTATTTCGCTTATAACATCTTATCTCAAGAGCATCGACCGGCTATGCTCTCGACTATGAATACAACTCTAGATGGCAAGACTTTCTTTAAGTCTGCATTGACAACCCCTGAGAGTATTGACCTCTTTGATATGATGAATCAGGCTGTGCAAAATGACCGTACCCACCTCATCATGGAAGTATCCAGTCAGGCCTATCTGGTCAAACGTGTCTATGGTCTAACCTTTGATGTGGGAGTTTTCCTCAATATCAGTCCAGACCATATCGGCCCGATTGAACACCCTAGCTTTGAAGACTACTTCTACCACAAGCGGCTCTTGATGAAAAATAGCCGAGCAGTCATCATTAACAGTGACATGGACCACTTTTCTGTCTTGAAAGAACAAGTAGAAGATCAAGACCATGATTTCTACGGTAGTCAGTCGAGCAACCAAATCGAAAATTCCAAAGCCTTTAGCTTCTCAGCTACAGGGAAATTAGCTGGAGACTATGATATCCAACTCATTGGCCACTTCAATCAAGAAAATGCAGTTGCTGCTGGACTTGCCTGCCTCCGTCTCGGAGCTAGTCTTGAAGACATCAAAAAAGGAATCGCTGCAACCCGTGTTCCTGGTCGTATGGAAGTCCTCACTCAGAAAAATGGATCCAAGGTCTTCATCGACTATGCCCACAACGGTGACAGTCTCAAAAAACTCATCAATGTGGTTGAAACTCATCAAACTGGAAAAATTGCTCTGGTTCTCGGTTCGACAGGCAATAAGGGAGAAAGCCGTCGTAAGGACTTTGGCCTCCTCCTCAATCAGCACCCTGAGATTCAAGTCTTTCTGACTGCTGATGACCCCAACTACGAAGACCCAATGGCCATTGCAGATGAAATTAGTAGCTACATCAATCATCCTGTTGAAAAAATTGCGGATCGCCAAGAGGCCATCAAGGCAGCTATGGCTATCACAAATCACGAATTAGATGCAGTTATTATTGCTGGCAAGGGAGCCGATTGCTACCAAATCGTCCAAGGAAAGAAAGAAGCCTATCCTGGAGATGCAGCCGTCGCAGAAAATTATTTGTAAGGATCGTAAAAAAATCAAGGGAAACGAAACCCTTGATTTTTTCTATTTTTATTTAAAAGCGTTTTTCAAACCTTCAACGGCACCTTCTACAGCACCTTTAGCATCTTCAACTACTTCTTTTGCCTTAGCAACTGTCTTTTCTACAGCGCCTTCTGCTTCAGTCTTGCTATCCCCAGTAACCTTACCAAATCCTTCTTTGATAGCGCCTGTTGCTTGTTCCAATTTGTTTTCAAGTGACATATAATTGTCTCCTTTAGTTTTATTCCGATATGTGTTACCGGTTACATATAGTTTATACCGAATACTAAGGAAAGTCAAACAATGTGCTCAGAGATAAGAAATCAGGCCAAGTAGAAAGTTAATCTTTCCTTATCAAAATCGACGGCCAACTCATACTTTCCATCTTCATTTTGGACAATATATCCTAGGACGACTAAACTGTCCACAAAAATATCACGGCGTTTCTGGATCAATTGATCTTTTTTGAGAAATTTCAGCAAAAAAGTTGTCATGTATTTGAGTGCATACTCAGGATTGACATCTCCTAAAATGTCATAAAGTTTCTGCTGTTTCTCTGTCAAAGGATACTGATGTTTGACCTTGTAGAAATAATTGGACAGGGTCATTTTAGTTCGCGCAAAGTCCGTCTTTTCAACTAAAATAGCTGCATTAGTTTGATTTCGTAATTCCGTCTCAAAAGTCTGCTCCAACAAGGTTTGATAGATCAGACTATCTTCGCTGACAAAAATCTCTTGATCCAGTTCTAGATTATCGAGTGACTCAAGCATAGGGAGATTAAGGTAATAGCGCTTATTTTCCCGTAGAATCAAGCCAGCCTTTATATACTCTTCCATGAGTTTGTCAACTGCTACATCTGGAAATTGAGCCTTAATTTCCCGTAGAATCACATCCTCATGCTGGTCCAGATAGCGGATCAATTCTCCAAAAAATGGCTGTCTCGTCAAACGAGATGGATTAAAAATCTGAATCATGAAGATTCCTTTCTTTACATTCTAACAGAGGCGATGCTGCCAACTGACTAGGATTGGTCCCAGCTTGGTTCAAAGGAACAGGCAGACCTAGTTCTCTGTAATACTCTCTCCAAAAATCACTAATCTCCTGCTCCCCATCTCCAAATTTCATGGGAATAGTTTTAAAAATAGGGAGAATTTCTGCCATATACTGGGAGCAATAAAAACCAGGTCCAGCTGGATAAAAAGAAGCATTGTAGGGAGCTCCCAGATGTTTGCCAGCTCTTTCCTTCACTGACTGGATATCCATTTCTGGGTAGACATAGAGGTCGTACAAATGATTGGAGTCAAAGAAGTCTGCTGGTTTCTGACAGACCACACCAGACTTTCTACTAGCGTGGTAAATCATACTATCCAAATAAATGGCAACATGGTTATAGTTACCTGTGGAAGTCTGGATAGCCTGTCCCATGTCAGAATCATCTCTCACAAAAATCATACTCTTCGAAAATCAAATTCAAACCACGTCAACGTCGCCTTGCCGTACTCAAGTACAGCCTGCGGCTAGTTTCCTAGTTTGCTCTTTGATTTTCATTGAGTATCAAATCACCATTTTCTAACATGCTTCACTCCTAGAAAAAAAGGAGCCGAAACTCCTTTCGATATAAGGCAAACTAGCCTTTCCTAATTTGAATTGACACTCAAAATCTTAAGCATTAAAGCTTTCAGTCAATTGAGGTACCACTTGTTTCTTACGTGAAACAGCACCTGCAAGGAAAGCATGGTTGTCTTCAAGTTTGAAGTTGAAAGCTGCTTCTACCTTGTCCATATTAGCACCAAGTGCTAGGATTTCTGAATTTGAGTTGACGATATCTGTAATCATCAAGACAAAGTCAGAATAGCCGTTTGCTGTGTTGGCAACTTGCATTGCAGCTTCAATTTCTGCTTGACGTTCCAAAACTTCAGCAATGTCAACTGTGTTTACTTGAGCAACACGGACATTATTTCCGTTGAGTTCAAAAGTCTTAGCATCGATGTCAATCAATTCGTCAGCAGATTTGCTAGCCAAGTTGGTACCAGCTTTCAACATTGCCAAACCATATTCTTCCAAGTTTACACCAGCCAATTCAGCCAATTCTGGAGCAATGACTTTATCTGTTGGGTGTGTTGTTGGTGATTTCAAAAGAAGGGTATCTGAAATCAAACCTGAAAGCATCAAACCTGCAATCTCTTTAGGCACAGCTACACCATGTTCTTTGAACATACGGTAAACGATTGAAGACGCTGAACCAACTGGCTCCAAACGCATGTAGAGTGGGCTTGCAGTTTCAAAGTTAGCCACACGGTGGTGGTCTACAACACCATAAACTTCTACTTCAGCGATATCTGATACAGATTGTTGGAATTCATTGTGGTCAGTCAGAATAACTTGCTCTGCGCCTTCTGCTTTAGCAGAAGTGATAACACGCGGTGCTTCTACACCAAAATAGTTCAAGACAAAGGCTGTTTCTTCATTTGGAGTTCCAAGGGCAACAGCTTCCGTATCCAAACCGTAAGCTTCTTTTGCAAGGTAGGCAAAGGCTACAGATGACCCAATGGCATCTGAGTCTGGATTTTGGTGACCAAATACTAGAATCTTAGACATGATAATACCTCATTTTGTTTATTCTATTTATTGTAGCATTTTTTTCGCTTTTTGACAAAAGTAAGAGGAGTCAAAGGGCTCCTCACGATTCTTCAAAATAACTGATACTCTTCGAAAATCAAATTCAAACCACGTCAGCTTCGCCTTGCCGTACTCAAGTACTGCCTACGGCTAGCTTCCTAGTTTGCTCTTTAATTTTCATTGAGTATAAGTAAATTTCTATCTTGATTTTCAGATAAAAATCTTTCCTTCTGCGGCCTCTTCTTACGCTTGAGAAGGGCTTCCGCTGACATGGCTTCTTCCTTACTGGCAAAACCTTGAGCATAGATAAGTTTGACTGGCAAGCGTGATCGTGTATATTTGGCTCCCTTCCCACTATTGTGGACAGCGAGGCGTTTTCCCACGTCAGTCGTATAGCCTGTATAGTAGGAACCATCACGGCACTCCAGCACATACATATAAGCCTTATGATCCATAATAAATCTCTTCAAGTTCCGGCGTATAGGAACCGTCATCATTGTGAACAATGAGAGGTGGCAAGACCTTAAAACCATTAGTAGAACCATCCTTAATAGCCTCAATCAAGAGCATATTGGCTTCCTTTT
The DNA here is from genome assembly GCF_046352925.1 of Streptococcus sp. KHUD_011. Lineage (GTDB taxonomy): Bacteria > Bacillota > Bacilli > Lactobacillales > Streptococcaceae > Streptococcus. The sequence goes on along the minus strand of NZ_CP157578.1, from coordinate 581,609 downwards.
CCTTTTTCGGATAGACAAATTGCAGTCGCTTAGGTGCTAGATTATGCCGTTGTAACATGTCCAAAATATCCAAGAGTCGATCAGGACGATGAACCATGGCCAAACGCCCATTAGACTTGAGAATACTTTGGGCACTACGACAGATTTCTTCCAAATTAGTTGTGATTTCATGGCGTGCCAAGAGATAGTGTTCACTCTCGTTCAAGTTAGAATGAGGATCCACCTTAAAATAGGGCGGATTACACAAAATCATATCCACCTTACTTCCCTGAATGTAAGCAGGCATATTTTTCAAATCATCACAGATGACCTGCATCTGCTCTTCCAAACCATTCAAACGGACAGAGCGTTCAGCCATATCTGCCAAACGCTCCTGAATCTCAACAGCCAAAATCTGTGCCTGGGTACGAGTGCTAGCAAATAGCCCCACTGCTCCATTCCCAGCACAGAAATCCACAATTAAGCCCTTCTTAGGAAAACGTGGAAAACGTGACAAGAGAACACTATCCACCGAATAGCTAAAAACCTCTCTATTTTGAATGATTTTGATATCTGTCGAAAAGAGCTGGTTAATGCGCTCCCCTGATTTTAATAATTGTTCTTCTTCCATGGTCCTATTATAACAAATTCATATTAACATTACAAAAGATAGAGTTTTCTAACTAGCGCTTCTGATTCTTCAAATATTGAAGGGCTTCTTTGGTCCAAATTGGCATCATTCGTTTGAGAGGGGCAAAACCATAGTTAAAGCGGTCGCTTGAAAAGCGTCTCCGTCTAGGAAACTGGTGCTTTTCTTCCTCCAAGGTGCGGATAGAAAGGCTAGCTTTCCCTGTAAATTCATCTAAATCCACCACCTGAACCAGAACCTCTTCATCGACTTTCAAGGCTTCTTGGATATTTTCAATAAAGCCTGTCCGAATCTCCGAAATGTGAATCAGCCCCGTATCACCCGTCTCTAGCTCAACAAAGGCACCGTAGGGCTGAATCCCTGTAATACGCCCCTTTAGCTTATCACCGATTTTCATCTTAGTCCTCAATTTCAATTGTTTCAATCACGACATCTTCAACTGGCTTGTCCATAGCTCCCGTCTCAACAGCAGCAATGGCATCCAAAACAGCATAAGAATCTTCATCAGCTAGCTGACCAAATACAGTGTGACGACGGTCTAGGTGAGGTGTCCCACCTTGCTCTGCATAGATTTCTGCGATCGGTTCTGGCCAACCACCACGAGCAATCTCCTTTTTAGAATAAGGCAGGTGTTGATTTTGCACGATAAAGAACTGGCTGCCGTTGGTATTTGGCCCAGCATTAGCCATGGAAAGGGCACCACGGATATTGTAAAGTTCTTCAGAGAATTCATCCTCAAATGATTCACCGTAGATTGACTCGCCACCCATACCAGTTCCAGTTGGGTCTCCACCTTGGATCATAAAGTCCTTGATAATACGGTGGAAAATGACACCATCATAATAGCCATCTTTAGAAAGAGCTACAAAGTTAGCCACTGTTTTAGGAGCATGTTCAGGGAAGAGCTTGATACGCAAGTCTCCGTGATTGGTCTTAATAGTCGCCAACGGACCTTCTACTGTTTCAATGTCTACTTGTGGGAAATGCAATTCTTTTTCTACCATACCAAATCTTTCTAAGGCATTAAAAATACCATCTTCTTCTAACGTTTTTGTAATATAATCTGCTTTTTCTTTGATGTTATCATGGGAAATTCCCATGGCAACGCTGATTCCAGCATAATCAAAGAGTTCCAAGTCATTCAGCCCATCTCCAAAAACCATGACGTTCTCTGGTTTCAAGCCAAGGTGTTCCACAACCTTTTCCACCCCCGTCGCTTTGGAGCCTGAAATCGGCACGATATCAGACGAATGTTGATGCCAACGAACCATGCGAAGTTTATCAGAGAGACTGTCAGGCAAGTGCAAGTCATCTCCTTTATCTTCAAAAGTCCACATCTGATAGATGTCTTCTTTCTCATGGAAATCGGGATCCACATCTAAGTCAGGGTAAATTGGATTGATAGCTTCACTAATCATATCGGTGCGAGTCGATAACCTGGCATCATGACTCCCAACCAAGCCATACTCAATTCCTTCTTGCTTAGCCCAAGAGATATACTCCTCAACATCTGACTTCTCGATCTGATGTCGGTAAATAACCTGACCTTTTTTATCTTCGATGTAGGCCCCATTTAAGGTTACAAAAAAGTCAGGATTGAGTTCACGAATCTCTGGCACAACACCAAAAATCCCTCGTCCAGAAGCAATACCTGTCAAGATTCCTTTCTCACGTAGTTGCTTAAAGACAGTTGGGATTGAATCTGGAATAAAACCCGTCTTTGAATTCCGCAATGTATCATCAATATCAAAAAAGACAATCTTGATCTTCTTTGCCTTATATCTTAATTTGGCATCCATCTCACTACCTCTTTCAATCTAACTCTTTCCATTATACCATAAAGTAGCTAAATCCCCTATTTTCAAAGAGTTTCCAGTTTTATTGTAAGTCCTTGGATAAGTATAAAACTAAATCATCATCATTTTGACAACTTGCACCCATTTCTAGCGGTTTATTTCTATACCAGACACCTGTCCCATCTGGAATATAGCCTCGTTTGATATACATTCTCTGGGCAGGACCATATCCCAAGTGCAAACCTACACCTAGACATACTGTACCAGAAAAACGCTTAACTCGTTGTTCTGCTTCTTCTAAGAGCCTATTTCCTATACCTTTATTTCTAAATGGTTCAAACACATTGAAATCTGAAATCTCTGGACAGGTTGACGCAAAAGGCCCATCTTTAGCCAAAGGTAAAATCGTAATATAACCCGCCACTACTCCATTCATAGTCGCTACCAAGATTTCTCTACCACCCCTTGCTTGCTCACAAAAATAGTTAGCTAAGATTTCTTCTCTATCAGGCCAACCTTGATTCATAAATCCATGAGATAAGGATTCAATATCAGACTTAATCATATTTCTAATCGTACAATCCATCTTTGTCTTACCCACCTTTACTCTTTCTATCACCATTATAGCACGCCAAGATCAGAAAAAAACTATCTCGTGAAAAAAAGACCCGTCAGGGTCTGAAAAAGAGGTCCACTGGACCCCAACTCGCTCTCTCATTTCAAAGCTCGTGAAAAAAAGACCCGTCAGGGTCTTTTCTTTAATCTTCGTTTACGAAAGGCATCAAAGCCATTACGCGAGCGCGTTTGATAGCTGTTGTTACTTTACGTTGGTTTTTAGCTGAAGTTCCTGTTACACGACGAGGAAGGATTTTCCCACGTTCTGAAACGAAACGGCTAAGAAGCTCAGTATCTTTGTAATCAACATATTCAATTTTGTTTGCTGCGATGTAATCAACTTTTTTACGGCGTTTGAATCCGCCACGACGTTGTTGAGCCATGTTTTTTCTCCTTTATAATTTTAGTTGTCCATTAGAATGGTAAATCATCATCTGAAATATCCAAAGGATTTGTTGCTCCAAATGGATTTTCATCACGTGAAAAGTCTGGTACTGAATTTGTAGGCGCTGAATAGTTTGAACTTGGTGCAGAATAAGCTCCACCTGTGTGACCCTCACGCACACTACGGCTTTCCAACATTTGGAAATTCTCAGCCACGACCTCTGTCACGTATACACGTTGTCCTTGCTGGTTATCGTAACTACGAGTCTGGATACGACCTGTCACCCCGATAAGTGAGCCTTTTTTAGCCCAGTTAGCAAGGTTTTCAGCCTGTTGGCGCCACATAACGACATTGATAAAATCAGCCTCACGTTCACCATTTTGACTCTTAAATGTACGGTTTACTGCAAGAGTAAAAGTCGCAACTGCTACATTTGATGGGGTATAACGCAACTCAGCGTCACGTGTCATACGCCCTACAAGTACAACATTGTTAATCATAGTTTACCTTCTTAAGCGTCAGTTTTGACGATCATGTGACGAAGAATGTCAGCGTTGATTTTTGAAAGACGGTCAAACTCTTTAAGAGCTACGTCGTCGTTTGCTTCAACGTTAACGATGTGGTAAAGTCCTTCACGGAAATCTTTGATTTCGTATGCAAGACGACGTTTTTCCCAAGATTTTGATTCAACAACAGTTGCACCGTTGTCAGTCAAAATAGAGTCAAAACGTGCTACCAAAGCGTTTTTAGCTTCTTCTTCAATGTTTGGACGAATAATATAAAGAATTTCGTATTTAGCCATTGATATGTTCCTCCTTTTGGTCTAATGACCCCAAGACTTTACAAGGGGTAAGTGAGGTTCGCTCACAATAAACTATTATACTAGAAAACATTTTTTTACGCAAGTAAAAACACTTAAATAAAAAAAGAAGATGACGAATCATCTTCTCAAAAACTATGAGTTTTTAGTCCTCTTTTTTCTTGCGAGCAAGAAGTCCAAATCCACTTAGGGCTCCAAGAAGTCCAAGCGCTGCGAGGCTAGCGTTAGCTTCTGTACCCGTGTTAGGCAATTCTTTTTGACCATCAACATATTTAGGGGTTTCTGGTTTATCAGCAACATCAGTCGCTACTGTTTCATTAGCTGGACTTGTTGGTTGCACAGGAATTGCTGGTTGGGTTGGATTTGTTGGCTGTTCCGGTTGCACTGGGGCTACTGGTTGTTCAGGAGTCTCTGGTGTTGTTGGAACTGATTGTGGTGTTGCTACTTTCTTATAATGGTGTACAAGATTTCCATTAAGGTCTTTCGTAGTTGTTACGTATTCGTAACCTGAAATTCCTTTTGGAGCTTGTGCTCCTTTTTCACTTGGTGCGATATCTTTACCATTTTCGTCTACATAGTAAGTCACAACTTGTTCAGGTTGCGGTTGTGGTTGCGGAGTATAACCACCCTGATCTACATTTGGAGTTACATTTGGAATGTAATTAATTGGTGTATCATCACCTGGATTTGTTGGGATATCTGGACTGATGTATCCTTTTGTTGGATCTGCTGGATCTACTGGTTTAAGCGGTTGTCCATTTCCATCAACAGGTGTATGACCTGGTACGTATGGAAGAACTGGTTTGTCGTTACCTGGTTTGGTTGGATCTGTTGGATCGTTTGGATACTTGATTGGGTCTGTTGGTTGACCTGGGATATTTGGCACCCATGAACCAAGTGGTTTGTAAACATAAGTTACTGTTGTACCGTTTTCTCCAATCTTGCCTTTAGCTTCACCTTCTACACGTTCCAATACGTATCCAGTAATAACTTTTCCCCTTGTAGCGTACTCATCACCTACTTTACCTTCTGTAGTTTCTGAAGGTAGAAGCTCTTTACCGTTTTCATCTACATATTTAACTACTAGGTTAGCTTTGTTTGCTACGTAGTTGATTGGTGTATCTTCACCTGGATTAGTTGGAACATTTGGTACTTCGTATCCTTTTGATGGATCTTTTGGATCTACTGGTTTAAGTGGTTGTCCGTTTCCATCAACAGGTGTGTGACCTGGTACGTATGGAAGAACTGGTTTATCACTTCCTGGTTTTGTTGGATCTACTGGATCATTTGGATACTTGATTGGGTTAGTTGGTTGACCTGGAATGTTTGGAATCCATGAACCAAGCGGTTTGTAAACATAAGTTACTGTTGTACCGTTTTCTCCAATCTTACCTTTAGCTTCACCTTCTACACGTTCCAATACGTATCCAGTAATAACTTTTCCACTTGTAGCGTACTCATCACCTACTTTACCTTCTGTAGTTTCTGAAGGTAGAAGCTCTTTACCGTTTTCATCTACATATTTAACTACTAAGTTCGCATTGTTCGCTACGTAATTGATTGGTGTATCTTCACCTGGATTAGTTGGAACATTTGGTACTTCGTATCCTTTTGATGGATCTTTTGGATCTACTGGTTTAAGTGGTTGTCCGTTTCCATCAACAGGTGTGTGACCTGGTACGTATGGAAGAACTGGTTTATCACTTCCTGGTTTTGTTGGATCTGCTGGATCATTTGGATACTTGATTGGGTTAGTTGGTTGTCCTGGAATGTTTGGAATCCATGAACCAAGTGGTTTGTAGGTTACTACTTCTTTAGTATCTTTTGAATCCGCAGTTACTTTTGTAGTTGGTACTGTTACTTTATCAGCTAAGTATCCTTTAACTACTGGTGATTTAACTTCTGCTAAGTCTTGTGCTGGTGTCCAGTCTCCATAAGTCACTTCACCTGTTACCAAGTTAACCTTAGCTTCACGAGTGAACTTAGCCTCTTGAGTAACAACTTTTGGAGTTCCGTCTTCATTTAACACTGGAGTTCCATCCTCGTACACATATGTGATTGTACGTATGACTGTTTTGTTTAGATCTTTTTCTTCCAAGCCAGCTGGGTATTTAGGTCCATCTGGATTGTTTGGATCTACTGGAGTTCCTGGTGTTTTCGGTTGATCTGGTGTTACTGTAACTTCTTTAGCTTTAAGTGTTACTTTGAACTCTTGATCTGTATCTTTATCTTTATCGAACTTACCACCTTCTGGGTATGTATTAGATACTAATTCATATCCTTTGTTTTCAAGTTCTTTGATCTTAGCTTTAACTTCATCTTCTTTTGTTAATGGTGCATCTGAATCACCTTCTTCAGTAATTTCAGCTACTCCTGGAATTGGGTTTCCTTTTTCATCTACGAAAGTAGTCTTAGCTTTTTGCGTATCTTTTACGTAGTTGATTGGTGTGTCTTGACTTGGATCTGTTGGAAGATCTGGTACGATATATCCTTTTGTTGGATCTGTTGGATCTACTGGTTTAAGTGGATTTCCATCTTTATCCTTCGGTGTGAATCCTGGTACATATGGTAACACTTCTGTTGGTTTACCTGGTTGTGTTGGATCATCTGGATTATTTGGATATTTGATTGGGTTTGTTGGTTGTCCTGGGATATTTGGTACCCATGAACCAAGTGGTTTGTATGTTACTACTTCCGTAATATCTTTTGAATCTCCAGTTACATTTACTACTGGAACACTTGCTTTATCAGCTAAGAAACCTGTTACTACTGGTGATTTCACTTCAGGTAAGTCTTTAGCTTCTGACCAGTCTCCGTATGTAACCTCACCTGTAACCAAGTTGACTTTAGCTTCACGTGTGAATTTAGCTTCTTGTGTTACTGTTTTTGGTGTTCCATCTTCATTTAACACTGGAGTTCCATCTTCGTACACATAAGTGATTGTACGTGTAACAGTTTTGTTTAGATCTTTTTCTTCTAATCCAGCTGGGTATTTAGGTCCGTCTGGATTGTTTGGATCTACTGGAGTTCCTGGTGTTTTTGGTTGATCTGGTGTTACTGTAACTTCTTTAGCTTTAAGTGTTACTTTGAACTCTTGATCAGTGTCTTTATCTTTATCGAACTTACCACCTTCTGGGTATGTATTAGATACTAATTCATATCCTTTGTTTTCAAGTTCTGCGATTTTAGCTTTAACATCAGCTTCTTTTGTTAATGGAGTTTCTGATCCACCTTGTTCAGTAATTTCAGCTACTCCTGGAATTGCATTTCCTTTTTCGTCTACAAATGTTGTTTTCGCTTTTTGGATTGCTGTATATTTAACAACATATTCGTAATCTTCATCTGTAGCTGTTGTTGCTTGTACCGGGACTTTTTCAACACTTGCGATGTAACCTTCTTTTTGAGGTACTGCAAGTTCTGGAAGGTCAGTGCTTTGACCATTAGTACCATTCCAATCAATGTAGATTGGTTTATCGTTAGTGTCGACTACTGCTTTCCCGTCTGCAGTTAATTTTACTTTACCTGTGTAACTTACAGTTTGTTTTTGTGATGGGAATACCTCAGTACCTGCTAGGTCTGCAACATTTTCTGCATATACAAATTTAATTGTACGGTTTACTTCTTCTACTTTTGTTTTCTTAACGTATGAATAAATTACATTGTTTACATAAGCGTTAGGGTTCAAACCTGTAGCCGTAATCTCATCTGGAGTCATAATATCACGAACACGTTTATCACTAACATTAATTGTTCCTGCTGGCCCTTTTGGTGGTATATCCGCTAGAATATAATCTGTTTCATTAACCGTCTTAATGGTATCCGGTAGTTGATTAGTAACATCGTATTTTTTACCTAGGATATTCTTGGTTTCATAAGTTCCATCTTCTTTAAGACTCGCATCACCTTTGTATTCAGTTGGTGTATAACCAATGATTTTTCCAGTTTCTAAATCTGTCAGTGTTAATGTAACAGCACCTGTTTCAACAGCTGTCGAACCTGCTGGTGAAGCATTAACTTCCCATCCATTATTAACCTTTGTAGTTATATCTTCTTTTTCACCTTCAAGTGGTGTACCACCTGTTACTGTAAGAGTTCCTGCAGTTTTATCGTTACCAACAGAACTTCCTTTAGTTACACGACCTAAGTCATCATACTTAAGTTTTGAGAACTCATCTGTAAATGTTCTATTCGTAATTTCTCTCTTGACTCCAAGTTTCGCTAAATCTACAGAAACTGTAGAACCTTCTTGAATAGCACCATCTACAACTTCAAATTCTACTTCTGTAGGTGATTTTACAGTCGCTTTTAAGGTAAAGTTAGTATCACGACCATCTTGAAGGATCCAGACATTATTTTCATTAGGTTTTGCATTTGCAAAACGATCTGAAGGTCTGTATGTTACGCTGTCATCTTTATTAGTATTTGATACGGTATTTTTACTTCCTTCAATTTCCTTAAAGTAGTTAAATTCAGTATTAGGTAATTTTACAGTGAATTTTGACCCTTTTCCGTATCTTACATCTGTATCTGTGTTTAATGTTAATGTATCATTTTGTTTGACAAGTTTTGCACCCTCATATGTTAAACCACTATTAGGCGTTAACGACACTCCTGTTGATTGTTTCTGAGAACTTGGTTTAGTTGCCTTATTAGTATAAGTATGCTCAATAACTTTTTGACCATCAACCGATATTGAAGCAACGTAGTCTGTATCTTTAGAAATTTGTGGCGCTTGATATGCGTTCCCTGTTAAATACTCGACATTATATGTAGTTAAAGCATAATCTTTCGCTTTATCATTCCATTTAATAGTGTATGTAACAGTACCTACTTCGTTTGCAATAGGAGGTTGTTCTTTTAGACGTTCTTCATATGTCATACCAGCTTTCATACGTTGTGCCCAATATGGACTTGTAGTACCTTTATTACCAGTGGAATTGCTTTGGGCAGCCTCAGTTACTTCTCCTATTACTGTTCCATCTGTTGCTGTAATCTTTGTTCCTTTTTTAAATGAACCTCCAAACGCTGCTAAGTTTTTAAGTTCAATCGTTGTTGTATCTCCAGCTTGAGCTTTAGATGTGTCAAATGCTACTTGTATCCCCCAAGATAATGGTTTTGTATTTTCAGGGTTCATAGTAATATATGCATTTTGAACGTTTACTACTGCTTTACCTTCACGAACAACTCCTTTACCAGTGATTGTTTGTGATTTACCATCTGTCGCTCCCAACACAGCTTCTACTTTACCTGCATGACCTGCACGTTTCATTTCAGCATAGACTGCTTCGATTGCGGCAGAAAGACGATTCACTTGAGCTACCATTTGGTCTTTAGAAGCATCAGATGAAAGTAAACCTTTAGATGCTACTGCTTCAAGCTTCACTGCAGCAACTGCAGCTGACAATTTTTGTTTAGCTTCAACATCTTTCACTTCTTTATCTGAGAAATTTGAGGCTACTGTTGCCATTACATCAGCTTCTGAAGTCAATTGAGTAAGAACTGTCTTCACATCATCTTGTGTTTTTTCTGTTTCAACTTTTTCAGATGTTTCTTTGTCAGTTTTTTCTTTATCTGCTTCTTTTTTGTCAGCTTGCTCTTTATCAGATTTTTCTTTTACATCTGTTTCTAATTTTTTATCAGTTTTATCTGCAGTCGTTTCAGTAACTTCTTTTTCTTCCACTGGTGTTGCTGCAGGTTTAGCATCTTCTTTAGCTTCAGGTTTTTCTTCCGCTTTTACATCATCAATCTTTAATTCTGGAAGTTCTTCAACAACAGGTGTTGACAAAGTCGAACCCGAAAGATTTTTATCTGAATTTGATAGTTCAGAAGTAGCCGGTTTTACTGAAGGTGTAGTCTCATCAGCTCGTACTCCATTAGCACCTAAAACAAGTGCCGTTCCCAATAGAACACTTGCGGCACCAAAGCTATACTTACGAATAGAAAAGCGCTGGGCTCTTCTACCATGGTATTTTTCCATTCTTGAATACATGGTTTCTCCTTTTTATCTCAATCTAAAAGTCTAAAATTACATATAAATCTATATGTTTGTTTTATAAAATCAACTATATTATTCTATCATAAATAAAATTAACTCGTCAATAAATATGTCTCGTTTATATTCGATTTATTTATATTATTTCTGTGTCCTAGGTACAAAAAATTAATATTATCAGCTCTTTCTGAATACACTTGAATATATATATATATTGCATAAAAATGCACAAAAGAAGTCAGTAAAGCATCATCTCAAAAATGAATCTATACTATTTCTTCGATTTTAACATCAAAAAAAAGAAGATGACGAATCATCTTCTCAAAAACTATAAGTTTTTAGTCTTCTTTTTTCTTGCGTGCCACAAGACCAAATCCACTCAATACTCCAAGAAGTCCAAGTGCTGCTAGGCTAGCATGATCTTCTGTACCAGTGTTAGGCAATTCTTTTTGACCTTCAACATATTTAGGTGTTGCTGGTTTAGCAGTTGTATCAGTTGCTACTGTTGCATCTGCTTGAGCTGGTGCCGCTGGTTGAGTTTGATTTGGTGTTGCTGGTTGTCCTGGTTCTGCTGGAGCTGTTGGAGCTGCAGGTTGTTCAGGAGCAGTTGGTCCAGCAGGTTGTGGCGTTGCCACTTTCTTGTAGTGGTGTACAAGATTTCCATTTGGATCTTTTGTAGTTGTTTGGTATTCATATCCAGAAATAGCCTTAGGAGCTTGTGCGCCGTTTTCGCTTGGAGAAATAGTTTTACCATTTTCATCTACATAGTAAGTCACAACTTGATCAGGCTGAACTGGTGCCGGAATAAGATCTGTAGACTCTTTAGGTGTAACTTTTACAGGAACTTCTAGTTCAACCACTTCTCCAGTTGGTAATTTCACCTTCACTTTAACAGCTGTTTTATCTCCAGGTGTTTCAGTTGTTGGGATTTCTCCAACTTCAATAATTTCCCATCCAGATTCTTTAGGAATATCAACGTGTTTCTTAACATCATCTGGTGTAATTGTTGTTCCTTGAGGTACAACAATTGGTGTTGTAGTTGGAGTTGCAATAACTGGTACTTGTACTTTGATTGTTTTACCGTTTGGTAATTTAACTGTAACGGTTGCTGATGGTCTTACACCTGCAGGGAATGTTTCAGGAAGTTCTGGTTCCCCAACGATTTCCCATCCAGTTACTCCTGGGATTTCGATGTGTTTTTCTACATCTTTTTTAGTTAATTTAGTTCTTTCTGGAACGATAATTGGTGTAACTTTTGGTTCTACCACATTAACTACTACAGGAACTCGTACAATTTCTTTACCATCTTTATCCTTAACGATGACTACAGCCTCTTTTTTACCTGGTTTAGAAGTGTCTACTGGTGTATCGTATTCGAATGTAGCTCCGTCTGGGTAATTTCCTGGTGTAATGTTATCTTTTGGATCTGGTTTGTCACCTTTTGGTACAAGTTGTTCTTTACCTTCTACTACTGTTACTGGTACTTTAACTGTTGTTTTGTACTCTTTACCACCTACAGTATAAATCACTGGTATTTCTACTTCTCCAGCTTTTCCTGGTTCTGAAGTTTTTGGTACTGTAACATTTGTTAAATCAACTTTAACAGTTGCTCCTTCAGGAAGTTTTTTCTTGAATTCTTCGTTGTTGATTGCATTTTCTGCATCTTTACCAACTTTATCTTTTAATTCTTTCTCTGAAAGATCTTTTGGTACAACAACTTCTCCAGCTTTTGGTTTTGGTAATACTGTTACTGGTACTTTAACGTTTTCTTTGAATTTACCATTTTCATAAGTTACTGGTACTTCTACTTCAACGTCTTTATCCCCTGCTTTTCCTACTGTAGATGGAACTTTTGTAGGGTCTCCTACTTTTCCACCTTCACCTGGTGTAATACCTTTCTTAATATCTTCAGAATTTGGTGTGTCACCTTCAAACACTACTACTGCTGGCGGAGTTGAAGACACAACATTTACTGGTACTTCAATCACTTTAGTGATTTTGTTTCCATCTTTATCTTTGTATTCAACTGTTACAGTTGCTGGTGTTTGTTCACCTGTTTTATCTGTTCCAGGAGTTGTATTAACATCTGTTACAGTAACAGTTACACCGTCTGGAAGACCATTAAGTTTTTTAGCTGCTTCTTGAGCTTTTTCTTTAACAACTTTTGCTAATTCAGTCTTATCAGCGTCTTTTGGTACTGTTACACCTTCTGGTTTAACTTTTGGTAATACTGTTACAGGTACTGTTACTTCTTCGTCTCCACCATCTTTATAAGTTACTTTAGTAGTAACTTTAACATCTGGAGAACCTACTTTACCTTCAGTTGTTGGAATATCTTTGTTGATGTCTTCATCAGTTACAGGTGTTGTAGTTCCATCTGTATCCGGTGTGATTGCTTTGTTTACATCATCAGCTTTTGGTTTGTCACCTTCTACAACGTATACAGGTTTAACATCTGAACCTTTAACATTTACTGTTACTGGGATTGTAGTTGTGTAGTCTTTTCCATCAACTGTGTAGGTTACTGGTACATTAACAGTTCCTGTGTTTGTACCTTTTTCAGCTGTTATTTTAGCTAATACATCTTCAGTTACATCACCAACAGTTACTTTCGCGCCATTTGGTAATTTAGATTTGAAATCTGCTGCTTCAACTGCTTCTTTAGCTTTATCTTTTGCTAATTCTTTCAGTTTGTCTGGAGTAGTATTCTTAACTACTGTTACATCAGATTTTGCTACTGGTAATACGGTTACTGGTACTTTAACTGTTTCAGTTACTTTTCCATTGTCGTAAGTTACTGGTACATCAACTGCTACATCTGTTTTTCCAGCTTTTCCAGCTGTTTCAGGTAATTTTGTTGGTTCTCCAACTTTTCCACCTTCACCTGGTGTCACTGAATCTTTGTCTAATTTTGGTGTTTCACCTTCAAACACTACTACTGGTTTTGGTGTTGAACTTACTACTTTAACTGGTACATTAATTGTATCTTCACCAACTACATTACCTTTATCATCTTTATATAACACTTTTACAGGAACTGTATCTTTATCCCCATTTGAGTCTGTTTTTGGTAATGTGTAAGAAGTTTCTCTCTCATCTAATGAAGCAGTGATTCCATCTGGTAAGTTTGTTAATTTACTTACAGCTTCAGTTGCTTTTTCTTTTACAGCATTTGTTAAAGCAGTATCATCAGTATCTTTAACTACTGTTACACCTGTTGGTGTTGCTTTTGGTAATACTTTCACTGGAACATCTACCGTTTCATCACCAGTTGGATATTTAACAGTTGCTTTAACAGTTAAATCAGTTGCTCCAACTTTAACTTTATCTGTAGGAACATCTTTATTGATGTCAGCTTCAGTTACAGGAGTAACATTTCCACCTTTATCAGGTGTAATTGCTTCATTAACATCTGCTGGTTTTGGTTGATTTCCTTCCACTACGTATACAGGTTTCACTTCTGAACCTTTTACGTTAACTGTTACTGGAATTTCTGAAGTATAAGTTGTTCCGTCTGGAGATGTAAATGTTACTGGAACTTTTACAACTACAGGCTCACCTTTTTTATTTGCTATATCAGCAGGTAATTCTGGAATTTCTCCTACTGTAACAGTGTATCCTTCTGGCACTTTTGCTGGGAAGTCTGGAGTTTTAATTAACTCTTCTGCTTTAGCTTTTAAAGTATCCTTAACTTTATCTGGAGTAGCTCCTTTAGGTACGTCAACTTCACCTTCTGTTCTAGGAAGAACTGTAACTGGTACTGTTACATCTTCTGTAACTTCAGTTCCATCTACATTGTGAGTAACTGTTGTTGGAATCTTTAATCCTGACTCTCCAGCTTTTCCGTTCGTTTTAAAGATATCACTTGATTTTGGTTCATTAGCTGTACCTTTTTTGCCATCAATCTCACTTGGCTCAACTTTTTCTTTAACGCTAGCTGGTGTAATTTCATCGCCTTCAAATACTACAATAGGTTTTGTCTTAGATTCAACAACGTTTACTTCAATGTCAACAGTTGTTTCAAATGTTTTACCATCTACTGTATAAGTTACAGGTACTTTAACAACCCCACGACCATCTTCTGCTACTTTTGTAATTGCGATTTTATCTTTATTAACAAAAGTTGAACCATTAGAATCACCTAATGTAGCTGTACCAGTAACGTCTGTTAATAATTTTGTGAATTCTGGAGATTTAATAGCTTCTTGTGCTTTTGCATAAGCGATTGCTTTTAATTGTTCATCATTCGTGTTAATTGGTACTGTAATAACTGAGTTAGTTTGTAAACTATTAATAAAGATTACTTTACCATATTTGTGGTCAGGATTATCTGAATCAGCCAAACCATTACGGTTAAATTCATTTTCGTAAGGCGGTTTTGTTCCATGTGCAGTATATGAGTACAGTCTGTTTCCTTCTGCATCTGTATCTCCAAATCCACTCTTAACTGTAACTTTAAAGTCAGCTGGCCCTACGAAGTTATCTGCAGCTGTAAATGGAATACTTGTTGTACGAGAGTTTTTCTCTGCAGCAGCCATACGATTTCCTGCTGGTACGTTATACGTTAATTTTCCACCTTTTGAGTTATCACTTGGATCGTTAGGAACCCATTTGATCGTATTTGCCCAAACATTTCCTAACCAGTTTGATCCACCATTAGCATTATAGATTTTATCTTCTAATACTACACCTTTAGGAACTTCTACCGTTACTTCAACATTAGATGCAGCATAATAGTCAATATTCATTCCACCAGTGTTTTTAATATCGATATCAAGGTTACCTTTTTGACCTTTTTCATAAATAGTGTCTTTTGTATAACCATATTCACCAGTTTTACCTTCTGAACGAATATTTGTTACTACTTCAGCAGCTGGTGCAGTTGCGATACCAATACCACCGATTAAGTAACCATCTTTAATATTGATGTTGTTATCATTAATTAAACTATTTGTTCCTTGACTTCCTGCTTCAATTAACACTTTAATTTTTGTAGTTTCCGCTGGAATATCATAAATACGGTCTAGGTGGTTCCATCCATTAGCAGCTAAAGCCGCTTGTTCAGTTGGTAAAGGACCATCTTTACCTTCAACTGGTTTGATTTCTTTACCAGTGAATGCATCTACGATTGTTAATTTAACTCTTTCACCTGCTGATGTTGATGTTGAACCACCATATGCAGCACTATGAATTAAGTTAACATTTAGACGAGAATTTCCGTTCACATCAAATTCTTTAGAAAGAGTTGTTCCTTTGCTTCCTAATTCAAGATAGTAATCACGGTTTTTAACTTCACCAAACGCATTTGTTCTCATTACATCAATTGTTGGTGTTACTGAAGGAACAGCACCACTACCATTGACATAACTATTTTCACCTGATGTTTGGTATTTTTTCAATTCTCCATCGTTTGAATAGATTTTTGATTTAGGAACTTCACGAGTACTTGGTTGTCCATCTTTATCTGTAACATTTGTTACATCAAGTGGTTTAACCGCATTAACTTTTTCACCTTTTTCAATTTTCCAACCATTTAACACACCAGCTTCTGCATCAGCTTTTGTGATAGTTTTTTCTTGCCAGTTATATGTTGCACTACCGATTGGGTCTTTTGCGCCTGGAACATTGTTTACTTTATTAGTAATGTCACGTCCACTTTCATATTGAGTAGCAATTGTTTCTGATTTTTTATCTGCATCAGTAAATGTTACTTTGTCTCCGAAACCTTCTTTTAAGCTTTCGAATACACCGTTTTTAGGGTTGTTACCGTAACCAGCATGGTTTTCACTTGTTGGGGCGCCTAATTCAGTTTTTCCGTTTAAGTATAGCGCTAATAAGTCACGTTCAGATTTGACAGCTTCTGCTTGTTGGCTCATCGCTTGAGCTGATGTTGCATCCGCAGCATTTGCAGTTGTAATAACATTTTCTGCTTTTTGTTTAATACCTTTTAAAACATCAATTTTAAATTGATCTTTTTTATTCGCAGGTAGCGCTTCTTCTTTTGCTATTTGAGCTTGAATTTTATCAATATTTGCTTGCAACTCTGGAATAGCAGCATCTCTAATACCCTTGTATTTAGCTGCTTCTTCTGCCGAGTTAGCTGCAGTTGTATCTACTGTTCTAAATCCACTTTCACCTTGACCAGGAATCGCTTGACCATTACGTGGATCTTGGTTTTTGTTTTCTTTTTCTTCTTTCTTTTCTGCAGTTGCTTTTGGCATACTTTCAACAACGAAAGCTTTTCCGTTTACTGCTGATGTAGCTTTTGCTACTTCTTCTTTTGTTGCTGCGTTATTTGCAGCTACAGCTTTTGCATTTGCTAATTCTGCTTTTGCAGACTCAATAGCTGAAGCTGTTTTTTCAGTTGATGCTGCTTTTTCTAAAGCCGCTTCTAAACGAGCAATAGCTGCTTCCAACTTGCTTGTATCAGCCTTTGCAGCTGGTGCTTCTGCAACTTTTGGTGTTTCTGCTGGTGCTACCTCAGGAGCTGGTGTTGCTGTAGCTTGGGCTGCTGGTTGCTCAGCTGTTTGTGCTTCCACAGTTGGCGTAGCAGTGTATGTTGAAGCTTGAGGCTTGCTTGAATCTGCTTGATTTCCAGCATCAGGGTTAACCTGTTCGCTAGTCACTGTAGGTGATGCACCTTGCTCGTGAGCCTGAACAGTCGCTGCCCCACCAAACATCATGTAAGCTGCTACAGCTACTGATGCTGCACCAAAACTGTACTTACGGATTGAAAAGCGTTGGACTTTTTGTCCATTGTATTTATCCATTCTTGAATACATATGATCTCCTTTTTAAAATAAATGTTAATTGCGGAATTACGCCCAAGTATTTCAATAACGCCCCCATTCTCAGCTAAATTTACACATTAAAGTAGCTACACTTAGGTACTTAATCCCTACCCTACATTATAACATTATTTCAATTAGAATGTCTACATTTATATACAAAATATGTAAATTTCTATATATATATATATATATATATTAATCTGTATTTTAGGTGACTTCATGACAAAAAATAAAAGGCCAATATGACCTTTTACTTTGATTTTTTATTTACGGTTTAATACGGTGCAACATACGTGGGAATGGAATAGCTTCACGGATGTGTTTTGTTCCTGCTGCAAAAGTTACCATACGTTCGATACCGATACCAAATCCTCCATGTGGAACTGTACCGTATTTACGAAGATCAAGGTAAAATTCATACTCTGTACGATCCATGCCAAGTTCATCCATCTTAGCAACAAGGGCATCATAGTCTTCCTCACGCATAGACCCACCGATGATTTCTCCATAGCCTTCTGGAGCAAGCAAGTCTGCACAAAGCACGCGCTCTGGATTTCCAGGAACTGGTTTCATGTAGAAGGCCTTAATGGCTGCTGGATAGTTCATGACAAATGTTGGCACACCAAAGTGGTTTGAAATCCACGTTTCGTGTGGTGAACCAAAGTCATCTCCATGCTCAAGATGCTCGTAATCAGCGTCCTCATCATTTTCATGCTCTTGCAAGAGGTCAATAGCTTGATCATAAGTGATACGTTTGAATGGCTCTGCAATGTAGCGTTTCAAGAGCTCTATATCACGTTCCAAGGTTTCCAAAGCTTGAGGCGCACGGTCAAGAACACCTTGAAGAAGAGCTTTTACATAAGCTTCTTGCAAGTCAAGTGACTCATCGTGTGTCAAGTATGAGTACTCTGCGTCCATCATCCAGAACTCAGTCAAGTGACGGCGCGTTTTTGATTTTTCAGCACGGAATACTGGACCAAAGTCAAAGACACGACCAAGAGCCATAGCACCTGCTTCTAGGTAAAGCTGACCTGATTGGCTCAAGTAGGCTGGCGTTCCGAAGTAGTCAGTTTCAAAGAGTTCTGTTGAGTCTTCCGCAGCATTTCCTGAAAGAATTGGGCTGTCAAATTTCATAAAGCCGTTCTTGTCAAAGAACTCATAAGTTGCATAGATAATAGCGTTACGGATTTGCATCACCGCTACTTGTTTACGAGAACGGAGCCACAAGTGACGGTTGTCCATCAAGAAGTCTGTTCCGTGTTCTTTTGGTGTGATTGGGTAGTCTTGAGATTCACCGATCACTTCGATGTCTGTAATGTCCAATTCATAGCCAAACTTAGAACGTTCGTCTTCTTTGACAATTCCTGTCACATAAACAGAAGTTTCTTGGCTCAAGCGTTTAATGACATCAAACTTCTCAAGTCCCACTTCTTCACCAAATTTTTCGACAAAGTTTGGTTTAAAGGCTACACCTTGGAAGAAGGCTGTTCCATCACGCAATTGCAAGAAGGCGATTTTCCCTTTTCCTGATTTGTTGGCAACCCAAGCGCCAATCGTCACTTCCTGACCAACATAGTCTTTTACATCAATAATCGTTACACGTTTTGTCATTATTTTTCCTTTTCTTTTATTTTTCCATAAATTCTTTCAAGCGTTTAACTGCTTCTTTAAGCGTGTCTAGGTCTGTCGCATAGCTGAGGCGCACATTTTCTGGCGCTCCGAAGCCTGCTCCTGTTACCAAGGCTACTTCAGCTTCTTCTAGGATAGCCGTTGTAAATTCTGTCACATCCGTATAGCCTTTCATCTCCATGGCCTTTTTGACATTCGGGAAGAGATAGAAGGCTCCTTGTGGCTTAACGACTTCAAAACCAGGGACCTCAGCAAGAAGGGGATAGATGGTATTGAGACGTTCTTCAAAAGCCTGACGCATGCTTTCTACAGTATCTTGCTCGCCTGATAGAGCTTCAACTGCTGCATACTGGGCTACTGCTGAAGGGTTGGAGGTTGTTTGACCTGCAATCTTGGACATTGCAGCGATAATGTCTGCTTCTCCGACGGCATAGCCAATCCGCCAACCAGTCATGGCATAGGTTTTAGATACACCATTGATGACTACCGTTTGCTTGCGAATCGCTTCCGATAGGCTAGAAATCGGTGTAAACTCATGACCATTATAGACCAAGCGCCCATAGATATCATCTGCTAGGATGAGAATATCCTTTTCTACAGCCCAGTTTCCGATTTCCAAGAGTTCTTCACGAGTATAAATCATACCTGTCGGATTGGATGGCGAATTCAGCACCAAAACCTTGGTCTTGTCTGTACAAGCTGCTTCTAACTGCTCTACAGTTACCTTAAAGTGATTGTCTTCCTTAGCAGGAACAAAGACTGGCACACCCTCTGCCATCTTAACCTGATCTCCATAGCTGACCCAGTATGGGGTTGGGATGATAACTTCATCACCTGGATTGACCACAGCCATAAAGAAGGTATAGAGAGAATACTTAGCTCCAGCAGCGACTGTCACTTGATTTGGCGCTACAGAATAGCCGTAAAAGCGCTCAAAGTAGGTATTGACCGCAGCCTTGAGTTCTGGCAGACCTGAGGTCACTGTATAAAAAGAAGCTCGCCCATCTTGAATCGATGCAATGGCGGCATCTTGGATATTTTTTGGAGTAGTGAAATCTGGCTCACCTAAGGTTAGAGACAAAATATCTCTTCCCTCGGCCTTCAGTGCTTTGGCACGGGCTCCAGCAGCCAAGGTCACACTTTCTTCCATTTCTAAAACACGGTTGGATAGTTTCATAGGCCCTCCTTATTGACCAATGCTCCTGTTTCAAAATCTACTAGATAAAAATCAGAGCCTGACTTAACTTCCCAGATTGGTTTGTCTTGATAACGGCCAAAGGTAATCTTGTCAATCTCACCAGCGCCTTTTTCCTTAGAAACAGCTTCTGCTTTTTCTTGTGAAACACCCTGATTTAGCTGATAAACGTAAATCTTATGGTCATCTTTTCCAATCAGGACAGCAAGTGATTCTTGCTGTTTATTTCGACCAAGAACGCTGTAATAGGATTCCAAGCCATTGTATAAATCAACCTGATCAGCCTGCTCTAATCCTGCATACTGCTGAGCTAATTTTTCTCCTTCACTTTTAGCTGTTTGGTAGGGTTTCATACCCAGAAACACCAGATACAGAAAGGAAGCACTGATAACCACAAACAAAATCGTCATCCCTAGACCATACTGCCACAGTAGATTATTTTTTGCTTTGTTTTGTCTTTTTTTCACTCGTCTATTTTACCATCTATTGGGCTTTATTACAAGTGAATGCAAGAACAATCGCATTTTATTTCTTCCTTCAAAGTAAACCAATTTTTCTTAGTTAAAACCGAGCAAAAAAATGAAAGACAGCTCCAAAATCATCCTATTAAAAAACCTGAGCTTGGCACTCAAGTTTTCGTAATTTTTTTGATTTATGGAATCACTTTATCATCCATTCTTTTAGCCATTTTTCCTAAAAAGATAGTCAATAGAAGGCTAATCAAGACTAAAAAGAATCCTAGATAAAGAAATGTTACTACAAAGCCTAAATTATCAATCAACCACCCTGTCAGTGGGAAGAACACAATCATACTTAGGCTAAACATCATAGAGTAGACACTCAGCATGGTTGCCCTTACTTCACTTGGAAGGCGCTCTTGCAAATCATTGTCAAAAATCGGCTGAAAAAGAGCATATAAAGCATTACTAATCAAATAAATCAAAATATAGATTAGAGGTGTTCCAAAGTAGGACAGCAGGTAGGTAACTCCAGTCAGTAGGACGAGGATTGGGAAAAGCTTCAAGGCGGCATATCTCTTTCCAATCTTACTCGCTAGATAAACTGCAACGATATTCAAGAGACTACCAAGTAGCATAACTGCTGAAATTTGCCAACTACTTAAATCTGGTAACTGATTTTGATAGTAAAAATAAAACATGCACATGAGTGTACCAACAATCTGAGACAAAATCATCCAGTTAAACAGCATAGGATTTCGCTTCAACTCTTCCTTAACAGTCCAAATAATCTGTCTCATGGTCACACTATCAGCTTTTTCTAGCTTAACACTGGGCTCTTTCAGCATCCAAATCAGGAAAAGAACTATGATAGAAGTGGCAATCATGATATAGTAGGTCAGGTGTAATTGACCATGGACAAAAAATCCTGCCAAAACTGTCCCCAAAGACCGAGTTCCTTCGGCTACTCCTGACATAAAGCTTGAAATGGATAGATAGCGCTCCTTCAGTCCAGCCTCTACAGTAGAGTCATAGACCATTGCTGCGCTTGTGCCTGAATCAAAATTATAAGACAAGGCACTTATCGCCATAGCTAGCGCATAAATCCAAAAATTTCCCTGCCCAGCCAACATAAGAATAGAAGACACAATCCCTGCTATACGACTTAAATAAAGGTTGGTCTTATAGGAATAGCGGTCAGCTAACATACCAGATGGAATTTCACAGAGAAGACTGGTAGTATGAAAAATACTCTCCAGAAGTCCAATCTGCCAAAGAGACATACCATTTTGACTAAGAAAGAGAATCCAAAAACTGGTAATCCCTAAAAAAGCAAAAAACTCAACTCCGGCCATCAGGCCAATATTTTTCCGATAATTTCTTATTAACATCTTTTCTCCTTAACAAGTGTATTCGTATTTCTTTAGTCTGTCACTTGTTAATCTGTGCCTTACATGATCTCCACCCCTTTTAGAAGCATTCTTGAAATGCCATTATTGTTTGTTTAATTTTTCATGAAATGATACCGGAAAATAGCTGTTCTGCGGTTTCTATTGCTAGTTTTCTTGTTTATTTTAGCACTTATGTCATCATATTACAAGAGAATGTTAGAATACTCTTCGAAAACCAAATGCAAACCATAATCCAAAATAAACAGTTCTTACTTTTCCAGTCGCCAGTGACTATAGTTTCAGCAATTTTATAATTTTCAAATGAGCTCTGAGCAAATTTCTTGCAAGTTGTTTTGGATTGTTGTAATATATTTCATAACAACAAGAGATTTCTCGGAAATTTAAGAAAAAGGAGACATATCATGTCTAAAAAAGTATTATTTATCGTCGGATCACTACGCCAAGGTTCTTTCAACCACCAAATGGCCCTCGAAGCTGAGAAAGTACTTGCTGGTAAAGCAGAAGTTAGCTACCTCGATTATTCAGCCCTTCCTCTCTTCAGCCAAGATTTGGAAGTTCCAACACATCCAGCTGTAGCTGCTGCTCGTGAAGCAGTTCTCGCTGCAGATGCTATCTGGATCTTCTCTCCAGTCTACAACTTCTCTATCCCTGGTACAGTGAAAAACTTGCTTGACTGGCTATCTCGTGCCCTTGACTTGTCTGATACACGTGGCGCTTCTGCCCTTCAAGACAAGTTCGTCACAGTATCATCTGTAGCCAATGCAGGTCACAATCAACTTTTCGCTATCTACAAGGACCTCTTGCCATTTATCCGTACACAAGTCGTTGGTGATTTCACTGCTGCACGTGTTAATGACTCTGCTTGGGCAGACGGAAAATTGGTTCTCGAAGAATCAGTCCTAAATTCACT
The DNA here is from genome assembly GCF_046352925.1 of Streptococcus sp. KHUD_011. GTDB lineage: Bacteria > Bacillota > Bacilli > Lactobacillales > Streptococcaceae > Streptococcus. The sequence continues at coordinate 558,978 of NZ_CP157578.1, read as the reverse complement.
TGAAAAACAAGCTCAAGACTTGGTCACAGCGATTCAGTAAAAAATAGAGAATTTTAAGAAGTCTTTAATATCAAAATGAGCAACTTTTAATTTAAAGTTGCTCATTTTTTTGCTATCTAATACTATCCTATTAGTTAAATCAGTATTAACACTTTATATTTAGCGATGTCTTCTAGCATGACCACGAGTTCCTGGTCCAGTTCTAATTGGTTTAACTTGTTTACCTGGACGTGAAGGAACATGGTGTACTGGTCCATGATGAGGTCTCGTTAAATGCGGTTTAGGCTGAACACTTGGTTTTGGATGAGTAACAACTACATTTGGTTTTGTAACAACTCCGACTACATGCGTGTGGCTGGTAGTACCAGTATGAATGACACTTGTCACCTCTGAATGAGTTTCGGTCTCATTTGTCGTGATAGTGACAATCGGTGTTGTTGGACCTGCTGTTGCCGCATTTGAGGTAACAGTGGTTGTCGTTGTAGTTGTAGTCGTAGCCGTTCCACCAGGAACAGGTGTTGTCTCTGTTTTCTTATTAACAGATGTTTGTGAAGAAAAATCTGTTGGTTTAATTGCAGCCAAGGCTTCAGCTGGAGTTAAGCTAGGTTTTGAATCAGTAGTCGCTACCGGCTTTGGTTGCACAGCTGGTGTTGGTGTAGCTGGAGTAGATACTACTGGTTTAACAGGTGTTACCGGTGCAGGTGCTACTGGTTTCACTGGAGCAACTGGTTGTGGTGTGGCAACAGGCGCTGGAGTTACTGGTGTCGAAACTACTGGTTTGACAGGTGTTACTGGTGCTACCGGTTTTGGTTTAACGACAGGCGCTGGCTTGGCCGGAGTTGACACTGCTGGTTTAACCGGTGTTACTGGCTTGACCGGTACAACGGGTTTTGCAACAATTGGTGATGATGCAACAACTGGATTCGGAACAGTCAAAACTGGTTTGATAGAAATTCCATTCCCTAGACTAGAAGGAGTTGCTGCAATAGTTGTTACTCCTTGTGGAGTGACATTTGGTTTATGAACAGTCGTATCCACTGACGCTACTGGTTTATCATCAATTCTTGTGATTTTCCAATTATCATAAATAACTGCACCAGTAACGAGGTTAACTCTCGCCACTCTTTCAAAAACTACAGATCGAACTACATCTTTGAAAGCTTTTTTACCATCTTTTAGATATTTGTAGTGAATGGTCTGCTTGGTCATTTTTCTCAGTGTATCTAAGTTTTCAACCGATTTAGGCCAAACAGGTGACAATGCATCTCCTGCTACCAATGGATTTCCAGCAATTGGTTTAGGATCATCTGCTGTGACAGTCATAACTTTTTCGATTAATTGAACTGAGAATACTTGATCAGTTTGTTTTTCACTGTCAAAGCGTTTATCATTAGCATTTGCAAAACCGTCATGTACTAATTCATATCCTTGTTTTAGGTATTGATTAATACGAGTTTTTGAATTATAAGCAATTGTTTCACCTGGAAGACCAACTACACTATCCACATTTCCTAAAACTTTAGGACTTGTTTCTGTTTGATTGAGGTATTTAACCTGTGCTTTTTGTTGAGCAAGATAATCATAAACAACATGGATATCAGCCTGTATCAAATGTCCCTTACTATTAGCAGGTGTTTGTGACAAGACATATACTACACCATCTTTTTCGAAACGTTCAGGAACTTTAGCAGTCACATCATAATTATTCCCCAACAAGTTAATGAGTTTTGTGCTCTTATCATGTGGTGTATTGAATGTTTCTAAAATAGCTTGACTTGTTTTATCACGATATTGAATATCAACTTTACCAAATTTAGCTTCTTCGTACACAGCTACCACGTTGGCTTGAGCTCGTGTAATCGTACCAGATGTCTTCGTATTGCTATAGAAACGATCATTCTGTGCATACTCTTTGAAGACATAATATTTACCATTTGGTGAATGCAATAAATAAGGTGCTGTGATAGATGTTGTTTGAATTCCTTTGTTTTCTTGAACTTCTGTCTCAGTTGTATTTCTCTCCAAAGTAGCTACATAGCTAGTATCAATTTTGGTAGATGGTCTTACAGTAGTGAATTTGTCTTGAAGGATACCTCCATTTTCCACCGCTGCAATGGCAGGAAGAAGCATTTTCCCTTGAGTATCAACGAAGCGAACAGCTACATCTCCATATACAAGGCGTCCATCTGTTCTAACCATATCTGGGTTAGCAATTTTCCAGTCAGAATCAGCAGCTTGTTCGTATTGGTCTGTAAGATTTTTACCTTTGGCATCAACCACTGTCAATGTCCCTGGAACATTCGATTTAAAACCATTTCTAGCTTCATTCAGATAATTAACTGTGTGACTTGTCGGAACACGATCAACTCCAAAATCTTTTGTACGTAATACATAAGTTCTTCCAGCCAACATCTTTCCAGATACCAATTCAAAGGTTAATTCATTATCTGCTGCCTTAAGAATCTTGAATTTGGCATGTTGACCAGGCTCTTCACGAGGTGCTTCCAAGATAACATTATGGCGATTTACCCTTGTTCTTGATGTATCAGGGCTAGTATTTATCATTTCGACATTGTGGGCACCACGCTCAATAAATTCACCAACAGTAGCAAACTTATTGAATTCTGTATCTTTAATACGAACAGTGAAACGAGTCCCTGCACTAAAGTTTGATTTCCATGTTCCGATACGAAGGGTACTGTTGTATGTCTTGATACTTCCATCATCATCCAACATCACATCACCTGTGAAGTTAGCTGTAGTAGGTGTATCATAAACTTTAGGTGCTCCGATATCTGTTTTAATCACAGTGTAATTCTTAGTGACTACATTTTGACCATTAACTGAGATAACACCAGTTACAGACTTATCCACATTCACTCTAGGATAACGAATTCCACCTCTGTATTGAAGTTCAAAAGTAACATCGTCTAAGCGTTCAATTTCGTCAGTGAAACGGTATGTTGCTTCAATATGACTTCCTTTGTCAACTAAATCCCATGATTCTTTAGTGTCCAAAGCAACGTCACGATCTCCACGTGAAGCCCAGTATGAAAGGCTTCCAGCTTTGGCATTATCATTTTTCTGAATCAGACTCACTCGTTCTGCAAATACTTTACCTTCAGCAACCAATTTTTGAGGAAGATTATTGTCTTGTGGTAATTCCTTCAAGCCAATTGTGAAGATATCCCCCTTATGATAGGCACCATTTTTAAATTTTAATTGGAAACGATAATCAGCAATACCTGTTGAAGTCACACGGTCCGCCATGTCGATTGTACCATTGGCAATAATATTTCCATTATCGATAGCTACATCTTGTGTTTGAATTGGCGATAGACTAGCGCTAATTTTCTTGCCATGTCCTGCACGTTGCAACTCAGTATACACTGTTTCGATAGCTGAATACAGTTGATTTAATTGAGTCTTAAGATTTTCTGCACTAACAGATGAATCTTTTAATAAGGCTTTTGATTGTGAAATCTGAATGGTGGCTGTCTTAACAGCGGCTTGAACTAAGGCTTTTTCTTCAGCTTTACGTTCTGCTTCTTGAGAATAACGTAAAGCGACTTGATTTAAAACTTCTGCTTCTGATACAACCTGATCCAGAGTAGTTTTTTCGACTGATTTTTCTTCATTTACCTTTTCACTTGAAGCAGGTGAAGTAGTTTTTTCTTCGCTAGGTTTTACTTCTTTAGAAGTTAATTCTTTTGAGTCAGCATTTTTTGTCTCAGCTGCCACTTTAGATTCTGCTTCTTTCTTTAGAAGGGCATTGACATCTAATTCTTCTTTTTCCAAAACTGGAGTTTGAAGAGCGGAAGGCAATTCTGCTATTTTTTCCTCTGAATTTTTTTGCTTAGTCTCGTCAGGTTTTTCAGAGACTTTTTGTTCCTCTTTTTCAGTTCGATGTGAATCTACTTTCTGTTCATCTGCACTCACACCTGAATAAGCACCAAAAACCATCAAGGCAGCTACAGCAACAGATACTGCACCAAAACTTGATTTTCTAATGGAATACTTGTTTACCTTATTCATTTGATTCCGTTTTACTCTTGAATACATATTTTTTCTCTCTAACTATTTTATGATAAAAAAGGGAGTGGAATTGATGCTGTATTGACATACATTCTCACTCCCTAAAACACTACACTTACAATATTTTGTTGCCTAGAGTTTTGTTTTGATTTTATTCATCTCTTTTTGCTTTTCCAACTAAACTAAATCCAGCAATTAAGCCAAATACTCCCAGAACATGAGCCATACCAGAAGAGTGACCTGCAGTTTTAGGAAGTTCTTTTTCATTCTCTCTAGCAACTGGAGTTTGGTTTGGAACTTCTGACGGCACATGTGGAGCCGGGGTTGGAGTTGGAACTGGAGTTGGATTTGGGGTTGGTGACGGCATAACCTGTGGAGTTGGAGTCGGTACCGGGGTTGGAACCGGAGTTGGAGTTGGAGTCGGTACTGGATCCGGCGTAACTTGTGGGGTTGGGGTTGGAGTCGGAATTGGAGTTGGTGTAACTTGTGGAATTGGTTGAACATTTCTATAAGTTACAGTTACAACTTGATTTTCAGTTTCTGCTGTAATTCCTTGAACCGAATCTACCTTAGCAAGATCAGGATTGTATCCTGCAATGCTTGGAGATATCACTTCGTCAAAACTTGTTACCCCATCTTCAGAAACCCAAGATGTACTTGTAGTTTTACCTGTTACATTATCGATACTTAACATACGTGAAAAGCTTACTTGATCATGGTGATCTTCACTTGCTTTTGTACCATCTGCAAATACATAATGAATCGTTCTTTCCACAAGTTTTGGAGTATCTTTTTTAACAGTAATCTTATGTTTCAATAGAACTGTATATTCTTGAACTTTTGTTTCATCTGTATCAAAAGTTGCATCTGTAGGGAAACCATCTTCCTTCAATAAGTACCCTTTTTCAATCAACGATTTCAAAACAGTTTCTGTCGTATAGGCAATCTTTTCTCCAGATTTACCAGTAATATTGTCTGTATGAACGACCTCATCCTTATTATCCATATCTATATAACGAACTACTGCAACTTGATCTGTCTTGACGTAAGTTACCTTTGTATCTTCACCTGGATTTTCAGGTGTAACACTTGTACGCTCTGGTTTGTAGCCTACAATTTCAGGTACTGCTGTTTCTCCAGCTTTACGAGGATCATTTGCATCATTCAGGTATTGTGGTTGAGGAGCATTTGCAATCACATTTCCAGAAGCATCTACTGGAATGATTTTACCCAAAGCTTTATATGTAACTGTATCTGTTGCTTTTGGTGAATCTGGCGTAACTGTCTTAGCACCAGCTTCTGCTTTATCAGCAAAATATCCTGTCACAACTGGTACTTTAACTGTTCCATAGGTATGGTTCTTGTTTTCCCAAGTTGTTTCTTTAGTTGCTTCATTATATGACCCCTTGAAGACAAAGTCATTTTGAACATTATCTTTAGGAGTTTCAGAACCTGCACCAGTAAAGCTTACCGTTTGGTTTGTTTCCTTAGACACTGGATCAATAATTGCATCATAAGAAATTAATGTATTCTTACCGATACGGTCAGGATCTGAATCATCATTTGGATCAACTGTTCTATCCGTTATGCTATATCCCCAGACATTTGGTTGTTCTTTATGGAAAGCATAAAAATGTGGTGCATCTGGTATCTTTGTAATGCCTGCTCTAGTAGCGTCATTAGGATCGTTATCATAATACTTATATAGTGCATCGTCAATATTTTTAACGACCTCACCTTCGGCATTTATATATTGACCTTTTTCATTAACTGCAACAATGCGTCCCATTTCTTTCAAGTCAACATTAACTTCTGTATCTTGAGGAGAATTTGGATTAACCTCCATCGTCCCTACTTTATTCACAGTAGCATAGTATTTTGGTGTAATAGGAGTTCGTACAGCTTTGAAGACAGCATTAACAGATGAATCCGCTTCTGAATTATTTGAAGTAGTTGATTCCGCTACAGCAGCACGTTTACCTCTTGATGAACGGCGTACAGAACGCTCACCATTTTCTGTCACAGTTAAACCTAATGGAGACACTTGAGAATTATGAACTTGTGTAGCTAAAGTATTTTCTAAAACAGGAGCTACTTCTGACAATGCTCGTCTGCTTCTAGATGATCTAGCAACTCTTGATTCACTATTGTTGACAACCGTTGGAGTTGAAACAGCTGGTTGAGATGCTACTGGAGCTACAATGTCTTGGTTCTTAATAGCCTTAATCTTCCATTGTTCATAATTAATATCACCAGAAACCAAATTCACAAGTGCATTTCGTTCATAACTGATATGTTGATCAATTGATCCATACGCAGCTTTCCCATTTGTGTAGTAACGGAAATTAATACGACGACTTATTGTTTGGGTCAATTTCTCCATTCTCTCAACAGTACCTGGCCAATTTGGTGTATTTGGTTGTCCTGGATTGACTGGTGTGTTGGGTTGTGGTTTAGGATCTTTCGGTGTTACACGTTCGACACGTTCTGAAAGGGTTACAGTGTAGACTTGGTCACGTGCTGTATCGTAGTCATAAACCTTCGCACCACCCGCTGTGAATTCATCACTAACAAGGTTATAGCCTTGTTTCTTGAATTCTGTGATTTGACTTGTTGTACTGTAAGCAATGGCTTCGCCTGACTTACCTGTCACTTCATCTGTTTTGAGAACATGATTGCCGTTAGTGCTTACGTAACGGATAACAGCTTTTTGGGCATCCTTACGATAAGTGACTGTTTCAACGCGGTCTTGATCTTTCGCTTGAACTCCACTTACAGCTGGGATTTCTGATTTATCTGCTGTGTAACCTGCGATAGTTGGAGAGACTACTTTATCAAACGTATCATCATTAGTGGTCCAGTCTTGGAAGAAAATTTGACCAGTCACTAGGTTAATACGACTCCAACGTTTGAAGTTCAGTGTTTCAACCACATCATCCTTAGCCTTACTTCCATCTTCATAAACGTAATGGATGGTACGGCTAACGCTTTCTTTGTTATCCAAATCATGGACACTAGCTGGCCAACGTGGGCTATCTGGTTGTCCTGGATTGACTGGTGTATTTGGTTGTGGGCTTGGGTTATCTGGGTTCACCGGTTCAACACGTTCTGAAAGGGTTACAGTGTAGACTTGGTCACGTGCTGTATCATAGTCATAAACCTTAGCACCACCCGCTGTGAATTCATCGCTGACAAGCGTATAGCCTTGTTTCTTGAATTCATTGATTTGACTTGTAGTGCTGTAGGCAATGGCTTCACCTGACTTACCTGTCACTTCATCTGTTTTGAGAACTTGATTACCGTTAGTGCTTACATATCGAATGACAGCTTTTTGAGCGTCCTTACGATAAGTGACTGTTTCAACTCGGTCTTGGTCTTTCGCTTGAACTCCACTTACAGCTGGGATTTCTGATTTATCTGCTGTGTAACCTGCGATAGTTGGAGAGACTACTTTATCAAACGTATCATCATTAGTTGTCCAGTCTTGGAAGTCAATATGACCTGTTACCAAGTTGACATTACTCCAACGTTTGAAGTTCAGTGTTTCAACCACATCATCCTTAGCCTGACTTCCGTCTTCATAAACGTAATGGATAGTACGGCTAACACTTTCCTTGTTATCCAAGTTTTCAACGGTTCCTGGCCAACGTGGGCTATCTGGTTGTCCTGGATTGACTGGTGTATTTGGTTGTGGGCTTGGGTTATCTGGGTTAACCGGTTCAACACGTTCTGAAAGGGTTACAGTGTAGACTTGGTCACGTGCTGTATCGTAGTCATAAACCTTAGCACCACCTGCTGTGAATTCATCGCTAACAAGCTTGTAGCCTTGTTTCTTGAACTCTGTGATTTGACTTGTTGTGCTGTAGGCAATGGCTTCTCCTGACTTACCTGTTACTTCATCTGTTTTGAGAACTTGATTACCATTAGTGCTTACATAACGGATAACAGCTTTTTGGGCATCCTTATGATAAGTGACTGTTTCAACACGGTCTTGGTCTTTCGCTTGAACTCCACTTACAGCTGGGATTTCTGATTTATCCGCTGTGTAACCTGCGATAGTTGGAGAGACTACTTTATCAAACGTATCATCATTAGTTGTCCAGTCTTGGAAGTCAATATGACCTGTTACCAAGTTGACATTACTCCAACGTTTGAAGTTCAGTGTTTCAACCACATCATCCTTAGCCTTGCTTCCATCTTCGTAAACATAATGGATGGTACGGCTAACACTTTCCTTGTTATCCAAGTTTTCAACGGTTCCTGGCCAACGTGGGCTATCTGGTTGTCCTGGATTGACTGGGGTGTTTGGTTGTGGAGTTGGGTTATCTGGGTTAACTGGTTCAACACGTTCTGAAAGGGTTACAGTGTAGACTTGGTCACGTGCTGTATCGTAGTCATAAACCTTCGCACCACCTGCTGTGAATTCATCGCTGACAAGCTTGTAACCTTGTTTCTTGAATTCTGTGATTTGACTTGTTGTGCTGTAGGCAATGGCTTCACCTGACTTACCTGTCACTTCATCTGTTGTGAGAACGCGGTTACCGTTAGTACTTACATAACGGATAACAGCTTTTTGGGCATCCTTACGATAAGTAACTGTTTCAACACGGTCTTGATCTTTAGCCTTCACTCCACTTACAGCTGGGATTTCTGATTTATCCGCTGTATAACCTGCGATAGTTGGAGATACCACTTTATCAAACGTATCATCATTAGTTGTCCAGTCTTGGAAGTCGATATGACCTGTTACCAAGTTGACATTGCTCCAACGTTTGAAATTCAGTGTTTCAACCACATCATCCTTAGCCTTGCTTCCATCTTCGTAAACATAATGGATGGTACGGCTAACACTTTCCTTGTTATCCAAGTTTTCAACTGTTCCTGGCCAACGTGGGCTATCTGGTTGTCCTGGATTGACTGGGGTGTTTGGTTGTGGAGTTGGGTTATCTGGGTTAACTGGTTCAACACGTTCTGAAAGGGTTACAGTGTAGACTTGGTCACGTGCTGTATCGTAGTCATAAACCTTCGCACCACCTGCTGTGAATTCATCGCTGACAAGGTTATAGCCTTGTTTCTTGAATTCTGTGATTTGACTTGTTGTGCTGTAGGCAATGGCTTCACCTGACTTACCTGTCACTTCATCTGTTGTGAGAACACGGTTACCGTTAGTGCTTACATAACGGATAACAGCTTTTTGGGCATCCTTACGATAAGTGACTGTTTCAACACGGTCTTGGTCTTTAGCTTGAACTCCACTTACAGCTGGGATTTCTGATTTATCCGCTGTGTAACCTGCGATAGTTGGAGATACCACTTTATCAAACGTATCATCATTAGTTGTCCAGTCTTGGAAGTCGATATGACCTGTTACCAAGTTGACATTGCTCCAACGTTTGAAGTTTAGAGTTTCAACCACATCATCCTTAGCCTTGCTTCCATCTTCGTAAACGTAATGGATAGTACGGCTAACACTTTCCTTGTTGTCCAAGTTTTCAACGGTTCCTGGCCAACGTGGGCTATCTGGTTGTCCTGGATTGACTGGTGTGTTTGGTTGGGGGCTTGGGTTATCTGGGTTAACTGGTTCAACACGTTCTGAAAGGGTTACAGTGTAGACTTGGTCACGTGCTGTATCGTAGTCATAAACCTTAGCACCACCTGCTGTGAATTCATCGCTAACAAGCTTGTAGCCTTGTTTCTTGAACTCTGTGATTTGACTTGTTGTGCTGTAGGCAATGGCTTCTCCTGACTTACCTGTTACTTCATCTGTTTTGAGAACTTGATTACCATTAGTGCTTACATAACGGATAACAGCTTTTTGGGCATCCTTACGATAAGTAACTGTTTCAACGCGGTCTTGATCTTTCGCTTGAACTCCACTTACAGCTGGGATTTCTGATTTATCCGCTGTGTAACCTGCGATGGTTGGAGAGACCACTTTATCAAACGTATCATCATTAGTTGTCCAGTCTTGGAAGTCGATATGACCTGTTACCAAGTTGACATTGCTCCAACGTTTGAAGTTTAGAGTTTCAACCACATCATCCTTAGCCTTGCTTCCATCTTCGTAAACGTAATGGATAGTACGGCTAACACTTTCCTTGTTGTCCAAGTTTTCAACGGTTCCTGGCCAACGTGGGCTATCTGGTTGTCCTGGATTGACTGGTGTGTTTGGTTGTGGAGTTGGGTTATCTGGGTTAACTGGTTCAACACGTTCTGAAAGGGTTACAGTGTAGACTTGGTCACGTGCTGTATCGTAGTCATAAACCTTCGCACCACCTGATGTGAATTCATCGCTAACAAGTTTGTAGCCTTGTTTCTTGAATTCATTGATTTGACTTGTAGTACTGTAGGCAATGGCTTCACCTGACTTACCTGTCACTTCATCTGTTGTGAGAACACGGTTACCATTAGTACTTACATAACGGATAACAGCTTTTTGATTTTCTTTTTCAATGACCACATTAGAGTCTGTACCAACAGCATCTAAATCATTATCGTCGTTTGGATCAATAGTTTTTGTTTCTGCATTATATCCGTGAATAGATTGGTTGTCACTAATTTTCCAACCAACTGGTGCTTGAGGAATTTCAGTAACATCTGCTCTTGTTGTATCATTAAAATCGTTTTTATATTGTCGACGAATAGCATCTTCTTGATTCTCGACTACTTCACCATTTGCATTGATATAATGTCCATTCTTATCGACTAGATTGATATAACCTAAATCTTTATACCAAACATTGATTTCTGTTTCAGGAGTAAAATTCGGATTAACTGTTAACTCATCCACACTCTTAGCATCTGCATAATGACCTGGATTGACTGGAGTCATAACTTTCTTGAAAGTATAATCCAAATCTCCGATAGAACGTTTCCGGCGACGTGAACGAGATTGTGCTGCATGAGCTTCAATAGCACTCTTTAATTGCAAGCGGGCTTCTTGATCTAAGGGAATATTCCATCCGCCTTCTTTATTGGCCTTAGCATCTTCTACTCGGAGTCCTTTTACAGGTTTTAAAGCGTTTTTATCTTTTTCTGCCGACTCTTTTTCTACATTAGAAGTTTGTTCAGTTCCTTTTGATTCAGCATTTTTCGTTTCAGCTGATTCAATTTTACTAACTACTTCAGCTTTATCAGCAACTTTAGTTGTAGTTGTCCCTCTAAGTTCCAAAGCGATAACTGCTGCTTGAAGATCAGACTCTGCTTGAGATAATTCTGACTCTGTCACATCTGCTTTATTTAATAATCCTTTAGCAGATTGGATACTAATTTGAAGGCGTTTTACAGTATCTTCAGTGTATAACTTAAGCTCCAATTTTTCTGCACGCGAAAGATCTGTTAACAATTTTGATTTATCAACAACATTTTGAGGAGAAACTGCTTCTTTTTCTACTTTTGCTTCTTCAACTTTTTCTGCTGGGGCTTTAGCATCTTCAGATTTAGCTGGAGTTACCTCTACTGGATTAGCAAGCGTTGGAGCTGCGTAGGTCGTTTCTTTCTTAGCTGTAGAAACTTCTGCTGGTTTGGTAACTTCTTCTACCTTATCAACAGAGACACTATTAGTTGCCTCAGGATGTTGTTCCTCTGCTTGTACTGATTGCGTATTGGCAGCAGTTCCCAAGACTAAGGCTGTCCCGAGCAAGACACTAGCCGCACCAAAGTGATACTTACGAATAGAGTATCTTTGTTGCAAGCTATACCAGTCAAATGATTTTTTATGTGAATGTTTCATTGTGAACTCCTAGATAGTATTTTATAGTTCTCACTCTACAACTATTTGATATATAAATCAATATTTTCTATGTAATTAATATATTCTCTTTTTGTACCTAAAAGCCACTTATATTATTCTAATTTTTCTGACTAATTCAGACACTTTTTCTACTCCAACATTTTTGTACACTTTAGACAATAATATGATATAATGAAATTTGGAGGAAATTACCTACATGCGCAACCTTTTATCCACAAAATCTCAAAGACAATTACGCTTAATGGAAATCTTAATTCAGAATCGTAATTGGTTAAGATTACATACACTTGCCGAACAATTAGGATGTACAGAACGAATTCTAAAAAATGATTTAATTGAATTACGAACAGCCTTTCCAACTATCGATATCCAATCTTCTATTAACGGAATTATGATAGATTTAGAAGTTAATACTAGCGTTGAAGATATTTATCAATATTTTCTTGCTCATTCTCAATCTTTTCAATTACTAGAGTATCTGTTTTTTAATGAGGGCCTACCTATTTATCGAACAATAGAAAATCTTCACTCTAGTAATGCCAACCTCTATCGATTGGGCAGAAATATTACAAAAACTCTGTCAACTCAATTCCAAATTGAACTATCATTTACTCCATCCGAAATACGTGGCAATGAAATCGATATTCGCTATTTTTTTGCCCAATATTTTTCTGAGCGCTATTATTTCCTAGACTGGCCTTTTCCTGACCTTCCTGAAGAGGATTTAACAGAGTTCACTGACTTCTTCTATAAGATCACGAATTATCCAATGCGATTTTCAATCTATAGAATGTACAAATTGATGATAGCCATCAGTATTTACCGCATTAAAAACGGTCATTTCATCGACTTACCAAATCATTTCTACGATGAATACTACCCTCTTTTGATGAGTATTCCAAACTTTGAGGAGATACTTGTCCATTTTTCTGAAAAACTGGGACTGGAAATCACCCCAGATATCATTGCCCAAATTTTTATATCCTTTATTCAAAACAATCTTTTCTTAGATCCTCAAGAATTCTTCAACTCTTTAGAAGATAACAGTGAAGCAAGATACTCTTACCAATTACTTAGTCAAATATTAGAACGCCTAGCAAAACAATATAAGATTACTTTTACTAACCACGATGAGCTGATTTGGCATTTACACAACACTGCTTTCTTTGAAAGACAGGAAATCTTTTCTACCCCAATCTTATTTGAACAAAAAGCATTGACGATTAAAAAATTTGAAGTTTACTTCCCAGACTTTATGGGAAGTGCACGTCAAGAACTGGCCCAATATCGTCAGGCAATTGGACAGCATGACCATCCTGAACAGTTGGAACACTTGATGTACACCATCTTAACCCATGCTGAAAACCTCTCTACTCAGTTGTTAGAAAATCGACCACCTATCAAGGTTTTGATTATCAGTAATTTTGACCATGCTATATCCCTTACCTTTGTTGATATGCTTTCCTACTACTGTAATAACCGCTTTACCTTCGATACTTGGGATGAATTGGAAACGAGTCCTGAGATTTTAAATCAGACAGGTTATGATATCATCGTGTCTAATTTCTATATTCCAGGAATTACCAAGAAGTTTATTTGTCAAAATCATCTGTCAATCATGGATTTGGTTAATCATCTTAATACTTTATCAAATGAGATTCATTTGTCCAATACTTTATAAGCTAGAAAAAAGTCAGCATAATCCTGCTGACTTTTTCTCTTATCTGATTTCTAAACTTCCTTAACAAAAACCAATTCCTGTGGCTGTGACAAATCTTCTCTGTAGGTAAACCCTGCAAAGCTTAAGCGACGAGCTTCCTCCACCGTCTGTACTTGATTTTGTATCAGGGCTGTCAGGAAAGCACCACGCGCTTTCTTTGAAATAGTTGAATGAATCTTCAGCTGACCACCTCTATCCTCCATGAATTTGAAGGTCACCATTTTTCCTCTGATTTCCTTAGAAAATACAGTCTCAAACTCGGATGACAAGAGAGAGAAAATTAGGTCTTCACCATTCATAGCTTCATCATAGGTTTGCTTCCAATGGCTCTTCAAAGTCTTACCTGCGACTTTTAACTTCATCAAAAAGTCCAAACGGTGAGGGGCTATGGGTGACAAGGCTGGTACGACTCCGTACAAAGCCGAGGTAATGAAGACATGATTTTCAAGATAGGCTTGTTCTACCTCGGTCAATTTATCACGCTTTATATGGCGGTACATAAGCCCATCAAATAGATTCAAGGCTGGGTAGTGTTGAGCAGTTTGCCTTTTCAAAGCTTGGATATTTTGAAATTCTTCCGCCGCCTTCTCGGCTGATACCTTGTAAAAACTCTCCAATTGACTAGCAGAATAGAGAGCCAAGGCATCCAGTACGGCCTGACTTTCTGGTTTTAAAGGAGTGGCTTCAATACTTGGCAAATCTGTGTTCATTTCTTTTGCTGTTGGGATTAAAATTTTCATATTAATAGTGTAGCATATTTTTTAGCCGCTACCAAGAAATTCATCTGAAAAACCTCGGTTTGACCGAGGTTTCTATATTTATTTCGGCCATCCTAACCAGACAGCCACGAGAACAAGGGATATGCCTGCTAAGCTTGTTAAGATAGATAAAAGTTTATCTTTTTTCTCCTTGAACTGAGAAAAACCTATCTTCAAAGCGAGCAGTCCGAGTAGCATTGAAGCAATCATCACATAAAAACCCATTTGTTTGTCCTCCATTAGTATTAATTTACCTTACTATAGCATATACTTCTTAAATAAAGCTGTTTTTACTGAACTTTAAAGGTCTTGAGATAATTGTCTTTTCCTACTTGACCTTCAAAGTTTTTACCATTTTCAAGGTAAGGCAGGTCATCTGATACTGAGGCCTTAACCTTGTAAATCTTGCCATCAACTTTAAAGAAGTAGACGGTGTCTCCCTTGATAACAGCTGATTTGAGGTCTGTTACTACACCCTTGATACTTTCAGTGGTTTCATTGTCAATTTCAAGGTCGTTTTTATTGGCATACTTGCTGAGCATCTCTTCCACTGTCGTAGCTACGATAACGTTTTGGTACTCGACTGCGTCTACCAGAGCATACTCTTTGACCAAGCCAGCATTGTCCTTCAAACCCATGATGTAAAGAGGCTTGTCATTAAGGTTGATGAGGATTGGGAAGGTTGCCTTGTAGGATTTCTCCTGAACAGCACCTTCGGCTGATTCACGGGCTGATTCTTCGGTCGCAGAAGCCAAGCTATACTTAGTGATTTCTCCTGTTCGCATATTTTCAAGGATAAAACCAAGATTACTTTCATCCGCATTGGCCGAAGTCACACCTGTGTAGAGGTAAATGTCATTTCCGATAGACAAGTAATTATAGCCCTTGGTAGTCTGGGTCACGTTTTTCTTGGAAATCATGGCATTCCAGAAACCATCCTTGTACTTGCCGTTATAGTTGATTTGCTCAATGGTTTCCTCAGCTGGATAAACCCTGTCCACCCATTCTGGAACATCTGACAAGCTGTATTCCTTGGTTTCTCCATTTGTAGCATCCAAGATAATGACTGAAACAGGACGAGGAACCGCAAGCCCAAATTGCTTTTGGTAAACGGTTGCTACATAGAAAGGATTGCCCTCATCGTCCACCTCAAAAGATGGAGTTTTGAAGATCTTGGTTGGGTACTTCAAGCGCAAGTGACGCTTGACATCGCGGTTAAAATACTCCGAGTCCGAATACTTGATTGGTGTCTTCAAGTCCACCAAGTCCGCATTTCCGGTTACCATGTCCACCTTAATATATTCGCCGATTCCCTTGGCCTGATTGTTAAACCACTTGATAGGATCTGCGTATTCTAGTGGCGTAACTCGATAAGGTTTCCCATCAATCGTCAATTGGGTATAGGTGTCTGCCGCTACGTACTGCGACACCTTATCTGTTAGGGAACCCAAGTAGCGGTCACCAATTTTTTCAGCGGTACTTCTATCTAAGATAGGAACCTTACTGGTATCAGTCTTAGGAAATTCAGTAAAGTCTTTTTCCGTAACTGTGACTACATTGGCATAATTTTTAGCCTGAAAAATGCTAGAAGTTACCAAGGAAACCAAGGCTGCTAAGAGAAGAATTCCTCCAATAGAAGCTAAAAGGATTTTCCCTAACCGATTGATTTTGAAACCCTCAAGATTTAAGGCAGCTTCCGCCTTGCCGTGGCGCACATGAACCGTTTTGACAAGGTTTATCCCCTTGCCAAAACCAAATAAGATTGCTACAACCAGCAAATGCCCACAGAGGAAAAAGAGAAATTCCCAGCTAGTCAGGTTAAGAGGCGGTAAAAAGATATACCAGGTCGTTGCGATAAAAATAAGTTCAAAGACTATTCGTTTCATTTGCTTTCCTCCTAAATGATTCGTCCTTCCAAGTGATCCAGTTCATGCTGGCAAATCTGGGCTGGGAAACCTGTCAAAGTAATGGTCTGCTCCTGCCACTTGTTGTCACGATAGGCAACCCTTATGGTTTCATAGCGCTTAGTAGGTCTCACACCTGTCAAGGACAAACAGCCTTCTTCCGTCTCATAAGCTCCTTCAGAGGACAGGAGCACTGGATTAAACATGACCACAGGAACCAAGCCAAGATTAAAGATAATCACGCGCTTCTGCACCCCAATCATATTGGCAGCCAGACCGACACAAGTCTCACGATTTGCTAAGAGTGTATCCTGCAAATCTCTGGCGAGATACAGATCATCCTGACTTGCCGGCTGAGATATCTGAGATAAAAACAAAATATCCTTCACAATTTTCTTTTCCACTTCTGCTCACTCCTCTTGCTTTTTACTATATTATAGCAATTATAGCACAAAAGACGGCAACTGCAAGCCCTTTCCCTTAACTGTAACAAAAAGCCATCCGAAGATGACTTTCTTTTTAAATCGCATTCTTATCAAAACCGAGTTTGCGTTGAATAAACTTAACAATTTCGACAATAATAATCATTGAGAAGCTTCCGCCCATAACGATTCCCCATTGAGACAAGTCTAGTTTGGTTACGTGGAAGATTCCTTCAAGCGGTTCTACGACGATTGTTGCCATGAGAAGAATGAAGGATACCAAGATGGACCAGTTGAAGGTCTTAGACTTGAATGGGCCAACTGTCAAGATGGATTGGTAAACAGACTTGACATTGTAAGCATGGAAGAGCTGAATCAAGCCAAGGGTTGCAAAGGCCATAGTAAGAGCATCCGCATGAATGGCATGATTGTCACCCACATGAACTGGGTAAAGAAGGGCAAGACCATAAACACTCATAACAATTGCTGCTTGGAGTACACCTTGATAGATGATAGAACTCAAAACACCACCTGAGAAGAAGCTTGCCTTGCGTCCACGTGGTTTATGGTTCATGACACCAGGCTCAGCAGGTTCAACACCAAGAGCGATAGCTGGGAAAGTATCCGTTACCAAGTTAATCCACAAAAGATGAACTGGCTGTAAGACATCCCAACCAAACAAGGTTGATAGGAAGATAGTTAATACTTCAGCAGTATTGGCAGAAAGCAGATACTGGATAGTCTTTTGAATATTTGAGAAGACCTTACGTCCTTCTTCAACTGCGACGATGATAGTCGCAAAGTTATCATCTGCAAGAATCATGTCAGATGCCCCCTTAGAAACCTCTGTACCAGTGATTCCCATACCGATACCGATATCGGCTGTTTTCAGAGCTGGCGCATCATTGACACCATCACCTGTCATGGCAACGACTTTACCTTGTTTTTGCCAAGCCTTGACGATACGAACCTTGTGTTCTGGAGACACACGGGCATAAACAGAGTATTGACCAACGACTTTTTCAAAGTCTTCATCAGATAGTTCGTTGAGCTCAGCACCAGTTAAAACGTGTCCTTCTGTATCATTTGCATCAATGATTCCCAAACGTTTGGCAATAGCTTCTGCAGTATCTTGGTGGTCACCTGTAATCATAATTGGACGAATTCCCGCTTCCTTAGCCACACGAACAGCCTCAGCAGCTTCAGGACGTTCAGGGTCAATCATCCCAATCAAACCAGTAAAGATTAAATCATTTTCAAGCTCTTCAGAGATCAGGTTTTCTGGAATACTATCGATAATCTTATAAGCACCTGCAAGGACACGCAAGGCTTGGTGGGCCATTTCAGAGTTGTTTGTGTGAATGAGGTTTGTAACCTTCTCGTCAATCGGAGCAATATCCCCAGCCTTATCACGAAGAACACAACGTTTCAAGAGTTGGTCTGGCGCACCTTTAACAGCTACGAGGAAGCGTCCATCTGCAAGTGGATGAACTGTTGACATGAGCTTACGTTCAGAATCAAATGGCAACTCAGCCACACGTGGATATTTCTCTAAGAAACCTTTAACATCGTAGCCCTTGTCCAAGGCATACTGGATGAAGGCTGTTTCAGTAGGGTCACCAATCAGATTGCCTTCGACATCAATCTTAGTATCGTTAGCTAAGACTACTGAACGTAGAAGCGGCATTTCAAGACCCAGTTCAATGTCACCAGCTGAGTCATGTAGGACTGCATCATAGAAGACTTTTTCAACGGTCATCTTGTTCATGGTCAACGTACCAGTCTTATCAGAAGCGATGATTTCTGTTGAACCAAGAGTTTCAACTGCTGGCAACTTACGAACGATTGAGTTTCGTTTGGCTAAAACTTGAGTACCAAGGGCAAGAACAATAGTTACGATAGCTGGGAGCCCTTCTGGAATAGCTGCAACGGCAAGGGCAACAGAGATCATCAACTCACCGAGTGGATTTTTCCCTTGAATGAAAACACCCACTACAAAAGTAACAAGTGCAATAACCAAGATAGCATAGGTCAAGACTTTAGAAAGGTTGTTCAAGTTTTGTTTAAGTGGTGTATCTGTCTCATCTGCATCTT
Source organism: Streptococcus sp. KHUD_011 (assembly GCF_046352925.1). Taxonomy (GTDB): domain Bacteria; phylum Bacillota; class Bacilli; order Lactobacillales; family Streptococcaceae; genus Streptococcus. The sequence goes on along the minus strand of NZ_CP157578.1, from coordinate 540,292 downwards.
GGAGCATACCAGCGATATGACCAACTTCAGTGTACATCCCTGTATTGACAACAACACCCATCCCACGACCATAGGTCACGTTTGAGTTTTGGAAGGCCATATTGACACGGTCCCCAATACCAGCATCTGCAGCAAGTTCAACTGTCAAGTCTTTTTCGACTGGCACAGACTCACCTGTCAAGGCAGCTTCTTCGATCTTAAGAGAGTTGGCTTCTAGCAAACGTAGGTCTGCAGGCACTACATCACCAGCTTCGAGAGCGACGATATCACCTGGTACTAATTCTTTAGAATCAATCTCCGCCATATGCCCATCACGAAGAACGCGGGCAGCTGGACTAGACATGGATTTGAGAGCTTCGATCGCTTCTTCTGCTTTCCCTTCTTGGTAAACACCAAAGGCAGCGTTGATGATAACCACGGCTAGGATAATGATGGCATCTGCGATATCTTCCCCACCAGAAGTCACGACTGATAAAATAGCCGCCGCAACTAGGATGATAATCATCAAATCCTTAAATTGCTCGATAAATTTAACCAGTATTGATCGTTTCTCGCCTTCTTCGAGTTCATTGTGGCCAAATTCGGCAAGGCGCTTTTCCGCCTCACTCGATGACAAACCTTGCTCGGTTGCATCCACAGCCTTCAAGACCTCTTCAGGACTCTGAGTGTAAAACGCTTGGCGTTTTTGTTCTTTTGACATGTGTCTCCTCCTTGACATTGTGTGCAAAACAGACTCTCTCTTCCTCATCGTATCTTTTCACGACAAACAAAAATCATAACAAGTCTCGCTGTTTAAGATAGGGCCGGAAAGCATACTCTTCAGTATAAAATTCGGAATGACGACACTATCACAGGTTTCTGCCAGCTACTCCCTTGAGTAGTACTATTATACCAAATTTTGAAAAGTTTTCAAAGAGTAAAAACTGCCTTATTTGAATTTTCCCTTGAAAACCAGTATAATGGTAGAATGCTATGTGACTAGAAAGGAAGTTGAATGAAGCAATCTATTTCAAATCTCAAGTTGGCGGAACGTGGTGCCATTATCAGTATTTCGACCTATTTGATCTTGTCTGCAGCCAAATTAGCAACTGGGCACCTCCTCCATTCATCCAGTTTGGTGGCCGATGGTTTTAACAACGTGTCGGACATCATTGGAAATATTGCTCTCTTGATTGGGATTCGAATGGCGCGCCAGCCTGCTGACCGAGACCACCGTTTTGGCCACTGGAAGATTGAGGATTTGGCTAGCTTAATCACTTCTATCATCATGTTCTATGTTGGCTTTGATGTCCTAAGGGATACCATTCAAAAGATTCTCAGTCGTGAAGAAACAGTCATTGACCCTCTGGGTGCAACCCTGGGAATCATTTCTGCAACGATTATGTTTCTAGTTTATCTCTACAATACTCGCCTCAGTAAGAAATCCAACTCCAAGGCACTGAAGGCTGCCGCCAAGGACAATCTTTCTGATGCTGTCACCTCACTTGGTACTACCATTGCAATCCTGGCTAGCAGTTTCAATTATCCCATTGTGGATAAACTGGTTGCCATTATCATCACTTTCTTTATCTTGAAAACTGCCTATGATATCTTCATCGAGTCTTCCTTTAGCCTTTCGGATGGCTTTGATGACCGTCTGCTCGAGGACTACCAAAAGGCTATCATGGAAATTCCCAAAATCAGCAAGGTTAAGTCGCAAAGAGGTCGCACCTACGGTAGCAACATCTACCTGGATATTACGCTAGAGATGAACCCTGACCTGTCTGTTTTTGAAAGCCATGAAATTGCGGATCAGGTCGAGTCTATGCTGGAAGAACGTTTTGGAGTCTTTGATACCGATGTCCATATCGAGCCAGCACCTATCCCTGAAGATGAAATTTTAGACAATGTCTATAAAAAATTGCTTATGCGCGAACAATTGATTGACCAAGGAAATCAACTGGAAGAACTCTTGGCTGACGATTTTGTCTATATTCGTCAAGATGGAGAGCAGATGGATAAAGAGGCCTATAAAGCCGAAAAAGACTTGAATTCCGCTATCAAGGATATTCAGATCACTTCCATCAGTCAGAAGACCAAACTCATCTCCTATGAGTTAGATGGTATCATCCATACCAGTATCTGGCGTCGCCACGAAACCTGGCAAAATATCTTTCACCAAGAAACAAAAAAAGAATAGAGAAATCCTGTCATGAGACGGGATTTTTCCATTCTTCTAGCTATCAAAGTCACTGAGATACTCATAGCGTTCGTATTTTTCAAGGAGTGCTTCGTTTTTCTCATCCAGTTCTTTTTGGAGAGTAGCCAGTTTGCCAAAGTCAGAGCCGTTGGCCTGCATCTCCTCTTCAATAGCAGCGATACGATTTTCCAAGGTTTCAATATCGCCTTCAATGCTTGCCCACTCCTGCTTTTCTTGGTAGGTCATGCGTTTCTTGTCTTCACGGACCTTGATCACTTTCTCCTTTTCGGCCTTTTGCACTTGATTGGCCATCTCTGTTTCAAAGGCTTTTTCATCAAGATAGTCGGTGTAATGACCAAAGAAAGGACGAATCTTGCGATCCTCAAAAGCCAGAATCTTGGTCGCTACCTTATCCAAGAAATAACGGTCGTGACTAACTGTCAAAACAGGTCCCGCAAATCCTTGCAAGAAATTCTCCAAAACTGTCAAGGTTGCAATATCTAAATCATTGGTTGGCTCGTCTAAAAGAAGAACATTTGGTTTTTCCAAGAGCAGTTTGAGGAGATAAAGGCGTTTTTTCTCTCCCCCAGACAATTTCTCAATCAAGGTTCCATGCGTCGAACGTGGGAAAAGGAACTGCTCCAGCAACTCTGCAATCGAAGTTGTAGAACCACCGCTGGTCTTGACCTCTTCTGCCACTTCCTGCAAGTAATTGATCACTCGCTTGCTTTCATCCAAACCCTCAATTTGCTGAGAGAAATAGGCGATGCGAACAGTTTCCCCAATCACAACTTGTCCTGCTGTCGGCTCAAGACTGCCTGCAATCAGATTAAGCAGGGTTGATTTTCCAACACCGTTGTCCCCAACGATTCCAATACGGTCTTTGGCCTGCACCAAGAGATTAAAATCTTGCAAAATTATCTTGTCATCATAAGCAAAGCAAACATCCTGAAACTCGATGACTTTCTTCCCAATCCGACTGGTTTCAAAGTTCATGGTCAAGTCTGTCTCAGCACTACTGCCTGAAACTTCCTTTTTCAAGTCATGGAAACGATTGATACGAGCCTGCTGCTTGGTCGCACGCGCCTGCGGTTGTCTGCGCATCCAGGCCAATTCTTGCTTATAAAGTTGTTCCTTTTTATGAAGTAGAGCCGCGTCGCGCTCATCCTGTTCCGCCTTTAGGCGAACATAGTCCTGGTAATTTCCCTGGTACTCGGTCAAACCTGCGCGATCCAACTCGAAAATACGTGTTGACAAAGCGTCTAGGAAATAACGATCGTGGGTGATAAAAAGGACGGTCTTCTTGGAATTTTTTAAAAAGAGGGTCAGCCACTCAATAGTCGCAATGTCCAGATGGTTGGTCGGCTCATCCAAAAGCAAAAGGTCGTGATTACCAAGTAAGACTTGTGCCAACTGAACCCGTCTTCTCAGACCACCTGACAATTCCCCAACAGGAGTAGATAAGTCCTGAATCCCCAGCTTGCAGAGAACAGTCTTAACCTGACTCTCAATTTCCCAAGCTTGAAGAGAATCCATCTCAGCCATGACCCGTTCCAAACGAGCCTGCTTGTCCTCACTGTAGTTGAGCATAATCAACTCATATTCACGAATGAGCTGGATTTCCTTTAGTTCACTAGATAGAACCGTATCCAAAACTGTCTTTCTATTATCAAAATCAGGATCTTGAGTCAAGTAACCAATTTGGTAATCATTCTTAGCTGAAAAAGGACTAACATCCCCATCAAAGCCAGAAACACCAGAAAGAACATCTAAAAGGGTGGTCTTGCCAGTCCCATTGACACCGATTAGACCAATTCTGTCTAGGTCATGGATGATAAAGGAAATATCCTTAAAAACGGTCTTGTCACCAACGGATTTGCTTAGTTTTTCAACGATAAAATCACTCATTTTTTCTCCCTTAGATAAGCATGGATGGCTTGACGGTCATTTTCCAATTCTCCATCGACAATGGCAAACTCTATCTCTGTTAAAATCTCTCCCAAATCTGGACCTGGTTGATAGCCATATTCCTTGATCAAAATACCACCGTTGATTTGGATTTCTTTCTTGTCATGAATGGTCAGACTCTGGTAGGTTTCTGTGATGACTTGTGGGTTGACTGGTTTTCCCTGAGCCTGACGAAGATTTTCAGCCTGTAAAAGAAAATCCAAGTCAAAGCGATAACAATCGCGCTTGCTCAATTCTCCCTTTTCACGCAAGGCCAAAATAGTCAGTAAATCCTGAACTTGCTTAGCAAACTGACGTGAGGTCTTCCAAGCCTTCAAAAATGGCTGCGCATTTTCAATCTCCAAAGCCCACAGTAGAGCAGCCCAGGCTTGCTCTGAAGATTCAAAGGTGAAATCAGTCTCCAAATCAAACAGTCTGTTAAGTTTGTCTTTGCTAGATGCCATATCAGGGAGATAGTCATAAGCTTGACTCTCAATCATGGAAGCCAAACCCCTTCTCCAAAATGGAGCCAGCAAGAGTTTATCAAACTCAACGAAGGTACGCTCCACAGAAATTTTCTCCAAAAGTGGCGTCAAGGTCTTCATTGCTTTAAAGGTTTCTGTCTCAAGTTCAAAACCAAGACTGGCTTGAAAACGGAAACCACGCATAATCCGCAAAGCATCTTCGTTGAAACGCTCACTTGCCACTCCAACTGCTCGTAAGACTTGCTTTTCCAAATCTTCTAAACCATGAAACAAGTCAATGATTTCTCCTGTATCGTCCAAGGCAAAGGAGTTGACTGTGAAATCACGGCGTTTGAGGTCTTCTTCTAGCGAGCGCACAAAAGAGACCGCACTGGGTCTGCGATAGTCCACATAGACATCCTCTGTCCGAAAAGTAGTCACCTCATACTCCTCGTCCCCATCTAAGACCAAGACAGTTCCATGCTCGATTCCGATATCGGCTGTTCGCGGAAAAATCTGCTTGGTTTCTTCTGGATAAGAAGACGTCGCAATATCCACATCATGGATAGGACGATTGAGGAGGGCATCTCGAACAGAACCTCCAACAAAATAGGCCTCAAAACCTGCTTCTTTAATTTTTTCTAATACTGGTAAAGCCTTCTGAAATTCAGAAGGCATTTGCGTTAATCTCATAATAAGTGTTCTAATCCATAGACAAGCTCATGACGCTTGACAACTTCTTTAATTCCCAAATTCACCCCTGTCATGAAGGAGCTGCGATCATAGGAGTCATGACGGAGTGTCAATCCTTCTCCCTGATTGCCAAAGATGACTTCCTGATGGGCTACCAAGCCTGGCAAACGAACTGAGTGGATGCGCATGCCATCAAAGTCAGCACCACGAGCACCTGCAATCAATTCTTCCTCATCTGCTGCACCCTGCTGGATAGACTCTCGAACTTCTGCCATTAACTCAGCTGTTTTAATAGCAGTTCCACTCGGAGCATCCTTTTTCTTGTCATGATGGAGCTCGATAATCTCCACATTTGGGAAATATTTAGCAGCCTGCCTTGCAAATTGCATGAGTAAAACAGCACCCAAGGCAAAGTTAGGAGCGATCAAGCCACCCAAATCTTGAGCACGAGAAAATGCTTTTAGCTCTGCAATCTCTTCACTCGTGAAACCTGTTGTCCCAACTACTGGAGCAAAGCCATTTTCAAGAGCAAAGCGTGTATTTTCATAGGCAACAGCTGGTGTAGTAAAGTCTACCCAGACATCTGCTTCAAAACCGACCAAATCAGCCTTATCCTTGAAAACAGGAATACCCTGCCATTCTGATTCAGACTCAAAGGGATCCAAAACTGCTACCAAGTCCAAGTCTGGATCAGCCAAGACCATCTGACAAGCAGCCTGGCCCATCTTTCCCTTAAAACCAGCAATAATTACTCGAATACTCATCTCTACTCCTGACTAAGATACAAAGGACGATAGCTGCCCTTGAAAAATAGGGAATGACGCTGACTTTCCATGAAAGGCAAGACAGGCATCTTTTTTCAAGAGGCAGGTAGTCCGTGTTCAATTTCTAAGATACAAAGCCTGTAAGAACACAGAGTGAAAATAGGAGTTCTAATCAAGGAGTGTCTCCTCCTTGGAAGAACTATCTTTTTCACAGAGGGTTCCAGGCGTGTTCAATTATCAAGATACAAAGGGCCTTAGCTGCCCGTGAAAAATAGGGGATGGCGCTGACTTTCCATGAAAGGTAAGACAGGCATCTTTTTTCAAGAGGCAGGTAGTCCGTGTTCAATTGCTATTTCTTAACTAGCCTAGAAGCGCAAACTAAATTACTGGAATATAACCTAGAGCAATGCTTCCTGCTCCTAGGTGTGTTCCAATGACACTACCAAATGTAGCAAGTGAAACATCCGAACCTACTCCAGATTCAAGTAAGTGCTGACGCAATTCCTCAGCCTTTTCAGGGGCATTTCCGTGAATGACAATGATACGGTATTGGCCTGAAGCTGTTGCTTCCTTGATAATTTCAATTAAGCGCTTGGTTGCTTTCTTTTCAGTACGGACTTTTTCGTACACTTCAATCACACCTTGGTTATTGAAATAGAGGATTGGCTTAATGCTTAGCAGATTGCCCAAAATCGCAGCTCCATTTGAAAGGCGTCCACCTTTAACCAAGTGGTCCAAATCATCGACCATGATGAAAGCAGATGTGTGACTAATTTGGATAGCTAGCTTATCCTGAATAATGGCAAAGTCATCACCCTGGTCTCGCCAGTTAAAGACACTTTCAACCATGATACCCAGAGGAGCACTTGTAATCAAAGTGTCTGGGAAGGCAATGGTTAATCCCTCATAATCATCGACCATGTACTGGATATTTTGGTAAAAACCTGAAATTCCAGAAGATAGGAAAAGCCCCAAAGCATGTGTATAGCCTTGTTCTTTAAGCGAAGTTAGAATCTCATCTAACTTGGCAATACTTGGTTGACTGGTCTTAGGCAATTCAGAAGCCTGAGCCATTTTTTGGTAAAATTCCTCAGCAGTCAGATTGATCCCTTCGACATACTCCTCACCATCAATATTAACAGGAATATCCAAGACAAATAAATCTTCTCTTTGCAAGGTATCTGCACTGAGATAGGCAGAGGAATCTGTGATAACAGCTAATTTCATATTAGAACTCCAAATTGATTCCTGGTAAGTCTAATGCAATTTCAGTTACTTCATAAGTCAAACGGTTGAGCATGTTCAAACATGGACGAGCCAAGGTTTCCACTTCTTCTTGGTTCAATTCACTTGGTTCGTTAACAATACGACCATCGATATGGTTCACCTGTGAAATGGTTCCACTGATGACAAATTTATCAAATACAATCATAAAACTCAAGATAACAATCAAGGAAGTCACTTGATTTTCTTGGTCATGTTGAATTAATTGGAAGTTCACATCCACCTTAGTTTCAGGAGCTCCATTTTCATTTTCCCATTCAAAATTACGCGCATCAAAATGATACTGACTAACAAATTCTTGTTCACGTTTAAGATTCATGTCTTTCTCCCTCGGCTACAATATTATAAGCTATTGTACCATAATTTTTTATTTTCATCTAGTTTTCTAGGATTTAGTCAATCCCGATTTCAGCTCGGACTACGTCTGCGATGGTATCAACATAGTAGTCCACTTCTTCTGTTGTAGGCGCTTCTGCCATAACACGCAAAAGAGGCTCTGTTCCACTTGGGCGAACAAGGATACGGCCATTCCCCGCCATTTCAGCTTCCATCTTCTCGATGATAACCTTGATAGCTGGCACTTCCATAGCCTTTTCCTTCATGGCATTTTCCACTCGGATATTGACTAATTTTTGTGGATAGATGGTTACTTCTGCTGCCAACTCTGACAAGCTCTTACCAGTTTCCTTCATGATTTTTGTCAATTGGACAGCTGATAATTGACCATCACCCGTTGTATTGTAGTCCATCAAGATGACGTGACCAGACTGTTCACCACCGAGGTTGTAGCCTGATTTTCTCATTTCTTCCACAACATAGCGGTCGCCAACTGCAGTGACTGCCTTGTTAATGCCTTCACGGTCCAAGGCCTTGTGGAAACCAAGGTTGGACATAACAGTTGTCACGATTGTATTTTGGGCCAATTGTCCTTTTTCAGAAAGGTATTTCCCGATGATGTACATAATCTTGTCACCATCAACGATGTCGCCATTTTCATCAACAGCAATCAAACGGTCACTGTCTCCGTCAAAGGCCAAACCAATAGCTGAGCCGCTTTCTTTGACCACATCTTGAAGAGCTTCTGGGTGAGTTGAACCAACATTAAGGTTGATGTTAAGACCATCTGGTGTTTCCCCGATAACAGTTAATTGAGCGCCAAGGTCTGCAAAGATTTGACGGGCACTTGTAGACGCCGCACCGTTTGCTGTGTCCAAGGCAACCTTCATTCCCTCAAGAGGAGTTCCAGTTGAAACAAGATAGCCTTCATACTTACGCAAGCCTTCTGGATAATCTACCAAGGTTCCCAAGCCTTCTGCACTTGGACGAGGAAGAGTATCTTCCGCAGCGTCTAGCAAGGCTTCAATTTCTGCTTCTTTTTCATCGTCCAGTTTGAAGCCATCACCGCCAAAGAACTTAATTCCATTATCAAGGGCTGGATTGTGGCTAGCAGAAATCATGACACCAGCACTTGCTCCTTCAGTTTTTACCAAGTAAGCTACTGCTGGTGTTGCCAAAACACCTAGTTTGTATACGTGAATACCAACTGAAAGAAGACCAGCTACCAAGGCAGATTCTAGCATTTCCCCAGAAATACGTGTATCACGTCCCACAAAAACTTTCGGTGCTTCCGTTTCATGTTGGCTAAGAACATAGCCTCCAAAACGTCCTAGTTTAAAGGCCAATTCTGGCGTTAGTTCTACGTTAGCTTCTCCACGGACTCCATCAGTCCCAAAATATTTACCCATTTTTATAAAATCCTTTTCCTATTTTTAATTCGTTTTTGAACTAGTTGCTTTCGTTGACGAAGATGTCTCCGACGAACTGCTTGTAGTTGAATTTGATGTGTTTGAACTTGTACCCACAGGTTTTGTAGTGACCTTCATTGTCGTATCAAATGGAGTAATCACCGCTGGTAAGACAACACCATTACGGTCGATTGCCTGCAAAGGTACTGAACCACTGTAATTACCTGTTATGCGTTCGCTGGTTGGTAAAAGCGCAATAATACGATCAATTTTAGCTAGTGTTTCTTGGTCAGTTGTGACAGAGACCCGTTCATTTGACACGGTTACACTATCAATTTGTAGCTTGGAATCAATCTGGCTTTGGTCAACTTGTGGCACAACAATCATCCCATCTCGCTTAACCTTCTTCCCAACTTTCACTGTGATCTTTTGAGGCGTTGCCACAGCAGTCAATCCGCTTGGAAGATTTTCAATATTCAAGGGAACTTCAATCGTTCCAACACTGGCATCCGTCAAATCAGCAGTTACCTTAAACTTACGAGTACTTTCCTGCATTTCGCTGGCCAAGGTCACACGATTGGCTCCTGTCAGCACAACTGAAACCTCTGATGCAAATCCACTAATGAAATACTGGTCATTATCATAGTGAATAACGATAGGAACGTTCGTTATCGTATTGGTGTAAGTTTCTGATTTAACCTGCCTTGCGGTATTACTATTTTGAAAGTTGGTTGACGTTGCATAGATGAATAAGATACAAGCAAAAAAGAGAGATGAAATGATGTATAGACTATTTTTTCTCATATTTCCAACCTCCTAACAAACGGTCCTTGAAACTGACTTTTTCCTCAACGGCTGGCAAAAGAATTGCTCGTAGCTCTGCTTCAAATTCTTCAATCGTCAAGTCGTGCTTGAAAACACCGTTATAGGTAATAGAAATGCCACCTGTTTCCTCTGAGACGATGAAGGTCAAGGCATCGGATACTTCTGACAAACCGATAGCCGCCCGGTGTCTGGTCCCAAATTCCTTGGAAATCCCTGTGCTTTCTGTCAAGGGAAGATAGGCAGAGGTTACTGCTATTCGATTTTCTCTGATAATCACAGCACCATCGTGTAGGGGAGTGTTGGGGATAAAGATATTAATAAGGAGTTCAGCTGAAATATTGGCATCCAAAGGAATCCCTGTCGCAATGTATTCTTGTAAGGTCCGAACTCGTTGGATGGCAACCAGAGCACCAATCTTACGAGGACTCATATATTCAACCGACTTGACAAAGGCACGAATCATTTGCTCCTCTGCACTAATTTGAGCAGTAGAAAAGAAATCTGTCGCCCTTCCCAAGCGTTCCAAACCAGTCCGAATCTCTGGAGAGAAGATAACAACCGCAGCAATAACCCCATAGGTGATAATCTGATTAATCAACCAAGAAATCGTTGTTAAATCAAGGATATTGGCCACAACCTGGGCTAATACAAAGATCACGACCCCACGCACCAAAATCATAATCTTGGTGCCAGCTATCGCTTTTGTAAAACGATATAAAATATAGGCCACAATCAAAATATCAAACAGATTGATGGCAATACTCCAAGGACTAGAAAACAAGCTAGTCCAATATTGCAGATTGGATAATTGTTGAAAGTTCATCTGCTGTCTCCTCTCTGTCCAAACACGTTCCTTTCTATTATACCATTTTTCTGGCATTTTTTTCCCTATCCTACTTCATTTTAAATTAAAGAAAAAATATGATAAAATAAACTGATACTCAATGAAAATCAAAGAGCAAACTAGGAAGTTAGCCGCAGGCTGTACTTGAGTACGGTAAGGCGACGCTGACGTGGTTTGAATTTGATTTTCGAAGAGTATGACTAGAAAAAACAAAGGAGAAACCATGTCTCAACTCTATGATATTACCATTGTAGGTGGTGGTCCTGTCGGGCTTTTTGCAGCCTTCTATGCACATCTACGCCAAGCCAAGGTCCAAATCATCGACTCCCTTCCCCAACTAGGTGGCCAACCTGCTATTCTCTATCCTGAAAAGGAAATCCTCGACGTCCCAGGTTTCCCAAATTGACTGGAGAAGAGTTGACTAACCGTCTAATCGAGCAATTAAATGGATTTGATACCCCTATTCATCTCAACGAAACGGTTCTTGAGATTGAAAAACAAGAAGAAGGATTTGTCATCACAACTTCTAAAGGAAGTCACCTGACTAAAACAGTTATCATCGCTATGGGTGGCGGTGCCTTTAAACCACGTCCTCTAGAACTAGAAGGCGTTGAAGGCTATGAAAATATCCATTACCACGTTTCCAACATCCAGCAATACGCTGGTAAGAAAGTGACGATTCTTGGTGGAGGAGACTCGGCTGTGGATTGGGCTTTGGCTTTTGAAAAAATTGCACCAACTACCCTTGTTCACCGCAGAGATAATTTCCGCGCCTTGGAGCACAGTGTTCAAGCCTTACAAGAATCATCTGTATCCATCAAGACACCATTCGTTCCTAGCCAACTCCTTGGAGATGGAAAAACGCTTGACAAGTTGGAAATCACAAAAGTTAAATCTGATGAAACAGAAACTATTGACATAGACCACCTCTTTGTCAACTATGGTTTCAAATCTTCTGTTGGTAACCTTAAAAACTGGGGTCTGGACCTCAACCGTCACAAGATTATCGTCAATAGCAAGCAAGAATCTAGCAAAGCAGGTATCTATGCTATCGGTGACTGCTGCTACTATGATGGAAAAATTGATCTGATTGCGACAGGGCTTGGAGAAGCACCAACCGCTGTCAATAATGCTATCAACTACATCGACCCTGAGCAAAAAGTACAACCAAAACACTCTACTAGTTTATAAAAAAGAACCACGAGTCCTACGATTCGTGGTTTTATAATTCATCGGCTAATTTGTTAGCTCATATTTCCCCCTTCTTTAACAAAAATAAAAATGCCTATCAAACTGATAAAACATGTGATATAATAGGGACGGCACTAACAATACGCCTTGGAAAAGGAGGTATTACAGATGCTAGAACTTCTCAAAATAGTACTTATCGCAGTCATCGAGAGTATCATCTCATGGCTGGTGACTCGTTGGTTAGACGATCACTTCGACAAGTAACCTTCCTGGTTAGTGCTATCTAACCCAGAAAAAAATCCCCTCAGTATTGCAGTACCGAGGGGATTTCTGTTAGCACTAAAATGCTAGAACTTCTCAATTCCCCTTTATTATCTCACATACTCTATTTAATTGTCAAGAAAGAGGTGTTTTATATCTTTATAACTCATCGGCTATCTTATTGATTTTTCTGAGTCTGTGGTTAACACCACTTTTGGTCAGAGGAGTGCTGAGACTATCTGCTAACTGCTGGATAGAGTAATCTGGGTGCTGAATTCGCAACTGCGCTACCTCCTGCAAATCTACTGGTAGATTTTCTAGGCCCATGATATCTTTGATTTTACTGATATTGTTGATGGTCTTCATGCTGGCAGAAACTGTCCGAGCAATATTCGCCGTTTCAGCATTATTAGCACGATTAAGGTCGTTACGGGTTTCTCGTAAAATCTTAACTCGCTCAAAATCATCACGCGCCTTCATGGCTCCGATGACAATCAAGAAGTCCATAATATCTTCGGCTCGCTGGAGATAGGTCACAGCTCCCTTCTTACGCTCAAGAACCTTAGCATCCAGTAAAAACTGCTGGAGAAGAGAGGCAATCCCTTGCGCGTGGTCCAAATAAACAGAACTGATTTCCAACTGGTACTTACCTGACTCAGGGTCACGAATACTTCCATTTGCCAAGAAAGCGCCACAGAGATAGGCACGGCCTGCTTCCTCGTCTAATAAAATCTCCTCGTCAATACCTGTTTCCAGACCAAAAAAGGAGTCTGCCAAGTGCAAATCACTCAATAAGTCCTGCACCTTTTCATCTGTAAAAACGGTATAGACCCGATTCTTGCGAAGATTGCTTCTTTGGTGGTGACGAATTTCCGATTTGATTTCGTAGAAATGGAGAAAAGACTCATAGAGGTGACGAGCCAGCTTGGCATTTTCTGTCACGACAGACAAGGTCAGACCCGAGGTCGAGAGACCGATACTACCAGACATCTTGATAATGGCAGATAATTCATGTCGGCTTAGATGGTGCTGACCTAGGATTTCTTCTTTAACTGCTACTGTGAAACTCATTTTCTCACCTGTATAATCCGCATCAACTCATCCACAATCAAATCTCCATCGTGGAAGGCACCCCCATTTTCCAGACGAAGGAAGTTGGATGAAATCACACGCGGAACCTGCTTACAAAGACCAGCAAAATTATGTTCCACCTGCACCAAATATTCATCAAACCGGTTGGAATTCATGTATTCCTGAGGCACTTTTTCGATATTCACCAAGACAGTGTCGATAAAAGGTCGGCCAAGATGACGATGCAAGACTTCCACGTGGTCACTATCTGTAAAGTGTTCTGTCTCCCCACGTTGGGTCATAATATTGCAGACATAGGCGATTTCTGCCTTGGTTTCCAAAAGCGCCTGCCCGATTTCCTTAATCACGATATTGGGCAAAATAGAGGTAAATAGAGAACCAGGTCCGAGGACAATCATGTCACTTTCAAGAATGGTCTGCACTACTCGACGGCTAGCCAGAGGCGTATCATCGTTGAGGGTATTGGTCACATAAACATGATCAATCATGCCTGGATGGTCTGCAATATGACTCTCTCCAGCCACCTCTGTCCCGTCCTGGAAGACTGCATGAAGGGTCAAGGGATGGTCACTGGAAGGATAAATCTTCCCAGTTGTGTGGAAAAATTTGCTTAGCAACTGCATGGCATTATAGGTCGACCCCTGCATTTCTGACAGACCTGCAATAATGAGATTGCCCAATGGATGGCCAGCAAAGGCTCCGGCATCCTCAGAAAAGCGATACTGAAAGACCTTTTCATAAAATTTTGGCATATCCGACATGGCCACAAGGACATTGCGAAGATCCCCTGGCGGTGTCAATTGCTGCATATTTTTTCGGAGTTCACCTGATGAACCGCCATCATCCGCCACCGTTACGATAGCAGCGATTTCCACATCTTTTTCACGCAGACTCTTAAGAATGACAGGGATCCCAGTTCCTCCACCAATCACCGTTATCTTTGGTTTTCTCATGAACGGTTTACCGTTTCCTTTCTTCGGTCTTTGTCGCGATGCCCTTCATTAACAGGCCAATTCTTGGATAAGTCCTGCGCCAAGCGTTTAGCAAAGGCCACACTACGGTGTTGCCCACCCGTACAACCCATGGCAATAGTCAAAACAGACTTACCTTCCTTTTGGTAACTTGGCAAAATCGGCTCAATCAAGGCCAACAAATGTTGATAAAAGTCTTCTGACTCAGGATGGTTCATGACATAATCATAAACAGGTTCATCCACACCCGTTTGATTACGCAGTTCTGGTAGGTAGTAGGGATTTGGCAAGAATCGGACGTCAAAGACCAAGTCTGCATCAATCGGAATTCCATATTTAAAGCCAAAAGACATGACTTCGATACGGAAAGACTGGGCTTGTTCCTGATCTGAAAACTGCTCTGCAATGGTTTTACGCAGCTCACGAGGAGTGAGTTCAGTCGTATCCACCACATTTTGACTCATATTTTTCAAAGGTGCCAAGAGTTCACGTTCCAGCTTGATTCCATCCAAAATCCGTCCATCTGCTGCTAATGGATGACTCCGTCTGGTTTCCTTGTAACGAGCGACCAATTCCTTATCAGCTGCATCCAAAAAGAGAATTTTAAAGTCCAGTTCTTCCTTGTTTTCCAACTCATCCAAAACAGCTTGAATCTCTGAAAAGAAAGAACGGCTACGCATATCCACTACCAAAGCCAACTTATGGTCGTCTTCCTTTGTTTCAACCAACTGCAAAAACTTAGGCAAGAGAGCTGGCGGCATATTATCAATAGTAAAATAACCTAAATCTTCGAAGGACTGAATGGCAACTGTTTTCCCTGCACCACTCATTCCTGTCACAATCACCAAGTGAAGTTGTTTCTTTGTCATCTTTTTCTCCTTATATCAAAAGAAGTTTGGCAGAACCAAACTTCAACTAGCTTATCCAATCTCTGCGATGACTTCGATTTCGACTTTTACATCACGAGGAAGACGAGCTACCTCCACAGCTGAACGAGCTGGAAATTCCTCTTTAAAGGCCGTTTGGTAAACCTCGTTAAAAGGAACAAAGTCGTTCATATCACTCAAGAAACAAGTTGTTTTGACAACATGGTCAAAGTCAGTTCCTGCCTCTGCCAAAATAGCACCGATGTTTTTCAAGACTTGTTCTGTCTGTTCTTGGATCGTTTCTCCAACGATTTCCCCAGTTTCAGGAGATAGGGGAACTTGACCACTAGCAAACAAAAGGTTGCCAACGATTTTTCCTTGAACATATGGTCCAATAGCCTTTGGGGCCTTATCTGTATGAATTGTTTTTGCCATTTTCTTTTCCTCACAATTTTTCTAAGATTGCATCCCAAGCTTCATCCATCCCTGCCTTGCTGACAGATGAAAAGAGGATAAAGTCGTCACTTGGGTCAAAGTTTAATTTCTTTTTGATTGCTGATTCGTGCTTGTTCCATTTACCACGTGGAATCTTGTCTGCCTTGGTCGCCACAATGATGACTGGAATCTCATAATACTTAAGAAATTCGTACATCTGCACATCATCTGCTGACGGGTCATGACGAAGGTCAACTAGACTGACCACTGCACGGAGATTTTCCCGAGTCGTTAGGTACTCCTCAATCATGCTCCCCCACTTTTCACGTTCCTTTTTAGAAACACGGGCATAGCCATAACCAGGCACATCCACAAAGCGCATCTTATCATCGATATTAAAGAAGTTGAGAAGCTGGGTTTTACCAGGTTTACCTGATGTTCGGGCTAGATTCTTGCGGTTCAGCATGGTGTTGATAAAGCTAGACTTGCCAACATTTGAACGCCCTGCTAGGGCAATCTCTGGCAGTTCATCCTGTGGGTAGTGGGATTTATTCGCCGCACTGAGCAAGATTTCAGCATTGTGTGTATTGATTTCCATAGTCACCTCTAGGCTGTTTCCAAGATTGGTTTATCCGTTCCATCGACAGCTTCTTTTGTGATGCGAACCAATTTCACATTTTCCTGACTCGGTACTTCAAACATGACGTCTAGCATGGTTTCTTCAATAATTGAGCGAAGACCACGCGCACCTGTCTTCCGTTCGATGGCCTTATTGGCGATTTCTTGAAGGGCTTCGTCGTCAAATTCCAACTCGACATCATCATAAGAAAGCAAGGTTTGATATTGTTTAACCAAGGCATTTCTTGGCTCTTTCAAGATACGAACCAAGTCATCAACCGTCAATTGCTCAAGAGCAGCAAAGACAGGCAAACGTCCAATCAACTCAGGGATAATACCAAATTTTTGAATATCTTCTGCGATGATTTCTTGCATGTAAGAGCTATTTTCATCAATCGCTTTATTATTTTGACCAAATCCGATGACTTTTTCACCCAGACGTTGTTTGACAATTTCTTCAATACCATCAAAGGCACCACCCACGATGAAGAGGATGTTTTTAGTATCCACTTGAATCATCTCTTGTTGTGGATGCTTGCGTCCACCTTGAGGCGGTACGCTAGCAACAGTTCCCTCGATAATCTTGAGAAGGGCTTGTTGCACCCCTTCACCAGAAACATCACGTGTGATAGACACGTTCTCGCTCTTCTTTGCAATCTTATCAATTTCATCCACATAGATAATGCCACGCTCTGCACGTTCAATGTTAAAATCAGCAGCCTGCAAGAGTTTGAGAAGGATATTTTCCACGTCCTCACCCACATAACCAGCCTCAGTAAGAGCTGTCGCATCCGCAATCGCAAAAGGTACATTCAAGCTCTTAGCCAAGGTCTGGGCAAGGAAAGTTTTCCCAGAACCAGTTGGGCCAATCATCAAGATGTTTGACTTCTGCAAATCCACATCTTCTGACTCTTCACGCGTATCGTGGAAATTGATACGTTTGTAGTGATTGTAAACCGCCACTGCCAAGGCACGCTTGGCACGATCTTGACCGATTACATAGTGATTCAAGATATGGAGAAGTTCGATTGGTTTTGGTACCTCAGACAAGTCTGCCAAGACTTCTTCCGCCAACTCCTCACGAATGATTTCCTGGGCTAACTCCACACATTCATTACAGATAAAGGCGTTGTTCCCAGCGATTATTTTTTGTACTTCTTCTTGGCTTTTGCCACAAAATGAGCAATAAACCATCATATCATTATTCCTAGTTGTAGGCATGATTTCCTTCCGTTCTATTCTAAACTGTCATTCTATCTAAAATAAGGTCATGTAAAAAGCATGGATACTATTGACCAAATTGGTAAAGGCATTTAACCAGAGCAGGACAGAAAGTCCATAGCGCTTTTTACGAAAAGCCTGTGCTCCAGCAAGCAAGCAGACCAAACACAGCATGGCTGTGAAAAAACCAAATATACTACGTTCCATTAGACTTCCTTTCTCTTGCGGTATTGGATGGTAAAATCATAAGGGTTTTTCTCATCTTTGGTATAGGATTTGCTTGAAACTGTCTCAAAAAGGGACAAGTCAAACTCCTCAGGGAAATAGGTATCTCCCTCCACCCGAGCATGAATTTGAGTCACAATCACTTCATCAAGGTAGGGTTCAAAAGCCTGAAAAATCTGCTTTCCACCAATAATATAGAGATTCTTTTCTTGAGCCTGATACCAGTCCAAGACAGACTGGACATCATAAAAAGTAGTAACCCCATATATCTTTTCTTCTGGATTACGAGTCAAAATCAAGGTCTCCCGTTTTGGAAGCAAGCGACGCCCCATCCCATCAAAGGTCACGCGCCCCATCAAGATAGCATGATTCAGAGTTGTTTCTTTGAAGTGTTGCAGTTCTGCTGGCAAATGCCAAGGCAGACGACTGTCCTTACCAATCACACCCTCTTCATCCTGGGCCCAAATAGCTACGATTTTCTTAGTCATGCTTCCATCCTTTTCACTGATAGTACTATTTTATCAAAAAACTCAAAAAAAGACTGGTTTGGAATAGCTTACAAGATAGAAAAAATCTGTAAGAAATTTCTTACAGATTTATATATGTTGCTATTATTTCTTACAAACCAGGTGCTTGTCCAAGTTCTGCTGCAAGCATCCAGATTGTTTTATCCGTTTCAGTCTTAGCATCTGAAAAGATACCGTTTGTCACATCGTCACCTTCTTCATCAGTGACATCCAAACCTTTTTGGAAGAGTTCTGACAAGTAACGGTAGATAGCAAGGACACGTTCCAAGCTTTCTTCAACACTACGGTATTCACCAGCTTCTTCTTCGATTTCACTGTTTTGAAGGAATTCTGTCAATGTAGAGAATGGGCTTCCACCAAGTGTAATCAAGCGTTCGCTGATTTCATCCAATTGACCATCAAGAGCTTCCATATACTCATCCATTTTTGGATGCCATACAAGGAAACCACGACCACGCATATACCAGTGTACTTGGTGCAAAGCAACGTGAGCTACGTACAAATCAGCAACAGCTTGATTCAATACTTCCTTTGTTTTTGCCAATGCTACTGGCGCTGCTTTTGTCAATGATGTTACGTCTTTTACTGCTTCTTTTTTCAATTCTACCATTTTATTTTACCTCATTCATTATTATTTGTAACCACTTCTTATTGATTACTCCCTTAGTATACTACTAAGAATAACCAATAGCAAGCCAAATGACTTACATGAGAAAAGTTGCAATAGACTGATAATTTAAGAATTTTTTAGAATAATACTCTTCGAAAATTTCTTCAAACAACGGCAGCTTCCATCTCCAACCTCAAAACAGTATTTTGAGCTAACTTCGTCAGTTCTATCTACAACCTTAAAGCAGGTCTTTGAGCAACCCGCGACTAGCTTCCTAGTTTGCACTTTGATTTTCATTGAGTATAACTTTCAAACCTTCTTAACAGCACTAAAATAAAGAAAAAGAGGCTGGGACAAAAGCCCTAGCCTCTTTTTCTTTAGATTGTCAAGCAAGACGCAGTAGTTGAGTGGGCTCTACTACGCTGACTTCATCAGCTTTTACAGGCCTACTCAACTGTGCGGAGGTGGCACGACGAAATCGAATTCTAACGAATTACCGATTTCTGTCCCACTCTCTTTCTCAGTTTTACATCTTAATACCAGACGCTAACATCAACATGACCCCGAATCCCTTTAAGAGAGTCAGATGAAGTATATTGCCATCCTTTTTCTCCTGAATAATGAGGATTGTTCCAATCAAGCGCATCCGTATAGGCAGCAACCCAGTTTACATGTTGTAAAATATTTGGATGATTCAAACGAGTTTGCAAAAGTTGACGATAGCTATAAACTTTCACGTTTTGGTAACCAGCATGCTTCATGGTTTCCATATACTTATTGATAATTTTAACCCAAGTGTCTGTATCTGCTGGAGCTTTCTTAGATTTATTTTCATACTCCCAGTTTTCAACATCATAGTAGATTGGATAAGATAAGTTCATCTTGTATTTCTTCAAGAGTTCAATAGTCTGCTTAGCATCATTCTCAGCATCTGTTTCATTTTCTGCATAGGTATAAAGATAAACACCATAAGGAATACCTAGTCGATTAAATTCTTGAATATTATGTGCCAATTCCTTATCTTCTACACCGCTGTATCCTAAGCGCACAATAACTCCATCAACTCCATTTTCCTGGATAACCTTTTTCCAATCACTAATGCGGCCATTATGCTCACTGACATCAATAACCTTCTTAGCACGGTCAGTTCCGACCTGTTCTTCACGATGGTTAAAGAAATAACGGTGTCCATTTCGATAAACCCAACCAACATTCAAGGCTTTCTTTTCTTTCAGTTCCCCTGAATCAGCAAAAGTATAACGAGTATCGTCCATGATTAACTCACCTGTTGCCATGACACCACTTTCAGTAAGATAGTAGTTTCCATGCCACTCATCTTGAGCCATATAGCCCCACTTCTTGAAATAATACCACTTGCCATCAATCTTTTGCCACTGTTCATTAGCATAAGAACCATCTGCCTTAAGATAGAACCAACTCTTATAATGATTATCGTAAAGCCATTCGTTTTGCATCATGGCACCTTGACCATTCAAGAAATAATTTCCTTGCCACTGACTTTTAGCCATATAGCCCCACTTCTTAAAATAGTACCATTTGCCATTGATTTTCTGCCATTCTTGTTCTGCATAAGAACCATCTGCCTTGAGGTAGAACCAGCTCTTATAATTGTTATCGTAAACCCATTCATTTTTAGCCATGTATCCACCTGCTTTGAGGTAGTAGTTTCCATGCCATTCTTTTTGTGCATAACGACCATCTGCTTTTATATAGAACCAACTATTGTAGCTAGTATCGAAAATCCATTCACTCTTAGCTTTTGAACCATCTGCTTTTACATAGAAGTCACCTTCCCAATGTGCTGATGTTGAATTTGGCTTACTTTCTTCTTTCTGACTACTAGCTCGCGTCTCTTTTACTTCTTCCTTTTTCTCTGGACGCTGACTAGAAGAAGTCTCAACCTTTTTCTCTTCTTCTTTTTGACTTGTAGTCGTTTCTGATTTCTCTTCTTCTACCTTACTAGAAGAAGCTTGAACACTGCTTTCTTCCGAAGATGCTTTCACTTCAGCTTCATTTGCAGCCACCTGATTAACGATCAATCCAAGCAAAAAGGCACTTGCTAATCCAATTTTTCCAATCTTTGTTTTCAATCTTTCCTCTCCTATAAAAAATGGAACAGACATCTGAATGCTGTTCCACCTAGCTTTTGCTACTGATTATTTTACAAAGTCAAGCAAAGCCAAGAAGCTTTCTGCTTCAAGTGACGCACCACCAACAAGGGCACCGTCAACGTCTGGGCAAGCCATGTATGAAGCAACGTTTTCAGGTTTAACAGAACCACCGTATTGAACACGAACTTTGTCTGCAACTTCTTGACCAAAGTCAGCAGCTACAACGTCACGAACAACTTTACACATTTTTTGTGCATCGTCTTGTGAAGCTGATTTACCAGTACCGATAGCCCAGATTGGCTCGTAAGCGATAACTGATGCAGCAACTTGTTCAGCAGTCAATCCAGCCAATGCAGCAGATACTTGAGCACCTACGAATTCAGCAGCTTTACCAGCTTCGTAAGTTTCAAGTGACTCACCACAACAGATGATTGGAAGCATACCGTTTGCAAAGATTGCTTTTGCTTTTTTGTTGATATCTTCGTCAGTTTCATGGAAGTAGTCACGGCGTTCTGAGTGACCGATAACAACGTAATCAGTACCGATTTCTTTCAAAACTTGTGGGCTAGTTTCACCAGTGAAAGCACCTGCATTTTCAAAGTAGCAGTTTTGAGCAGCAACTTTAAGGTTTGAACCTTTTGCAGCAGCAAGAACAGTTGTCAAATCAAGAGCTGGAGCTGCGATACCTGCTTCAACAAGATCTGATGAAGGAAGTTTTGATGCAACTGCTTCAACGAATGCTTTAGCTTCTTCTGGATTTTTGTTCATTTTCCAGTTACCAGCGATAAATGGTTTACGTGACATTTCACATACCTCTTTTTTCAATTTATTTTCTATTTATTTTATCACAATTAGACACAGCTTGCAAATCTTACTCGGATTTCAAGCCTGCTTACAAGGATTAATCCTTCCAGAGATCCATAGCATTTCTAAAATCTGCCGATACCTGTGTCAACTGAGGATTGCTTGCTTCTCTCTCTGCCCGCTTGGCCTCTATTTGAACCACACTTTTAATGCCTTCATGGCGCCAATTTCTCAAAATCGCCTGAATGTACTTCCAGTTTGGTTTTCCATTCAAAACAGCTTCACGAAGAGCTTCTTTTATCAAGTCAGCACTGGTCCCATCTTCCTTTAGTGTCTTGGTCAAATCCTCAATCTCAAAAGGAGTCAACAAGCGCCCTAATTCCTGCTGGAAGGTCTCTACCAAATCCTTGAGCTGATTTTGAGGTATCAGCTGGTCTGAACTTGAATGAGCTGCTCCAAGCAAATTATCCAAACGTTCCAAAGCCAAACTAGCATCAAAAAGTAATTCAATTTCACCATTCAATTCGATGGTTCGATACTGAAGTAGCCCCCTCTCCGTCAGATTGGAAATAGCCTGATTGACATCCGAAATTTCCTTGCCAATCCTTTCAGCAATCTGGCTTGGGGACATTTCTTCTAAACCTGTCGTATTTTGCAAATAGAAAAATTGCCAGACCAGAAAATCGTCGCTAGAAGGAAAGAGTTCCTTAAAATGCAAGAGCAGGGCACTCGGTAAAACCAAGTTCCCTGATTTAAAAGCGTCTAAATATGTCATAATTCCTCTTATAAATACCCAAATGCAGAAGCATCATCTTCTATTTTTCTCCAGTCAAAAGGGGTTTCCTGATAGACGGCATAGTTCACCCAGTTACTGAAAAAGAGGGCTGCTGATGAAGACCAACAAAGACAAGGTGTCTGGTTGACATCGTCATCCTTAAAGTAATTTTCTGGAATATGTGGATCTAGACCTGCATCACGATCTCGGAAATATTCATTTGCCAAGGTATCACGATCATATTCCAAATGCCCAAAACTATAAATTTCTCGTAAATCACGACTAGCCAAAATCGAAACTCCAACCTGAGGACCCTCTGATAAAATCTCGAGATTGGTTTTGTTTAAGACTTCTTCCTTAGAAATCTCCGTGTGCCGTGAATGAGGGGATACATAGCTATCGTCAAAGCCTCTAAAGAGAAGGTGACCTTCCTTTAAGGTGTCCTGAGGATAGATACCCGATAACTTACTGTCCATCTGGTATTTTTCCACTCCATAACGCAGATAGAGTCCCGCCTGAGCACCCCAACAGATATGAAGGGTCGAATAGACATGGGTCTTGGACCACTCGATTACCTGACTGAATTCCTCCCAATAGTCCACTTCCTCAAATGGTAAATGCTCAACTGGAGCACCCGTGATTATCATCCCATCAAAATACTCGTCCTTAACTTCAGGAAAAGTTTTATAGAAGGTCTCCATGTGCTCTGAGCGAGTTGTTTTAGAACGGTGGCTTTCCATATAGAGAAAATCAATATCCAGTTGCAGGGGTGTATTAGCCAAATGGCGCAACAACTGGGTCTCTGTGACCATTTTTTGTGGCATAAGATTTAAGATCAAAATCTTCAAGGGACGAATATCTTGGTGGGCAGCACGTTGATCATCCATGACAAAGATATTCTCTGTCCGCAAAATCTCAACAGCTGGTAATTTTTTATCAATTCGAATCGGCATAACCCTCTCCTAACTGTACTCTTTCAGGAATAATTGCATATGTTTGAAGCCAAATCTCAAACACCTAGTCCTTTTATTATACTGCAAGAAGATATAGTTTTCAATTATAGTTTTTCTCTAACTAGCTATAGTCTTTTTTTATATCCTAATGTAGAGAAAACAGCCCTAGGGACTGTTTTTGATTAATAATGCATAAGAACCTTGTAATCGTAGTCACCGATTTTTTCACGACCGTTCAATTCATCCAATTCAACAAGGAAGGCACAACCTGCTACAACACCACCAAGTTTTTCAATCATCTCGATTGTTGCCTTAACAGTTCCACCTGTTGCCAAGAGATCATCTACAATAAGAACACGTTGACCTGGCTTAATGGCATCAGCATGCATAGTCAAGGTATCAACCCCGTATTCTTTTTCGTAGTCAGCAGAAATGACTTCACGTGGCAATTTACCTGGCTTACGAACAGGCGCAAAACCAATTCCCAACTCAAAGGCAACTGGACAGCCCACGATAAATCCACGAGCTTCAGGACCTACAATCATATCGATTTTCTTATCAGTAGCATACTGAACGATTTCACGAACAGCGTAGCTATAAGCATTTCCATCAGCCATCAAAGGACTGATATCACGGAAGGTAATCCCTTCCTTTGGATAATTTTCAATTGTTGCAATGTAATCTTTTAAATTCATCTTTTTCTTTCTTTCAAAGTTTTTACTCTCTATTATAGCATATTTTTTAAGAAAGAAAAAAGGAAAAGTTAACTTTAATAATTATCTAACGATTTGACGATTTATAACTAGCCATCGCAATAAAACCCAATTTCTGTTTATTCTTAGCAAACATTTTATACATAGTTAAAAACTGCTTTCTATTCTCCTTTTTACAAGCATTTACACAAATTTTCAAAGTTCCTAGCCAACCTTCGTCATAAATCATACCTGATAATTTCATTAATGTCATTTCACCAGTTAATACTTTCACATCACGATAACCTGATTCTATCATCACTTGCTCCCAACCATCTTGAGTTAAAGGCCCCACATTTACATGAATTGCTTGTGATAATTCCTGTCTGACAGATTCTTTAGCTTCCTTAAGAAGCACATCATGTGTCAAAAGAAGACCTCCAGGTTTTAAAACCCTTAGGTATTCCATCACACATTTTTTCTTAGCTTGATCGGCTTGCATAGTCAGCATAGCTTCATTTATAACAATATCAAAACTAGCATCTTCATAAGGAAGTTTCATTGCATTGGCTCTTTCAAAACTGATTAAATGACCAACACCTGCCGTTTCAGCAGATTTTTTAGCCACTTCTAAAGCTTGAGCATCCATATCAACAGCAGTTATCTTACAACCAAAACGCTGTGCCAACTCAATTGCTGTAGTTCCCCTATTACAGGCAACCTCTAGTATTCTCTTTTCTTTTGAAAATCCTCCTTCCGCAATTAACCAATCTGTGGCACGTTTTCCACCTGGACGTAAACGTTTTTTTCCCAGTTTTGCTAAAAACTTATGACCTGCTTCTGACATTTGAACACCTCTGTTTTTTCTTCATTATAACACAAAATAATATTGTCTGACAATTCTAATCTATTATTTGATGAACTAGAATCAAAAGCATATAAGCTACCATGACTAGATCAAAAATCTATTAATCACCTCTCTAGTTCAAATTCAACTCCTCCCATCATTTACACATTTAGGTTACGGCTATTTTTTGTACTTTAGAATTGCTCTCATCTTCATCAGCTATACGAATTTTCATCTTTCTGTTCGTAGAGCCACGATTTCGCTATTCCTTCCTCTGCCAACTCTTATTTCCAGCGTCAGACTTGAGAGTCGCTAACAGCTTTACTAGTAGATGATACCCACAATCCAGATGTAGGACATGCTCGTTATACAGCAAAAAGCTGATGAATCATTCGATTCATCAGCTTTAAGGATGATATGTTTATCGCAAACAGATCAGATCAATTAGAAAGCTTAGTCTTCTTTCTTCTTGCGAGCTACAAGACCAAATCCACTCAATACTCCGAGAAGTCCAAGTGCTGCAAGGCGAGCATTGTCTTCTGTACCAGTATTTGGCAATTCGCGCTTAGCTTCAGCTTCTTTCATTGCTGTTGCTTGTACTGGTTGTGCTGGAGTTGCTGGTACTTGAGGTTGAGCTGGCTGTTCAGGCATTGCTGGTGTAGCTGGCTCAACTGGTTGTACTGGTTGACTTGGTTCAACTGGAGTTGGCATTTCAACTTTTCTGAAGATATGCTTAATAGTTCCAGCTGGGTCAGTTACAGTCTTCACATATTCGTAACCTGGAATTGTTCCTGGTTCTTTAGCTCCTGATTCAGATGATTTCAATGGATTTCCATTTTCATCTGTCCAAATTGTTGTAGTTTGTCTACTTGGATTTGGTTGAGGAATAGGTGAAGGTGTTGGAGCTGGAGTTGGCGCAGGAGTTGAAACTTTTTCGTAGACATGTTCAGTATCTCCGTTTGGAAGTTTCTTAGTCTCTACGAAGCGGTATCCTGGAATATCTTTCTTCGGTTGTTCTCCATCTTCTGTTGGATTTCCTGGAATTACATTTCCATCTTTGTCCTTGAATGTTGTAGTTACTGGTTCGTAAGCGTGAACTGTATCTCCTTCTCCACTAGTTGTTGTACTTACTAGTTTGTAACCTGGAATGTTCTTAGGTTCTTTTGTTCCTTCTTCAATTTCAGTTCCTGGAATTGGGTGACCAGCTTTATCTACGTATCTTGTCGTTACTTTTTCGTATACATATTCTGTATCACCATTTGGAAGTTTACGAGTTTCTACTACTTTGTATCCTGGGATATTCTTAGGATCTTTTGCTCCTTCTTCTGTTGTTGTTCCTGGGATTGGGTTACCGTTCTTATCTACGTGTTTAGTTGTTACTGGTTCGTAGATATGTTTCGTATTCCCTTTTTCATCCGTTTCAGTCTTAACAAGTTTGTATCCTGGAATCGTTTCTGATGGGTTCTTACCATCTTTAGATGGTACTAACTCTTTACCATTCTTATCAACAAATACTGTGTCAGGACGTACTGTTGGTGTGTAAGAAGCTTTGATTGTTTTACCGTTTTTATCTTTACGTACAACTTCTACTGGAGTAGCTGTTCCTACGAAGTTTGGTTCTGGAGTGAACGTTACTTTACCATCTTTATCGATTGTGTAAGTTCCTTCTCCTGGTACTTTCTTCTCAGTTGTTCCATCATCAAATGTTGGAGCTACTGTAGTGTCTACATCACCTTTGAATACTGGAGTATTAGATTGAGGTTGTCCTTTAGCACCTTCAGATACTACGTTTTCTGTAGTTGTTTTACCTAATACTGTCGGTGTGTATTTAGCTGTTACTGGTGTTCCGTTTTCGTCAACACGTTTAACTGTTACACCTTTAGCTTGACCTACGAAGTCTGGCTCTGGAGTGAAGGTTACTTTACCGTTCTTATCGATTGTGTAAGTTCCTTCTCCTGGTACTTTCTTCTCAGTTGTTCCATCATCAAATGTTGGAGCTACTTTTTCATCGATTGGTACTGTTATAGTTTTACCGTTTACTTTAGTAGTTCCTGGTGTAAATGTTGGAGTTTCTGATTGTGGTTGTCCTTTTTCACCGATTGATGTTACGTCTTTACCTGTTGGTGTTACTGGTAATACTACCGGAGTGTACTTAGCTGTTACTGGTGTTCCGTTTTTGTCTTCACGTTTAACAGTTACACCTGTCGCTTGACCTGTGAAGTCTTTATTTGGAGTGAATGTTACAGTTCCATCTGGAGCTACTGTGTAAGTTCCTTCTCCATCGATAGTTACAGAATCAACTGGATCTCCTGTTTTCGGATCCACTAGTTTCGCTGGTTTGTCAGATAATTCTACAGTTTTTTCTTCACTGTTAACTGTTGTTTTACCAGGTGTGAATTCTGGTTTTCCTGTTTGTTTAGCACCTTGAACATCAGTTGTAGTTACACCTTCTGCTTTTGGTGTTACTGGTTTAACGGTTGGTGTGTATTTAGCTGTTACTTCTGTTCCATTTTTGTCAACACGTTTAACTGTTACACCGCTAGCTTTACCAGTGAATTGTGGTTCTGGTTTGAATGTTACTACACCAGTTTCATCGATAGTGTACGTTCCTTCTCCCGGTACTACCACTTTACCTTCTTCATCGGCACCTACTAATGTTGGTTTAACATCAGGATCGATTTCTACAGTTACTTCTTTACCGTTAACTGTTGTTTTACCTGGTGTGAACACTGGGGTTCCAGTTTGTTTAGCACCTTGAACATCTTCAGATACTACGTCATCTGATGTTGGTGTTACTGGTTTAACTGTTGGTGTGTATTTAGCTGTAGCTGGAGTTCCGTTTGTATCTTTACGTTGAACTTCAACACCTTCAGCTTTTCCTGTGAAGTTTGGTTCTGGTTTGAATGTTACTTCACCAGTTTCTGGGTTGATTGTGTAAGTTCCTTCTCCTGGTACTGTTACTGATTTTTCGTCAGTTGGTTCACCAGTTTCTGGATCGATTAATTTAGCTGGTACAGTTGGGTCGATTGGAGCTTTTTCGTGTCCTTCAGTGAATGTTGGAGTTCCGCTTTGCTCTTGACCTTGTGCACCTTCAGAAGTAGTTGATTTCGCAGTTGGGTTAACAGGCGTGATATTTGGAGTGTAAGTTGTTGTTACAGCTGTTCCATTTGTATCTTTGGCTTGAACTGTTACTGGTTGAACTTCTCCTGTGTAAGTTTTGTCTGTTGGAGTGAATACTGCAACTGGATCTTTACCAGGTTCTTTAACAAGAGTGTATTCACCGATTACATTACCTTTTGGATCTTTAGCTGGTACTTTATCAGCTTTTTGTCCATTTTCATCTAATAATGTGTAAGTATCTGGATCGATTGCTACTACTTCTTCAGTTTTAGCTTTAGTCATTGGGTCTTCAACTTCAACTACCCCACCTTTGAATTTAACTGGTTGGCTTTGAGTTTGACCTTGAATGTCTGAAGTTACTGATGGTTCTGCAGTTGGTTTCACACCGATTACTACCGCTGAGTATTTACCAAGTGCTGGAGTACCGTTTTTATCAACACGTTTAACTGTTAATTCAGTACCTTTACCTTTGAAGTTTTTGTCTGGAGTGAATGTTACAGTTCCATCTTCTGCAACTGTATAAGTTCCTTCTCCGTCAATTGTTACAGTTGTTGTCTCTTGACCTGTCTTAGGATCAATTAGTTTCGCTGGTACAGCTTCATCGATATCTACAGTTTTTTCAACACCGCCGATTGTTACTTTACCACCGATGAAGTTTGGTTTACCACTTTGTTCTTTACCTTGAACACCTACAGTTTCAACTTCTGTTCCTTCTGGAGATGCTGGGTGTACTACAGCAGTGTATTCTGCAGTTACTGGTGTTCCGTTTTGGTCTTTACGAACAACAGTCATTGTTGTTCCTTTACCTTTGAATTGTGGGTCTGGAGTGAAGTGTACTGTTCCATCTGGATCTACTGTGTAAGTTCCTTCTCCTGGAATGACTTTTTCAGTTTTACCATCTTCGAATGTTGCTGGTACTTTATCGTCCATTGGTACTTCTACTTCTTCACCGTTGATTGTAGTTTTACCAGGTTTGAATTCTGGTTTACCGCTTTGAGGTGCACCTTGAATATCTTCAGTATATGTATTAACACCTACTGGAGTAACTGGCTTAACTGTTGGTGTGTAAGTAGCTGTTGTTGGAGTTCCATTCGCATCTTTGGCTTGAACTGTTGCTGGTACTGGAGTACCTACGAAGTCTTTGTTAGGTGTGAATGTTACTTTACCTGTTGTTGGATCGATTGTGTATGTACCAACTGTGTTTCCTTTAGCGTCTTTTGCTGGGATTGTTGTTTCGTCAGTTGGGTTTCCAGTAGCTGGATCGATTAATTTAGCTGGTTGAGTAGCATCAATCTTCATAGGAACTTTATCATCACCTGGTGTGAATGTTGGAGTTCCTTCTTGAGGTTGTCCTTGAGCACCTTCAGTTGATGTTGGTTTTCCGGTTGGTTCTACTGGAGTGATATTTGGAGTGTAAGTTGTTGTTACTGGAGTTCCATTTGTATCTTTCGCTTGGATTGTAACTGGTGCAACTTCTCCTGCATATGTTTTATCAGTTGGTGTAAATACCGCAGTTGCTTTACCATCTACAACTTTAAGTGTGTAAGTACCGATAACATCTCCTGCTGGGTTTTTAGCCGGTACTGATGTAGCTGGTTGTCCTTTTTCATCCAATAGTTTGTATGAAGTAGTGTCGATTGGCACTTCTTTTTCAACACCGTTAACTGTTGCTTTACCAGGTTTGAATGTTACTTCTTTAGATTGTTCAACACCTTGTACATCAGTTGTTTCAGCTGGCTCTGCAGTTGGTGTTACACCTACGATGTTTGGAGTATAAGTTGTTTTAACTTTTGTTCCGTTTTCATCTTCTGCTTGAACTTTAGCTGGTTGTACTTTACCTTTGTATTCTTTGTTAGTTGGTGTGAAGGTTACTTTGTTAGTAGCTGGGTCAATTGTGTATTCCCCTACTTTGTTTCCTTCTGGATCTAAAGCGTCCACTGGAGTACCTGTTGCTACTGGGTTACCTGAAGCATCAAGTAGAACCGCTGAGTTATCTTTGATTGGTACTGATTTTTTAACACCTTCTACTGTTGTTTCTCCAGGAGCGAATGATACTGTTCCATCTTGTGGTTGTCCTTGGATACCTGAAGATTCCGCTGGTGTTGCTGTTGGTGTGACACCTACGATGTGTGGAGTGTAAGTAGTGTTTACTTTCGTTCCGTTTTTATCTTCTGCTTGAACTTTAGCTGGAGTTACTTTACCAGTGTATTTTTTGTCAGTTGGTGTGAAGGTTACTTCACCTGTTGCAGGGTCGATTGAGTAAGTACCTACTGGAGTTACTCCGTCTTCAGCGTATGCTGGAGTTGTTTGTCCAGGTTGAACTTCATTTCCTTCTTTATCTAGAAGTTTGTGAGAGTTTTCTTTGATTGGCACTTCTGCATTTCCTTCTGTGAATGTAGGAGTTCCTTTTTGAGTTTCACCTTGTACGCCTGCTGAGTCTGTCGGTTTAGCTGTTGGTTCTACAGCTGTTACTGTTGGAGTGTATTTTGTAGTAGCCTTAGCTGTTACATCTTGTCCATCTTTGTTTCGACCTACTGGTGCTGTTAATGTTACATCAACACCTGTTGCAGTCCCTTTGAATGTTGGAAGTGGTTGGAATGTTACTTCACCTGTTTCAGGATTAATTGTGTAAGTTCCTTCTCCTTCAACTGTTACAGAGTTAACTTCAGCTTTCGTTTTTGGATCTACCAATTTAGCTGGGTATTGTGCACTTGGTGTTACTGGATCTGGAGTTGTACCATCACCATTTTTGTCTACATCAATTGTGAATTTAGGTGTTTTCTTCTGTTCTTTCCCTTGAATATCTGTTGATGTTTCAGGATTTGCAGTGATTTCCTTTGGAGTTACGTTTGGTACGTAAACAGCATCCATAGTTTTTGTAGCAGTTGTATGTGTACCATCATTAACA
This sequence comes from Streptococcus sp. KHUD_011, assembly GCF_046352925.1. GTDB lineage: Bacteria > Bacillota > Bacilli > Lactobacillales > Streptococcaceae > Streptococcus. The sequence continues at coordinate 509,299 of NZ_CP157578.1, read as the reverse complement.
TTCTCAAGTTGGTTTTGAGCTGTTAAAGCTGTCCATCCAGTAGACTCACCGTTAGTATCTACCGCACGAAGTACGATACCATCAGCTTTACCTACGAAGTTAGCTTCTGGAGTGAATGTGATTCCAGTATCTGTTACTTCATAAGTACCTTGACCTTCTTTAGTGTAAGTCTTAGCTAAAGTTCCATCTGGTTTAACAATCATGACACCTTCAGTTTGCACTTTCTTAGTTGATGCTAAACTAATTGAGTTACGTTGTTCAGTGTAGCTAATTTTACCATAGGCATTGAATGTAGTTCTTCCGTTGTTAGAACCTAATTCAGATGCGTCAGCTTCTACACGGTTAATAAACTCGATACCAATATTTTGTTTTTCACCTTGTTTACCAGTTGTTTCTTCATAGTCTCCACGTGGTGGGTGAACTACTTGGATTTGGTTATCTTCTACTTCCCCAGAGTATGCAATTCCTGTTGGTTTTACGATTTGATCTTTATCTTTAGCGATACGAACACGGAAATTCACAACATCTTTACTTGTATCCACTACTTGAGTGTTTGTAAATGTTAATTCTACTTCTTGACCATTTCCACTTACTTCTGCAATACTTGATTCTTCACCTTCATCAAATTTACCATTTCCATTGAAATCAATGAATCCACGAACATATGCTTTGCTCAAGTCTCCAGTATATTTATCATTTCCATTTGCTGAAGCAAGAACTTTTACTTTATAAGTGTTTTCTGGTCCTCTAATTAATTGAACTTCTGGACGTCCTGTATCTTTGTTTGTTACTACGTTCTCTGCAGATACTAACTGATCGACACCTTCATCTGCTAAATCAACATCATCATCAGATCCTACCCCAATGACACGAGTACCATTAACTGCCTCAGGGTCAGCTTTCACTTTACCTAAGAATGGTTGTTGAATTTCTGACATCGTATTGTTGTTATAATCTAAGGCTTCTGTTCTTAAGAAGTGCTCTGCAGTACCGTATGATGCTGGAAGATCTCCAAAGTCAGATAGCTTAATACCAATCATAGATGATTGCGCACCACCTGAGATAATGTATAATCCTACTTCTGAAGGACCAGCTGTCGCAACGATAGGAGTAGTACGTCCACCATTATTTTGGTATCCACCAAACACTTGTGAACCTAATCCACCTGTTACAGAATCACGAGTTGCAAACATTTTAGCTGCTAAAGCTTTTTTATATGTCTCACTTTGAACTTGAAGACCATTTGAAGTAGATAAATTACTTAATGGTGTATATGGTTTGTTGTTTGAACCATATCCCATCATTGCTACTAAATCCCAAGGAGTACCGTTTGTAGTATAAATTTCAGATTCTCTATCCCCAATATCTTCACCAGATGTCATAACGATACCAGGTTTTGTTTTCTTACCATTGTATGTTGCTTCAACTTTAAATACTACACCACCAAATGTTGTATTTACTTGTTTTTTAGCATCATTTGTACCTGCAATAGTTGTTAAATGATCTCCCGTGTTAATTCCTGAATTTCTAATATGTGAATAACGTTTATCTTGTGCAGAACCACCGATACCAGTTGCTGAAGCAAATTTATTTTCTGCATTCGCATCATATGAATCTTGGTGATCAGTTCCTGCTACACGATTTTTATAAACCTCTGTAGATTCAAAAGGTTTTAATTCCTTAACAGTCATTTTAACAATATAACCAGGAATTAATTGTTTTTCAAATACTGAACCTACTTGTAATTGACCATTGTCTTTTAAATTAGTCCATGCTTTAGTTTCAGTAAAATCTAACCATTGAATTTGGTTTGCAAGGTTTTTAATTTTCTCTTGGTCTTCTGCTTTACCATTTACTAAAATTGGAGCATCAGCTAGAGATGTATATCCATGGTCTGCAAGCCATTTTTTACCAGTTTCTGTTGAAGCATCTTTAAGAGCTGTTGTTTGAGCCTCTGCCAAGTTAACAGCAAACTTACCGTCACGGCCGATTCCTGCATTTTTCAATTCATTGTAAACTGCAAGGATTGATTCATTAAGACGTTCCAATTGAGCATCTACTTGCTCTTTTGTAACGCTCTTATCAGCCAAAAGAGCTTTTGTTTCAGCAAGAACTGCTTGGTTTTTAGCTACCGCTGCTGTAACTGCTGCCTTGTTTTCTTCTTTGACGTCAGCCTTAGCAAGTTCAGTCTCTGCCAATTTGTTGGTTACTTCAGCTTCTGAAGATACTTGTGTCAGAGTTGTTGTAGCTACTGAAAGAGCTTTTTCAGCTGGAGTTGCTTTCTTTTCAGCTTCAGCTTTCGCAGCTTCTTTTTCAGCCGCTTGTTTCTTATCGAAACCAGCAGTATTTGACTCAGTTACAACTGTGCTCAAAGCTGATACAGTTTCTGCTTGTGCATCTACATCAGCTTGGCTAGCATCTGCTTTTGCAAGAGTTGCTTTAGCTGTTGCCAATACTTCCTTAGCTGAGCTTACTACTGTAGCGTCTGCATATTTAGCAGTTGAAAGTTTAGACTCCAAAGTAGCAATACTTGCTTCAAGGATAGCCTTATTTACTTTCTTAGCTTCTTCTGCTTTCACTTCAGTTTTTGCTTCAGTAGCTTTTTCAGTTTCTGGCTTCACAGTCTCTGGTTTTACAGTTTCTACTGTTTCAGCTTTAGGCTCAGCCTTTTCCTTCTCCTTATCATCTTGACCAGGAGCAGCTGCAGCTGTTGAGATAGTTGTTTCAGCCGATTGTACTTCTGTTGCTGATACCGCACCATTGCCTAGGAACATCAAACCAGCTGCAATCGCTACTGATGCTGCTCCAAAGCTGTACTTACGAATACCGTAACGAATGTACTTCTCCGTTCGAAAATCTTGTTGTTGTTTGCCTTGCATGAGACTCACAACCTCCTTATTTATTTATTTTATTTTTTAATGTACTTATGTACAAAAAAACTTCGGCATTTTAAACATTTAACATAACAATGTTTTGTATGTCGAAAATTCGTACTTGAAATACAATTTAATGATATCACACTTCTATATTGTAAGCAAGTAATTCAATTAAAAATTTACACTATAATAAATAAATAAATAAATTTTAGTTTTCAAACTTATTTTTATTATTTATGATAATAAATATATTTTATTTTTAAGTATTCGTCCTCTTTTTAGTAATATTTAAAGAAATTTTTACTATTTTTTATCGAATATTAGCAAATCCATTTTCAGAAAAAAATTGGAAATTTTTATCATGTTAGTTAGTCAATCAAAAAATAAAAATTCCTCCTTCAAAAACTCAAAAGAGGAATTTTTATTATCCACAATTAACATGCATAATTATAATATCACTTTTTAAAACATTTTGCAAGTACTTTTGTTTTGAAATATCAAACTTCTACAAAACTTTCGGTTTTTATTTTATATTTTTCAATCTTTACAATTGGTTTTTTACGAATTTTATACCGTATTTTAAATAAAATAATTCGCATTTTAAAATCGTGATTTTTTGGATGTTATATCCAAAAATGACCTATTTAAATTTTAATTAAAATTATCATATTTTTATAATTTATATGAGTGGATAAACTGGATTTATAGAGCTTGTTGCCACATTTATATGACCATTTTTAATCTTTCTATTTTGATGTACTAAAGATGCTACTTCATCCAAATATTTCATCATTCGGCTTTTAACTTATCAAAAAAATTTCAAAAAAAATACCTTAACTTTCTCAAAAATTTTTCAGTTATTTTTCTGGTTAGCAAAAAACTGATGAATCATTCGATTCATCAGTTTTCCGGATAGTTTGTTCACTCTTAACAAATCATATCAATTAGAAATCTTAATCTTCCTTCTTCTTGCGAGCTACAAGTCCAAATCCACTCAAGACTCCAAGAAGTCCAAGTGCCGCAAGGCGGGCATTGTCTTCTGTACCAGTATTTGGCAATTCTTTTTGACCTTCAACATATTTAGGTGTTGCTGGTTGTTTTGGTTGCTCAGGCACTGCTGGCATGTCTGGAGTTACTGGTTTCTCAGGGCTTGTTGGCTCTTGTGGAGAAACTGGTTGTACTGGTTGACTTGGTTCAACCGGTCTTGGAGTTGGCATCTCAACTTTTCTAAAGATATGTCTGATATTTCCATTTGGATCAGTCACAGTCTTGACATATTCGTAACCTGGAATTGTTCCTGGCTCTTTAGAACCTGGTTCCGTTGGTTTCAATGGATTTCCATTCTCATCAGTCCAAGTAGTTGTATTTTGCTTACCTGGCTCTGTTTGAGGAATAAGTGGTGTTGAAACTTTCTCATAAACGTGTTCTACATCACCATTTGGAAGTTTCTTAGTCTCTACGAAGCGGTAACCTGGGATATCTTTCTTAGGTTGGTCGCCATCTTCTGTTGGATAACCTGGAATTTCATTACCGTCTTTATCCTTAAATGAAGTCTTAACCTTTTCATAGATGTGTTCTGTGTCTCCGTTTGGAAGAGTCTTAGTTTCTACGAAGCGGTAACCTGGAATATCTTTCTTAGGAGTTGTACCTTCTTCAGTAGTTGTTCCTGGAATTACATTGCCATCTTTATCTTTATAAGTTGTTGTAACTTTTTCATAGATGTGTTTTGTATTTCCTTTTTCGTCTACTTCAGTTTTAACAATCTTGTATCCTGGGATATCTTTAGTTGGTTTAGTTCCATCTTCTGTTGGTGAAAGTGGGTTGCCATCTTTATCAACGAATGAAGTATCAGGACGAACTGTTGGTGTATATGTAGCAGTAACTGGTGTACCGTTCTTATCTACACGTTTAACTGTCACACCTTTAGCTTTTCCTACGAAGTCTTTTTCTGGAGTGAATGTTACTTTACCATCTTTGTCGATAGTGTAAGTTCCTTCTCCTGGTACAACTTTTGTAGTTGTTCCATCTTCGAATGTTGGTGGTACATCTTCATCGATTGGTACATTAGGGTTTCCTGGGGTGAAGACTGGTGTTCCAGTTTGTTGTTGGCCTTTAGGACCTTCAGATTCTGCAGGTGTTCCAACTGGTGTTACTGGAGTTACTGTTGGGGTGTATTTAGCCGTTACTGGGGTACCGTTCTTATCTACACGTTTAACTGTTACTCCTGTTCCCACTCCTGTGAATGTCTTCTCTGGTGTGAACGTTACTGTGCCGTCTGGTGCCACTGTGTATGTTCCTTCACCTGGAATTGTCTTAGTTGTTGATCCATCTTCGAAGGTTGCTGGTACTTCGTCATCCATTGGTACATCTGGGTTACCTGGTGTAAATGTTGGTTTGCCGTTTTGTTCTTTACCTTGGATGTCTGTTGTTTCAGCTGGTGTTCCTTCTGGAGTTACTGGAGTTACTGTTGGGGTGTATTTAGCTGTTACTGGAGTACCGTTCTTATCTACACGTTTAACTGTTACGCCTGTACCTACTCCTGTGAATGTTTTCTCAGGTGTAAATGTTACTGTTCCATCTGGTGCAACTGTGTAAGTTCCTTCTCCTGGAATTGTCTTAGTTGTTGATCCATCTTCAAAGGTTTCTGGTACTTCATCATCCATTGGTACTTCTGGGTTACCTGGTGTAAATGTTGGTTTTCCAGTTTGTTCTTTACCTTGGATATCTGTTGTTTCAGCTGGTGTCCCTTCTGGAGTTACTGGTGTTACTGTTGGGGTGTATTTAGCTGTTACTGGGGTACCGTTCTTATCTACACGTTTAACTGTTACGCCTGTTCCTACTCCTGTGAATGTTTTCTCAGGTGTGAAGGTTACTGTTCCATCTGGTGCTACTGTGTATGTTCCTTCTCCTGGAATTGTCTTAGTTGTTGAACCGTCTTCGAATGTCGCTGGTACTTCATCGTCCATTGGTACTTCTGGGTTACCTGGTGTGAATGTTGGTTTACCGTTTTGTTCTTTACCTTGGATGTCTGTTGTTTCAGCTGGGTCTGCAGTTGGAGTTACCGGAGTCACGTTTGGTGTATATTTAGCTGTTACTGGGGTACCATTCTTATCTACACGTTTAACCGTTACGCCTGTTCCTTTACCTGTGAATGTCTTCTCTGGTGTGAACGTTACTGTGCCGTCTGGTGCTACTGTGTATGTTCCTTCTCCTGGGATGACTTTTTCTGTTGAACCATCTTCGAAGGTTGCTGGTACTTCATCATTCATTGGCACCTCATCAGCACCTGGTGTGAATGTTGGTTTACCTGTTTGTGTTTTACCTTGAATATCTGTTGTTTCAGCTGGGTCCGCGGTTGGGGTTACTGGAGTTACTGTTGGTGTATAAGTAGTTTCTACTTTTGTTCCGTTAGTATCTTTAGCAACAACTTTGGCTGGGTCTGGTGTGCCTGTGAAGTCTTTGTTTGGTTGGAATGTAATTACTCCTGTTGTTGGATCAATTGTGTAGGTTCCAACTTCTTTACCATCTTTAAGAGCTGGCATTGTGGTTACTTCATTACCACTTGGGTCTACCAATTTAACAGTTGTCTTATCAATTGGTGCTACTTCGTCACCTTGTTTGAACATTGACTCTGTTTCCTGAGTTTGTGGTTGACCTTGTTTTCCAGTTGTTTCTTTTGGTTCTGCTGTTGGTACTACTGGGGTTACTGTTGGGGTGTAAGTTGTTTCTACCTTAGTTCCGTTAGTATCCTTCGCTACAACCTTAGCTGGATCTGGTGTGCCTGTGAAGTCTTTGTTTGGTTGGAATGTGATTACTCCTGTTGTTGGATCAATTGTGTAGGTTCCAACTTCTTTACCATCTTTAAGAGCTGGCATTGTGGTTACTTCATTACCACTTGGGTCTACCAATTTAACAGTTGTCTTATCAATTGGTGCTACTTCATCACCTTTTGTGAACATTGTCTCAGTATCTTGTGTCTGAGCTTGTCCTTGTTTTCCAGAAGTTTCTTTCGGTGTGGCTGTTGGAACTACTGGAGTTACTGTTGGAGTGTAAGTTGCTGTTGCTGGTGTTCCATTCTTATCTTTAACTTCAACAGTTGCTGGATCTGGTGTACCAACAAAGTCTTTGTTTGGTTTAAACGTTACAACACCTGTTAACGGATCGATTACGTATTTACCAACTTCTTTTCCATCTTTTGTAGCTGGAATTTCTTTGTCATCAACTGGTTGTCCATTTACTACAAATTTAGCTGGTTGCTTTTCGTTAATAGTAATTGGAGCTGTTTCATCACCTTGTGTAAATTTAGGTGTTCCTGTTTGCTCTTGACCTTGTTTACCACTTGAAGTTACACCCTCTCCAGTTGGTACTACTGGTGTTACTTTTGGAGTATACGCCCCTTTTGAAGTAACCGGAACTTTGTTTCCTTCTGAGTCAGTTGCTGTTACTGATACTTGTACATTAACACCTTTAGCTTTTCCTGTAAATGTTGGAAGTGGTTCAAATGTTACTACACCTGTTGTTGGATCGATTGAGTATGTTCCTTCTCCATCAACTACCACTTTACCTTCAGCATTAGCTCCTTCTAATGAGTATGCTGCTGTTGTCCAGTCAACATTTGTGCCATCAAGTGTATTATCTGTGTTATTTAATTCAGAGAAACGACCTTTTCCAGAAATAGATGTTTGAGTTTGACCTTGTTTTCCTGTAGTTTCATCTGCAGATGGTGCAATTCCGTATACAGTTGGTGTATATGCATTTTCTACTGCTACTGTTACTGGATTTCCTGATTCATCATTAAATGTTACATCAGCCGCTACTGTTACTGGATTTGCAGTTCCTACAAATCCTTCTACTGGAGTGAACGTCACTTCACCTGTCGTTGGGTCTACAGTGTATGTTCCTTGATCAGTTGTTACTGAAGAAACTTTATTTCCTGTCGTTGGATCTACTAGTTTATAATTTGATACTGTAGTTCCTTCTTTTCCATCATTGAAATTGTCGGCCATTGAGTCAGTTTGTTTTTGACCTTGAGCGCCTGATGATTTCTCTGGTTCTGTTACTACGATGTAGTAAGTTGTTTCTGCTACTGCATCTTCTGTAACTTCACCAGCATCTGTTCCATCTACTGTTGGAGTTGTCACAACACCGTTTGAGTCTACTGCTCTTGCTGTTACCTTGTAACGTCCTTTTTGAGATAATACATAAGCATTAGCTTTAGCTAGGTTTGCTTCTGCAGCTGTTTTAAGAGCTGCACGCGCAGTTTCTACCGCTTTTTCAGCTTCTAAAGCTTCTTGACGAGATGCATTAACTGCTGTATCACGAGTTGCTACCGTTCCTTTCGCAGCTTCAATATCCGCTTCAAGTTTCGCTTTAATTTCTTTTGCTATTTCCAGTGTTTTCTGAGCCATTTGTTGGGCTGTTGGCGAAATCGTACGTAATTTTAAGTTATCTAATGCTACTTGAGCATCTTCTACAGCTCTTGTTTGACGATCTACTCTTTCTTGTAAGCTTGCTAAATCATTTTGAGCATCTTGTTGTTCTTTTACAGCTGTTGCTGCCGCTTGAGTTTTAGCTGCAGCTGTACGTTGTGCTTGAATATAAGCTGTTTCTTCTGCTTGAGCTCCATCAAAAGTAGTTACTGTTCCATCTGGTGCAGTTGCTGTTACTTTTGTTTTAATAGTATCAGAATCTGTAGCTGATGTTTTATCATCGATTGTATCTGTGAATGCTACATTTGCTTTAGTAGATTTAATTAAGTCTACTGATGTACCTTTTGTTTCTGAATAACTTGTTGAAGTCCCTGTTGGTTTATCATTTTGAATTGATGCTAAGTCTGTTCCTACTGCTTCACGATAAGCTATATATCCGCTAAATCCTGAAGTTGTTGAAACTTTCCATCCCGCATTCGATTTAGTAGCTGTCACCGTAGACCCATCAGATGCACTCCATTGATCAGATGCAGAATCATAACTTACTTTAATAGTTCGCCCTTGAGTTGAAGAAGTTTGATCATTCGGTAATAATGTTTCTGTTCGGAACACATCACCTACAGCTGTTACTTCACCATTTGTACGAATTTCAGCAATCTTATCAGCTAGACTTGTCGCTGTAGATTTAGCATTCCATGTACGTGTAAATTCGTAAACAAATAACTTAACATCACCGTTAGCTTGTGCTTCTGTATATACACGTCTTTCTGTAAGAATTGAATTATCTCCACTTTCTTCAAGTTGATATGCATCTTCATTTGGAAGTGTATATTTACCTGTCGCACGGTTAAATGTCGCTGTATATTCTTTGTTGTTATGATCTTTAACAGTTACCGTCTCACGTTGTAAGTGTGCTTGTACTTTATCAGTTGTTGCTTTAGCCGCAATACTATCAACACCAACGTATTTTGTAGATTCCGGAGTCACTGTTAAGTTAATAGTTGATTCTCCTGAAGCCGCAACTGCTCCTAATACCGCGCCTTCTTGAACTGCTGTATTTGTAGTACCTGCTGCAACTGTCCAGTTACCATCTTTAGCTACAAGTTTTGTAACTGTTCCATCTGGCATTGTGATTTCTGCTTTGTTAGCTCCATTTGAAATTGTAACTGGTACACTTGTTGCATATGCTTCAACATTCTTAACAGTAATCTTAGGTGCTACTGCGATTGTAATATTTTCATGTGCTTCTTGTCCATTCATGTTCCATGCTGATGCACTATTATAATCTTTAGCTAATGCTGCTACAGTAAAGATTCCTGCTTCTGTTGGTTTACCTGTGATTAAACCTGTTTCTGGTGCGTAAGTTAACCCTGGAATAGTATCGTCAAGAGATACTGGTTTAGTTCCATTCGTTTTACCATTTAATGTTGTATAAGCAGTAACTGTTTGAGGACTATTCATTGATTTAACAGTAGTCCCGTCAGCTGCCACAAATTCTGCTTTTTTACCAGATGAATTAGGCGCAGTTTTTGAACCAGCTACGAACTTAGAACCATCTTCACGCTGATAGTTAGCACGTGTATCTTTATTTACTCCATCATTATCAACATATTGTAATTCATGGCTTACATCCTCCCCAATAGTAACCATTGTTGAAGAACCTTGAATTCTAGGAGCAGTTGAATCTTGCCAACCTATCCACCCTGCTTGCAGGTCACGAAAGAATACTTTTTGTTCAGTATCACCTTTTGCTACAGTTAATTCATAACGGAAGTCGTACACCCCATTCTGGATATTGGCTCCGATATAACCTTCTACAGTATCCGAATTTGCGTTATAGCCTAAACCTGGCGGCAAGTTCATTGGAGTGACTTTCTTGATAGTATAGCCTGCTGTTTTTGCTGCATCGTTTAACTCGAAACGTTTTGTTACATCTTTTAGATAAACATAGTGGTTACCTTGTTCATATGTGTATCCATAAATTTCTGTTGCTAGATATTCATAAGCTCCACCTGATCCATATGGGTTAGTATTATTATTTTGACCACTTGCACGAAGCTTATTATTCCACATCGCTGCTTCACGTCCAAGTTTTTGTGCTTCTGTTTTTGATAACGGAAGGTCAGTACGTGCTCCAGTACCAGGTTGTGGGTTGTTTTTAGCAACTTCTTCTGTGTTTTCTGATTGGAATCCTTTTACATAAATTCTATATGCAGCATTGCTATCTAATTCTTTATACGTTTTACCAGTAGCTGTTGCAAACTCACCGTTTTCTTTTCTAAGTTCGGTAGATGCTAGTGTATACCCTTCATTAGCTGAACGTAGGTTTGAACCTTCTACTAGTTCTTTACCGTTACGCTCATCTTTTGAACCTGTGTTTTCGATAGCGTTTGAGTCAGATTTTTTCTCTGTATTTTCCGCTTTCTTTCCGACAGTTTCTTTACCATTGGTAGTATCTACTGCTGGTGTTTCTTTCTTTTCTACTGGTTTATTTTTTAATTTTGAGTTAACAGTTGTAACAAGTTTGTTGTAGGCAGCCTTCAATTCATCTTGGCTTGTAGCATTTGAAAGAGCTGTCTTAGCTGCTTCCAAGTCAGCATTCAAAAGAGCCAAACTTTCGTCTGTCTTGTTTGCATATTTTCCAGAAGCGAGTTTCCCAGCTACTTCATTAACATAAGATTCAAGCTGAGACTTGTCTAGTTTAGGAGCAGCTTCTTCTTTTGTAACTTCTTCAGTTTTTTGTACTTCTTCCTTTTTAGACTCTTCTACTTTAGGAGTCACTGCTTCAGGTTTAGCTTCTTCTTTAACTTCCTTATTGTCTACTACAGGAGTTACAACTTTATCCTGATTATCTTCAGTATTAGCTGATACTACAGCTACATCAGAACCATTCCCATTAACTGCTGTTTCTGAGGCTGATACTGCACCATTTCCAAGGAACATCAAACCAGCCGCAATCGCTACTGATGCTGCTCCAAAGCTATACTTACGAATTCCATAACGGATGTATTTTTCTACTCTAAAATCTTGTTGTTGCTTGCCTTTCATCGAGACTAACAACCTCCTTTTATTTTCATCATGTTTATAGATATAGTAAAAATTAAAACCTCTTCATATCATTCATCAATGAAGGAATTGCTCAAGTACTATATTTTTCCGAAACATGTATATTCATACTATCACATTAGCTAGATATATTCAATTCATTTGCTTGAAAAATAACATGAAAATTTCAATTTTTATCTATGTCATTCTCTAAAAAATAGTAAAAATTGTCTGAATTATATAAAATAATCTACATTTTTTAGCTTTTTCCACTATTTTTTGACATTTCAACACATTTTCGAATCTGCTTTCTCTGTATAAATGTATATTATTTTGAATTAAATTTTATTTCTATATATTTTATTTTTTGTATATTTATTAATTAAATCCGTTTGATTTTTTTCATGAATCTTTTAACATATGTATTTTAACATTTAAAAGTATATTTGAATGCTAATCTCAGCTAAATACATTTAGAATTTCTGATTTAGCTGTTAAAAATTCTCATTTAAAGTTGGGTAAGAGCAAAAAAAACGAGCACTTTCGTACTCGTTCTCTGATATAAACTACTGATTAAAGTGAGTTTACGTCAACTTTGATACCAACACCTTGAGTAGTTGTGATAGTCAAGTTTGTTACGTAAGTTCCTTTAGCTGTAGCTGGTTTTGCTTTTTGGATTGTTTCGTTGAAAGCTTTGAAGTTTTCAACCAATTTTTCAGCTTCAAATGACACTTTACCGATGATTGCTTGAACGTTACCTGCACGGTCAGCACGGTAAGTGATTTTACCACCTTTAGACTCTTCAACTGCTTTAGCAACATCCATTGTTACAGTACCAGTTTTAGGATTTGGCATCAAGTTACGTGGTCCAAGGACACGTCCAAGACGTCCAACAAGAGCCATCATGTCAGGTGTAGCGATAACTACGTCGAAGTCCAACCAACCGTCGTTGATTTTAGCAACAAGGTCATCTTCACCAACAAAGTCTGCACCAGCAGCTTTTGCTTCTTCAGCTTTTGCACCGCGTGCGAAAACAAGAACGCGTGAAGTTTTACCAGTACCGTTTGGCAATACCATTGCTCCACGGATTTGTTGGTCAGCTTTTTTAACGTCGATGTTCAAGTTGTAAGCAACTTCTACAGTTGCGTCAAATTTTGCAAAGTTAGTTTCTTTTGCAAGTGCTACAGCTTCTTCTACGCTGTATGCTTTTGTGCTGTCGATTTTCTCAAGAGCAGCACGAAGTTGTTTGCTTTTTTTAGCCATTTTCTATTCTCCTTGTAAGTGGTTCAATCGATTTTCATCTCCCACGTCACTTCTCGAAATGATGAAGTCTTGCGGGTTTTCAGTCTATTAGATTCTTTTCCTACGGCCTTAAGTTTCCTTGCTGTACCCAAGTACAAGCATCAGTCACTTGCCTAGTATGAAAAGTAACTAATAGACTGCTGTGAGATTTTCTACTGTGTTATTGATTAGTCAACAACAGTGAATCCCATAGAACGAGCAGTACCTTCGATCATACGCATTGCAGACTCAATGTTTGCTGCGTTCAAATCTGGCATCTTAGTTTCTGCAATTTCTTGTACTTGTGCACGAGTAACTGTAGCAACTTTAGTTTTGTTAGGTGTACCTGATCCTTTTTCAACACCTGCAGCTTTTTTCAAAAGAACAGCAGCTGGTGGTGTTTTAGTGATGAAAGTAAATGATTTATCTTCGTAAACTGAGATAACAACTGGAATGATCATACCAGCTTGGTCAGCTGTACGAGCGTTGAACTCTTTTGTGAATCCCATGATGTTGATACCAGCTTGACCAAGAGCAGGTCCAACTGGTGGAGCTGGTGTAGCTTTACCAGCAGGGATTTGCAATTTTACAAGTTTTTCGACTTTTTTAGCCATTTTTAAATCCTCCTTTGTGGTTTTGGCGGTAATTAAAGATTTTTACCTCCCACAAGCATGCTTTACACATACTCATCTATTATACACTATTTATCTGAAATTACAAGAGAAAAGTTTATTTTTTATACTCAATGAAAATCAAAGAGCAAACTAGGAAGCTAGCCGCAGGCTGTACTTGAGTACGGTAAGGCGACGCTGACGTGGTTTGAATTTGATTTTCGAAGAGTATTAATCGACGTAATCTCCGCCTTCAAATCCGTAGTATTCTTCCAAACTAAGACCACTTGCAGCAATTTCTTTAGCTTCTTTTCCGACATAACGAAGGTGCCATTCTTCAGCCATGTAGCCTGTTTCCTTTTCCTTACCTTTAAGATAACGGACAACAAAGCCATAATCAGCAGCATGATCCAAAAGCCATTGGGCTGCTTTTTCTTCTGTTACCAAATCTCCATTCGTCCCAATCACATCAAAGGCCAAGCCTGTTTGGTGTTCGCTATAACCAGGTCGGGCAGAGTAACGGTCAGCCGCTGCCTTCCCATCTTGATTGACATAATCTTGATAGAGCTTGGTCTGAGTTTCATAACTTCTAAAACCACTGTAATGGTCGCTAATTGGGAAACCTGCCTCTTGCATAGCTTTGATGAGTTTGACCAACTCAGCCTTGGCTGTTGGATTTTCCCCTGGATTGTAGTCTTTCGACAAAGGATAATGTTTATTCGCTACGATAATTTCATCGTATTTCCCTTGGATGCTGTAGTAATCACCTTTATTAACCACTTCTGCTTTTTTCTGGGCAGCCCCTTGAGACTTACTTCCAACTGTTCCATCAGCCTTGGCTGTTTGCTCTGTCTTAGCTGCTCCATCTTCATTTTTTGCTTTTTCTTGTGAACAAGCTGCTAGACTCAAGGCTAGCAAGGTTGTCAAGACAAGGTATCTTTTTTTCATTTCTACTCCTTTATTTCTAATAGTTTATCTAGTTCTGACGATAAACATTTAACTAATCTTTTAATCTCATCCGGTTTTGCTTGGTAGGTTTCTGCTGTCATTTCTTCAAAGGGTACCCACCAAACTGGACCACGTCCCTTGAGACCGTGACCATTCATATCACCTGTTCGTCTAGGGAAAAGGTGCCAGTGGAGGTGGGCATCGCCATTGCCTAGAAGTTCGATATTCATTTTCTCAGCAGCAAAGGCCTTAGCAACTGCCTCTTGGACTAAACTCATTTCTTCTAGAAAACGGAGTCTTGTCTCCTTTTTCAAATGGTGCAATTCGGTGACATGTTCCTTGGCTAGAAAGAGACTATAGCCTGCAAAATACTGGTGGTCTCCAACCACAAGATAGCCTGTTTCCAACTCTTTGACAAAATAGGGATTTTCTCCCTTCTTGATGAGCTCAATTCTCTGGCAAATAAGGCACATATTAGTCTACCAACGTGCTCTTAAGGTAAGCATCAACCATACGTTCTGTTGCGACCACCGAGTCAATATGAGTGCGCTCATATGAATGGCTAGACTCGATACCAGCACCGAGAAGGGCGTGTTTGACTTCTGCCCCTGCAGACATAGCTGCTGAAGCGTCCGAACCATAAAATGGATAGATATCCAGCTTAAATGGAATATCTTGCTCTTTAGCCAAAGCAACCAAATGTTGACGGAAGTCATAGTGATAAGGCCCTGAAGCATCCTTGACACAGATAGACACTGTGTACTCATCTGTTTGCTGGTCATCTCCCATAGCTCCCATATCCACAGCCAGATATTCTACTACCTGAGCAGGGATATTAGAGTTAGCTCCATGCCCCACTTCTTCAAAGACTGAAAAAGCAAAATGAGTTGTTACAGGCAACTCAATCTTCTCTTCCATATAAATACGGAGCAGATTAAGCAAAATCGCTGCGCTGACCTTATCGTCCAAATGACGAGACTTGATAAATCCTGTCTCTGTCACAATCGTTCGTGGGTCAAAGCTGATAAAATCACCGACCTCAATACCAAGAGCACGAGTTTCTTTTTCACTGGTTACTTTGGCGTCCAAACGCACTTCCATATTGTCCTGCGTGCGTTCTGCAGTTCCTGCATCCTTGTAGACATGGCAAGAAGTTTGGTGGATGAGGATGGTTCCTGATACTTTTTGATCTGTGCTAGCCACATGAACGGTACAGTTTTCACCTTCAATCATGTTCCAAGGAAAGCCACCGATACGATCCAGTTTGAGACGGCCGTCTGGTTTGACAGCACGGACAATAGCACCCAACGTATCTACATGGGCAGTCACATAGCGATGCTCTTCATCATTTTGACCTTTGATGGTCACATTGACACCGCCTTTGGCTGTACGAACTGGCTGGTAACCAAAACCTTCTAGAGTCTTGACTAAATAGT
The DNA here is from genome assembly GCF_046352925.1 of Streptococcus sp. KHUD_011. Classification (GTDB taxonomy): domain Bacteria; phylum Bacillota; class Bacilli; order Lactobacillales; family Streptococcaceae; genus Streptococcus. The sequence continues at coordinate 493,673 of NZ_CP157578.1, read as the reverse complement.
CCGCAATCTCACGAGTGAAGCCTGTTGGCGATGCGATGGCTGTCAGTTCTTTGATATATTCTACTGTTTGATTCATTTCTTCACCTCTTTTGCTACCTATTATAACACATTTATCATCGGATAAAAAAAGAAAATCACTCCTGTAGACTTGGCTACAAAAGTGATTTTAATGATTATTCCATTTCAAAAACATCGCTTTCTTGCTTGTTTGGTAGAACCAATGAGAGCAAGATTCCGACAACGGCTGGTACTAACCATGGGAGTGATGCCTTGGCAAAAGGAAGAGTGTTGACAAGATTCGCAAGAAACTCAACCTTAAACGAGCTTCCTAATACGCTTGCAATGGCAATAGCTGTAACAACAGCAATTGTCAACTGCATACCTGGTTTTGAAAGGGCAACAAATTTGTTGACAATGACAATCATAACGATAGCAATCGTGATTGGGTACAAGATAACCAGTACTGGAATTGAGTACTTGATAATCGCATCAAGACCCAAATTAGCAATGGCAAATCCAATCAAGGTAAAGGCGGTCGCATAAACCTTGTAGCTGATTTGTGGGAAGCGTTCATTAAAGAACTCAGCTGTTGACACAATCAGACCAACTGTTGTTGTGAAGCAGGTTACGGTAACCATAGCTGCAAGGAAGAGTTGAGCTGTTGAGCCAAAGATTTCTTGAGTGGCTTGTGACAAGATGTAAACACCTGGTGTTCCACCCTTCATCGCTTCAGCTGGTACTGGGAAATGATTCCCAAGGAAGCCTAAACCGATGTAAAGAGCGCTGAAAGCAAGGGCAACAACGATACCAACCACCCAAATAGTTGAGATGTATTCTTTCTTACTTGAGAAGCCAAGTTGTTTCAAGGTTTGAACTGCGATTACGCTAAAGGCAACCGATGCAAGAGCATCCAAGGTATTATAACCTTCTAGGAAACCTGTACCAAAAGCTGAAGCTTGATAAGCAGCTGAAGCAGCCTGAGGACTTGTTCCACCATATTTGATAGCTCCTAGAACAACTAAGATAACGATCAAAATCGCAAAGACTGGCGTTAAGATACGGCCGATACGGTCCAAGATTTTTGATGGATTAAGCGAAATTAGATACGCTGCTGCAAAGTAAAGAACAGTAAAGACAATCAAGCCAAGTCCTTTATTTGCATCCGACAAAAGGGGGCTAATCCCTACTTCGTAAGCCGTTGTGGCAGTACGTGGAATAGCAAAGAATGGACCGATTGACAAGTAAAGAGCTGAGAGGTAAAGAGTCGCAAACCAAGGCGCTATCTTTGTTGAAATCTCGTAGATGTATCCTTTAGGATTTAGCGTTCCAATAATAAGGGTCAAGACGGCGATACCGACGCCTGAAAAGACAAAACCTGCGATGGCAGGAAGAAAATGTTCTCCAGATAGAGCACCCAGAGAAGGCGGAAAAATCAAGTTCCCCGCACCAAAAAATATTCCAAACAGGAGTAAACCTGTTAAGGCACCTTTTTTAGCCATGAAAATCTCCTTCATATTTATAAAATACTGACCTAGTATATCATGAATAGGAGTATGAAAAAAGCTTCACGAAGTAAATATTGAATGTTTTCAAGATTCTTAAAAATGAGAATTATCTAAAAATAAAATTCTCCTACCCAGTCCACACCAAGTAGGAGAAATACAAATTTTTAAAGTTCTTCAAAGGCCATCATGCCACCTTGGACATTGATAACTTCATAACCTTGTTCTGATAAGAATTGGCAAGCACGCGCCGATCTCATTCCAGATTTACAAATAACATAATGCAACTGGTCCTTGTCCAACTGATCATAGATATCAGCCAATTGACTAAGTGGCAGGTTGTGGGCGCCTTCTAAATGAAGAGCTTCAAACTCTTCCACTTCTCTCACATCGACTAAAGAAAGTTGGTCGTTTTGGTAAAGCTGGTAAAATGCGTCAAAGGTTATTTCTTTCATTCTTTTTCTCCTAATACTCTTCGAAAATCAAATTCAAACCACGTCAGCGTCGCCTTATCGTAGGTATGGTTACTGACTTCGTCAGTTCTATCCACAACCTCAAAGCTGTACTTTGAGCAGCCTGCGGCTAGCTTCCTAGTTTGCTCTTTGATTTTCATTGACTATAAAATAGTTTTAATTCTTTTTTTCAAATCTGGCACCACTTCTGACTCAAACCAAGTATTTTTAGCCATCCAGATTTGATTTCGCGGCGAGGGGTGAACTAGTGGAAAATAGGTTGGCAAGTAGTTCTGGTAATGTTTTACCCGTTCTGTCACCTTGCCACTGATTTTCTCCTTTAAATAGTAGGCCTGGGCATATTGACCAATCAAAAGGGTCAATTGAATATCTGGTAATTCTTGCAAGAGCTGCGGATGCCATTTTTCAGCAAAGCCAGTTCTCGGTGGTAAATCACCTGACTTGCCATGCCCTGGAAAGTAGAAATCCATAGGCAAAACAGCAAAATATCCTGAATTGTAAAAGGTATCTTCATCCACACCTAGCCAGTCGCGCAAGCGGTCACCACTCTTATCTTTCCAGTAAAGGCCTGCTTCTTGGGTTTTAAGACCAGGCGCTTGACCGATGATATTGATGCGAGCAGTCTTTGGCGCTGCAAAGAGAGGCTCGATGCCACGCTTTGTATAGGTAGCATTCTGCGGATCCGCCATAATGGCTTGCTTGATTCTTTCGATTTGAGACATCTACTTTCCCTCCAAAAAGAAGTCTAAGCATACAATCTCAGACTTCTATCGTTTTATTTGATCAATTCATAAATAGCTTCGGCATAGATTGCTGCAGCTCGGAAGAGATCGTCCAAGGCGATAAATTCATTGGCTTGGTGCATGGTGTCAATTGAGTCTGGGAACATGGCACCGTAGGCAACTCCGCGTTCGAGCAAACGACCAAAGGTTCCACCACCGATAACTTGCTCGTGACCTTTAAGGCCAGTTTGTTTTTCATAGACATTCAACAAGGTTTGCACAAGTGGATCTTCCATTGGCACATAGTGAGGGGTATGCCCGTGCTCAGAAAGGCTAACAGAAGCAACTGACAAGTTTTCAAGGATTGACTTGATTTGCTCTGGGCTTGTTCCTTTTGGATAGCGGATATTAAGGGCAATGGTATTATCAGCACTTGCTTCATCGAAGCGGAAGACACCCGCATTCATAGAAAGGGCACCCATCTTTTCATCCACATGGGCAATCTTGAGATTTTCACCCTCATGGTCGTTCAAGAGAATTTTACCAGCGATGTCAAGGTAGTCTTTAGCTGGTCCTGCAAAGTCAAACTGACTGAGGAAGAGAGCTAGGTAAGTTGCACCATTGACACCTGAAGCAGGCATAGCACCGTGGGCTGATTTACCAATGATCGTCACCTTGTATTGGCCAGCTTCTTCTTGAATTTCTCCTCTGAGTTTGTGTTCTGCAACAAAAGTATCTAGTTTACTTTGCAAGTCAGCTAAGTCACCTGAAACAACTGCTGTTGCTGATTCAGGAACCATGTTTTCACGCAAACCACCTGTGAAGCTGTGAAGACGGGCAACACCTGCATTTTCACCTGCAAAGTGGAGGTATTCCGTGATATTTCCTTTTTCACCATTGATGATAGGGAATTCAGCGTCTGGAGAGAAACCGAAGTCTGGCTTCGCAAGTCCTACGTGCTCGAAGTAGTAGTCCATATCTGCCCAACCTGATTCTTCGTCTGTTCCGACGATGAAACGAACTTTCTTAGAAGTTGGAAGACCCAATTCTTTGATGATTTTCAAACCATAGTAACAAGCTGTTGTAGGACCCTTATCGTCAGAAGCTCCACGCGCATAAAGACGACCGTCTTTGATAGTTGGTGTGTAAGGGTCTGTGTCCCAACCGCTACCAGCAGGCACTACGTCCATGTGGGCAAAGATTCCGAGAACTTCTTCTCCATCACCAAACTCGAAATGTCCTGCGTAGTTGTCAACATTTTTAGTTGGGTAGCCATCGCGGTCTGCAATTTCAAGGAATTTCTCCAAAGCTTTTACCGGCCCAGGTCCAAATGGATGCTCAGCATCAACCTTGCTGTCATCACGTTCAGAGTTGATTTCTAAAAGGCTAAACAAGTCAGCCAAGAGGTCTTCTTTACGTTTTTCTACTTCTGCTGTAAAATCAATTGTTGTCATTTTTTTCTTCTTTCTATCTTTTCTCGATGATTTCATCTACTGGCAAGCGGTAGCTTGGTTCTAATTTTTCGTCTGTGTAACCCACTGTAATCAAGAGTTCTGGGCGGAAGCGGTCTTCGATTTCCAAAACTTCGTTGACTTTTGATTTGTCAAAACCAAGAATCAGATTTGATCCGATTCCTTGGTCTGTAAGAGCCAAAACCAAGTTCATAGCAACCAAACCTGCATTGAGGGCTAGGTAGTCGCTGACTTGTTGCTCACTGTAACGGGCAAATTCAGCAGGCAAATTTTTCATGAAGTATTGTAGTTGTTCTTCTGAGAAATTGTTAGCACCACCAACTCGGGCAATTTTACGGGCACGTTTGGCAAGGTCCGTATCTGTAAACAAGGCAATGGTTACAGGTGCTGATGATACCTGTTCAAAGTTTGAACCGTAAGCCAATTTTGCTAGTTCGGCATTTTTCTCCCGAACGACCACAAATTTCCAAGGCTGGCTGTTGTGGGCGCTTGGCGCCAAGGTTGCAATTTCGATAGCCGTACGCACATCTTTTGGATCAACTGGCTTATCAGTGAAATGCTTAGTCGCATGACGTTTTTTATTTAATTCAAGAAATTTCATAATCTATTTCCTTTTCTAATTCTACTGCTTCCATTCTACCATAATTTGAAAGAGGTTGCAGAGATTTTTCGTAGAGACAAACTGGAACAAGGATAAGCAACTGAATGAAGAAAATCATTTAAATCAGGAATCCCCTCATCCAGTTCCAATTAATTTTCAGTTACTTAAAGAAACTAGTCTATCTTATATTCTGACTTTATAGCCTCCAAGAAATTCTTCACATCTTCTACATACCCATGCTTTTCTATTAAGCTTGCTAATAGTTCCAGATTGTGCCCCTGATAGTTGTCTTCTCGTCGTAGCTCTTCATACATTTCGATAAAAGGAAGCCCCTTGAATTTGGCCAACTCCAACTCCGCTTCATAGTCATAAGCAACTTTACGAAATAGGATATTTACCAATTCCCCATCTTCAACTTCTATCACGGCATACTGGGCACGGTGATTTTTTAACGCCTCCCAATTAAAATAGGGCATGCCAATCGACCCTGGATTGATGATTTGTTGCCCTTGACTGCCGTAACGAAGCAACTGCTTGTGGACATGACCATAGACTGCCACGTCCGTTTCCTCATCTAGCAGTTGGTCAAATTTTTCTGTATCATTCCCAACCAACAAGTCACCCCCATAATTTTTGTCAGGTAAATTATGAGAGATAGAAAAGCGCAACCCATCAACCTCTTTCTTTTCCAGCAAAGGCAAGCTTCGTAACCAGACAATCGTTGCAGGATCCATTCGCTCCATCAAAAACTGGGTCATTCGCATTGACTGGATTTCTTGTGGATGTTCCAAACCATATTCACCATCCAAGGCCTCAAGGACACAATCATCCCAATTACCTCGAACACTTGCTGTGATAGGAAGGTCCTTTAGCAGGGCTACCAAATCATTTGCACCTGGACCAGGAAGAAAAATATCTCCCATAAGCCAATATTCACTGGCTCCTTGAGTTTTAGCATCTGCAATCACTGCTTCTAAAGCCGTCGCATTTCCATGAATATCTGATAAAATTGCGATTTTATGTTTCATTGTGGTTTCCTTCCGTTTGGTAATCTACTCTTTCTTCCGCCACTTGAGCTAATTCCACTGCTTCCTGCGGGTTCAACTTCCTCTGCACAGCCTCTGCAACAGCTCTAGGTACTCCAACATCGACAATCTCATCCACACTGGCTTCCTTGATTTTTGTTAGAGACTTGAAATGCTTCATGAGATTCTGCTTGCGTTTAGGTCCCAGCCCTTCAATTCCATCCAGTTGTGATGAAAAAGAATTTTTCGAGCGCAGTTGGCGATGGAAAGTTATAGCAAAGCGGTGGACCTCATCCTGAATACGTTGGAGGAGGAAAAATTCCTGAGAATTGCGAGACAACTCCACCACCTCAAGCGGATCTCCAAAGAGCAATTCATGGGTTTGGTGCTTATCATTCTTTTGCAAACCTGCAATGGGGATATCCAAGCCCAGTTCCTCTTGGATGACCTGCTTGGCGATATTGACTTGACCTTGCCCCCCATCAATGACAATCAAATCTGGAGGAGTCAAACCGTCACGCTGTACTCGACCATAGCGCCTGCGAATGACCTCTCGCATACTAGCATAGTCGTCTGGCCCGACTACGGTCTTTATTTTATACTTACGGTAATCTTTTTTACTTGGTTTGCCGTTAACAAAGACCACCATGGCTGAAACAGGACTGGTCCCCATGATGTTGGAGTTATCGAAGGACTCGATGCGGACTGGGGTCGGTATTTGGAGCAAACGTCCTAGATTTTCAATAGCCCCCTGTGTTTTTTCGACAGATTTCTCTAGCAGGTTAAATTTCTGCTCTAGGCTGACTCGAGCATTCTTTATAGCCAGATTGACCAGTTGCTTTTTCTCTCCACGCTGGGGTTTGACAATCTTGGTGTCTACCAAAGCCTTTACAGCTTCTTCGTCAATATCCTGCGGAATCAGTACCTCATTGGGAACTAGATGAGATTTTTCTTGATAGAATTGTCCTACATAGGTTAGAAAGTCCTCATCCGGATCATTATAATAGGGGAAAAGATTGACATCGCGCTCAATAAGCTTGCCCTGACGAACAAAGAAAACCTGGACACACATCCATCCCTTGTCCACATAGTAGCCAAAGACATCCCGATTTTGGAGATCCTTAGCCATGACCCGTTGCTTGGTTCGAAGCGTTCCAATAGCCTGAATTAGGTCACGGTATTCCGCCGCACGTTCAAACTCCATATTTTGTGCTGCAACTGACATTTTACTCTTGAGGTCATCAATGATTTTGTCATCTTGCCCTTTTAGGAAATCAGAAACCTCCTGAGCCATAGACTTGAAATAGGCCTCATCCTTCTTACAGATGGTATGAGCCATGCATTGGCCGATATGATAGTAAAAACAAACCTTAGAGGGCGGATTTGTACACTTCCGAAAAGGGAAAATCCGATCCAGTAATCGCTTGATTTCATTGGCTGCCCCCACATCTGGATAAGGTCCAAAATAAAGACCTCCATCTTTTTTGACCTGACGAGTGATAATCAAGCGAGGGTAGCGCTCATTAGTGATTTTGATGAAGGGATAGGACTTATCATCCTTGAGCATGATATTGTACTTGGGCTTGTTTTCCTTGATCAGGTTGATTTCTAGGAGAAGTGCCTCAATATTAGACTCAGTAACAATAAATTCAAAATCTACAATTTCAGACACCAAGGCCTCTGTTTTTGTATCATGACTTCCACGGAAATAAGACCTCACGCGGTTGCGCAGATTTTTAGCCTTTCCTACATAGATAATGGTGCCGTTTTTATCCTTGTGAATGTAGCAACCAGGGCTGGTCGGCAAGAGCTCTAGTTTTGATTTAATCAAGTTGTTCATAATTCCATTATAGCAAAAAAGTAGGGAAAGATAGTCCCCTACTCATTGGTCTCATATAATTTTCGAAGTCTTTCAACATCCTCTTCCTGAATACCATAAAAGGAACCTGCAGGTTGCATGACAGACTTCTCATCTGTATGGTCTAAGCCAATCGCATGACCCAACTCATGTTCTGCCGTATGGACAATGCGCTCATAGGAATAGCCATAGTCTGGATTGGACAAATAATAATGATTCAACCGCACCGTGACAGACAAGAATTGTCCTGTTAAGAGATTGGTCTGACTTTCCGCCTCTCCTGCCACAGGAGTACCTCCGTCATTCATCTCCGTAGCCAAGATATCTGCCTTGCTGGACTCGGTGACAATTTCAAAGTTAAAAGCACCCGTTTGATTCCAATTCTGAATCGCTTCTAAATAAGCTTCTTGAAAGCGTGAATCCATCTGGGGATCCAAGTAAATACGAGCAGAGGCCTGTGGCCACCTTCCTTCAGAATGCTGGTGGCTATCTGTCTGGTTCAACTTAGGCAGTTGCCCTGTTTTTTCCCATCGGTCGATACTTTGTTGACCAATCTTGACTGACCGTTCTGCCTGCTTTAGCGCTCCTTGAAAATCCCCGTTCAGATAGCAGAGAAGTCCGAAAGCAAACGCACATAAGAGCACAACTATCCAAACCAGGCGCCAAAACAAACGCCACACAAAAGAAAAGAAAGCCCCTATCAAACAAAAAATCCAGCGCATGTCTCTCCACCTTTCTAGCAAATAAAGACTATTTTACTAAATCAAGCTGAAAGAAAGCTAAATACTGGCTTTTTCATCTTAACGTCCTAATATTTTTTTGAGTAACTGAATAGCTTTATATTTTAGGGGAGATGGATAATAACGGAAAGTTCCTGCTTTACGTACAATATAACCATTAAAATTTTGTTTAAAGCGTAAAACACCATCACTACCATCAAAAATCCCTTGAATCCCTAGAAAGTTGTATTTAGGGATCCCACGTTTTATGCTTTCCAACATAACATATTTCTGAAGCAAAGCTGGTGCATAAAATTTATTAAACTCAGTATAGGAACCACTAAAAAGATAGGTCGTTTCTTGAGGCATATAAATAAATAAACTACCTGCTAAGACAAGATCTTTCTCTCCATATTTTTTAATCAACTCTCGTGCTTCTGCTTTTCGAACTTCAAAGCTTTCATACTGCCTAGCCAACTCTTTGTGTTCTTTTTTCTTTTGTGCAGAATCTGGATATTGTTCTAATAAGAGTAATGAGGTAGCTATTTTTTCAGATAATTCTTTTTGCTTATGTATTAAATTTTGTATATATTCTCCTAAATTTAGAATAGCAATTACAAACTCGGCTTTTTCTCCAAAAGAGTCATAAAAATGCTCATAATATTCTAAACTTTTATCACTATATTCTCGACGTTCAGAGGTTGTTTTTGTTATATCTTTAAAAATTGAAAGTTCTTCACGATTTAATTTTTTCAACTGAATACCAAATGTATCAGCCTTTTTCACCAAAGCTTTCCCCTTTTTACTAAAACTGTTAAGCAAGGTCTTTTCAGTTAGCTCATTCAAATCTTTACAATATAACCAATCCGGTTCTCCACCTGGGTAACCTGTTTTTAAACCATCAAATTGATAACCTAAATCAGTCAAATCTTGAATAATACTTTTTTTCTCAGCATCTATTGGATTACCTTCACCATCAAAAGTTTGATAAGTTTCATAAGGTTTTACAAGCAACTCTAATACACCATTTTGCTTGGCATATTCTTTTAACTCCGCATAAAAAACTGGGAGAGCATCTTGTTGGGTATAAATCGGCCCCGAATTGATCTCCATATGTAGGCCACCCAGCATGGGCAAGCTATAAACCAGAGCTGCAACTTGAATTTCTCCTTCTTGTTTCAATGCAAGATAAACAATTCGAGCCCCTCTTTTTTCTAACAAGTCCCCCATCTGGACAGATTGCATAAAAGAACGAGAAGAGACCTGATCAGAATAAGCTTGAAATTCTTCTTTTGTGAGTGTAATTAATGCCATGTACTTACCTTCTATGATGTTTTGTTCTTAATGCCTTGCGAAAATCAAGAGCGATTCTTAACAGAGAATAAAGAGGATGGGTGGGCATTGTAAACTCACCCAAGTATTCTTCAATCGTTGGATTAAATTTTTCCTTAAAATGGTAAAGTCCACCATTGAGAGAGTTTTCAACACCACCTAAATTTTGCCACACCATACCTCGCTCAAAGGCATAGCGAGCTGTTTCATACCAAGTTAAAATTGGTGCATTATAACGTTTAAAAGCATCATCCATACCAGCATATAGATTAACAGAGGTATTACCAAATTCCAAACTCAAAGTAGCTGCTAAAGGAATGTTTGATTTTTCTTCATTCAGATATCTCTGCAAGAAATCTCTTTCTTCTACCAAACGCTCTTTTTCCTTCTTCTGGGCTTCTACTTTTGAAGTTCGAGTCGACTCAGTAAACGCCTCTTCCAACGCTAAGTTTTTCGCTAACTGTTCTTCTAATTCTCGTAAACGCTTAGCGATATCCAGAGTAGCCAGCGTAATGTAGGCCTTGTCCTTAAAATTATCTAACAATTTTTTATAATAGGCTTCATTCCTCAAATGGATATCTTTTCGCTTCTCAGTTTTTTTCATCAAAAACGAGAAAGATTCTAACAATTCATCTCTACCAATCTGAATCTCTACACCCTTATTTCGAGCGGATCGAATAGCTTGTTTTGTTGACTTGCAAAGTTTATCTTCTGTAAAATTTTCCTTGTATACTTTTGCCTGAATACGAGGCTGAATGGTATCTCCCATTCCATCGGTCTTTCCTGACCACCTTACTCCCATTCTTTGCAAATTTTCAATAATAGCCATATTTTCAGGATATTCTATTTTTTCATGCTTGATTGAACTTTGCGATAGGCAAATACTTGGGTCAAAAATCACAAAAATCGCTCTCTTGCTTCGAGCATAGGACTTAATGGATTGAAGAACAAAGTTCAAGAGTTCAGCATCCTTATAATCTAATACAGGACCTCTTGGGATATAAAACATTCTATAGCCTAGAGGAAGAGTTTTAATCAAAATACTAGCTGTAGCCAGTAATTTATCTCCTCGGTAGGCGCCAAACTTTTCATGTTGCCAATCAGACTTAACCTCTTCCCAAGCACTACTTTGTAATACATTGACTAATTCATGTTCTTTAACAAACTGATCATATTCTAATGTGGGAATGCCAATTTGATAACGATACATCTCTTACTCTCTTTCCAACAATAATAGAATTTAACTACTATTCTACTATTTTTGTTTAGAAAGTCTAGTAAAAACATATTTTAGTTTCTATTCCATAGAAGACATGGTTATTGAAAGAGTAATACAAACTAAACTAGCTTAATCTCTCTTCTAATTTGAAATCGATTGGCAGAGTTGCTAGAAACCGTTCCAATTGTTTTTCCCAATAATACCACTCGTGAGTTCCAGCGCTATGGCTATAGGTCATGTCAAATCCCAGTTTTTTAAGATTATTCACTGCTAGATTATTGGCTTCGTACAAGAAATCCTGTTCACCACACCAAGCCCAAAGCTTGGTCTTTTTATCCGATTTTTTAGCCAGACTTTCTAGAGAATAGGGACTAGTTGTCCAATCTTTAATCTCCCCAAACACACCTCTCCAATAAGCCGGTGTTCCCAGATTTTGGCTCTCAGGAGAAAAATCTTGAAAACTAAGAGCACCTGAAAAACTAGCTGCATGAGAAAAACGATTTGTAGCAAGAGCCAATTTGAAACATCCATAGCCTCCCATAGAGAGACCAGCGATAAAGGTCTTTTCACGCTTGCTTGTCATGTTAGGGAAGAAGCGTTTTAGAACCTGTGGCAATTCCTCTGCTAGAGCTGTGTAATAGTCAAAACCATACTGAGTATCTGTGTACCAACCGTTGCTGGTATTGGGCATAACAACGATAAGATTGGTTCCTCGAAGTAAGCGTTCTACGTTGGTCCGCTTGAGCCAACTATTATGATTACCAGACATCCCGTGCAAGAGGTACAAGACTGGAATGTCTTTACAATCTGGTTCTTCCACTCGATTAGCATCAGGATAGAGGACATTCACTCCCCACTCCATATCCAAAACTTGTGAGTAATACTCGATTTTCATTACTGCCATAATTTTTCCTCTATTTTTCTATAAGAAAAAGCCGAAATTCGACTTTCTCTCCGTTTATTTCATCGCTTATTTTGCTTCCATGACTACTGGTAAAATAGCTGGACGACGCTTAGTTTGATCAAAGAGATACTTGGTCAGATTATCACGAACCTTCCCTTTAAGATCTGCCCAGTCAAAGTCATCTCCTTGAAGATAGTCTTCTACCGTCTGATTAATCAATTCTGAACTTTCACGGAGAATATCACGGCTCTTCTTGAGATAAACAAATCCACGCGTGTGAACACGAGCCTTGGCCACAATTTTCTTCTCACGACGGTTAACGGTGATTGCGACGATGAAAATTCCATCTTCTGACAAGACCTTACGGTCACGAAGAACCACATTACCAACATCACCAATGGCATTCCCGTCAATCAAGACATCCCCTGCCGAAACCGCGCCAGCTGGGACAAAATCGCCATTCTCATAAGCCATGCTTGTTCCCTTTTTAGGGATGAAAATGCGTTCTGGCAACATACCTACTGCCATAGCAGCCTTAGCATGAGCATCCAACTCACGGTATTCTCCTTGAATTGGGAAGAGATACTTGGGTTGCAAGAGGTTAATCATCAACTGCAAATCACGCGCATTTCCGTGACCTGACACACGCAAGCTTTGAGTGATCAGTTTGACAACCCCGCCAGCTTGGTAAATCATGTTCTCCACACGCGCCATGACCGCCTCTTTGGCGATAGACGGAGTCGTTACGATATAGACCAAGTCACCATCCTTAATTTCCACATAACGGTGGCGACCAATCGACATCTTGCGAAGACCGTTGATAGGCTCACCCATACGGCCTGTCTCAAGAATAATCAACTCATGGTCTTCAAAACGAGACATATCTTTTGGCTTAATCAAAAGACTTTCGTTAGCTAGAGACAATTTCTTGAGACGAATAGCGGTGCGGACGATATTTTCAATATCAAATCCTGTCAAAACCACACGACGACCTGTTGCATCCGCAGCGTCAAACACCTGCTGGATACGAGAGAGGTTGCTGGCTACCGCCGCAACAATGATACGACCATCCCAATCCGAAATGGTTTGAGTGATCTCATCCCCAACTTCACTTTCACTAGCCACTTGGATATTGCTATCTGCATTGGCTGAATCGCTAAGAAGAGCTAGAACTCCATCACGACCGATTTCTGCCAAACGAGCGAAGTCTGTCGCATAGGATTCGCTAGCTGTCTGGTCAAATTTGAAGTCACCTGTATAAACGATGCTACCTTCGGCTGTCTTCAAGACAACACCCAAACTTTCTGGGATAGAGTGAGTCGTACGGAAGAAGGAAACCACAGTCCCGCCAAAATCAATCTCCGTATCTTCATCGATAACATGAAAATCATTGAATTTCTTAACTGTGTCATTTCCCTTGACAAAGAGTTTGGCCAACTCAATGGTCAACTCAGAGCCAAATACAGGTACCTTGGCTTCAGCCAAGAGATAAGGCAGAGCACCAATGGCATCCGCATGCCCGTGAGTCAAGAAAACCCCAGCAATACGATCGCTATTTTCAAAAAGGTAGTCCATATTTGGAATAACGACGTCCACCCCTAGTTGTTCATTTTCAGGGTATTTCAGACCTGCATCCAAAACGAAAATAGACCCGTCGATTTCAGCGATATACATATTTTTCCCATTTTCACGTACACCACCAAGTGTTGTTAAACTGATATTACTCATTTTTCCTCCGAAAGCTTAGTTTATCTTGATTATAGGGTTGCTTGCCCTCTTATTCTAAAAGCACTATTACTTTTATACTCTTCGAAAATCTCTTCAAACCACGTCAGCTTCGCCTTTGATTATATATGTGACTGACTTCGTCAGTCTTATTTACAACCTCAAAGCAGTGCTTTGAGCAACCTGCGGCTAGCTTCCTAGTTTGCTCTCTGATTTTCATTGAGTATTAGCCGAATCTTTTCCTACCATTATACCATTTTTTTGATGATTTTCAAAATGAAGATTTGTTTTCAAAAAAGAGCTGGTTTCCCAACTCTTTCCTATCTGCTATTCTTTTTTCATTAAAAAGTCATAAATTTCTTGCACGGTACCCAACGCCATCATTTCTTGGTCTTTGACGGTTTGTTTGAGATTTTGGTAAATCTGACTTTCTCCGATTTCCCGCTTTGGTGCCTCTTTATTCACTGTCATGACACCATCTTTGATTGTCACAAAGCCTAGTTCTTCAAATACTTGAATCATCTTGACCAGCAAGATTTGTTGGATATTGAGATAGGCCGCCAAATCCTTGAGTTTATAGCGAATATCAAACTCTGGAAACTGGTAGATGGTCTTGTACAATTTTGCAAACTGCTCTCTAGTCCCATAGCCTGTTAGATAGTAGGCCTTGTCAATATCATTTTTGAAATAGACAGCAGAGAAATTCTGTTCCTGAAAAATGGTCTTCAGCTGAGTAATATCCTCAGGAATGGTTTTTACAACAACAGCTTCACTATTTAATAAATCTGGAAGTTCTCCAACAAAATCCAAGACTGGAACCCCTTCTGGCAAGACTGCATTCTTCCCACGGATGTTAAAAAGTTGAACACCCTCCACACGCGCATCCACCATCATCAACTGCAGGGCAGTTTGGCCATTCCATTGGTTGACAGACAATTTGACTGCCAGCTCTAGATTCTTGGTTTGAGAAAACTCTGACGCCCATCTGCCTTGACCAAAGGCTACCACTTCAAAACTCGCCTCACCCTTGGAAATTTTCAGCTTGAGATGGGCATTGCCTGCCCCCATGGTACGAGCACTTTCGACATGAAAATCTCTGATATAAAAGATTGGTTTTTGATTGTCCATGCCAAAAGGTGCCAAACGTTCAAAACTTTTGACCGTTTCCAAGCTAAGTGTCTCCAAATCCAGTTCTTCATCTAGATTTAACTTGTTCTTGCCAGCAGCATCTGCACCTTTTTCACGAACATACTCTTCCAAGACTTGAGATAAATCTGAAAGTTTCTCAACTTCCAGCGTCATCCCAGCTGCACCAGCATGGCCACCAAAGGCGATAAAGAGGTCTCGATGGGGATCCAGCGCCTCAAAAATATCGACCGCTTCCACACTACGAGCACTACCCTTTGCACGACCGTCCTCTATATTGAGAACGATGACTGTCTGCCCTAGTTCTTCCAACAAACGACCAGCCACGATTCCTAGAACTCCAGGATTCCAGCCTTCCTTAGCCAAGACTTGGACCTTCTTCTCAGGATCCACCATGGTCTTAGCTTCTTCATAGATAGACTGGACGATTTCCTTGCGCTCTTCGTTTTTCTGATGAATCATGAGAGCAATCTCATGCGCTTCCTCATCATCAAATCCTGTCAGTAAATCAATAGCGGGATTAGGATCATCTAGACGTCCCAAGGCATTCAGACGAGGGGCAATCTGGAAACCAACCGTTTCTTCTGTCACTTCGTTGGTGGCAATCCCAGCCATATCCATCATTTCTTGTAGACCAATGCGCTGAGTATGCCCCAGCATTTCTAAACCATATTGAACCAAGATACGGTTTTCATCCGTCAAACTCACCATATCTGCAATAGTTCCGATAGCGACCAAATCAAGCAATTCCACTTGTACTTCTTCTAAAAGGGCACAAGCCAGCTTGAAGGCCACTCCGCAACCAGCCAAATATTTGAAAGGATAGTTCGCATCCGGATGTTCAGGATGGACAATGGCATAGGCATCAGGGAGGGTTTCAGGCATGGAATGGTGGTCAGTCACAATGACATCCACTCCCATAGACTGGGCCAATTCAATAGCCTCATGACCAGCAACCCCATTATCCACTGTCACAATCAAGGAAATTCCTTCTTGCTCGATAAAATATTTGTAAACACTGGTATTAGGTCCATAGCCATCAGTGAAACGATTGGGCAAGTAAACCCGACACTCGGCACCAAGCTGTTCCAAACTTTCCTTAACAATAGAAGCCGAAGTCATGCCATCCGCATCGTAGTCTCCGTATATGAGGATATTTTCCCCTTCTTCAATGGCCTGACGAATCCGTTCCACTGCCTTATCCATATCATGGAGCAGATAAGGGTCATGCAAGTCCTCCAAAGAAGGCTCCAAAAATTTCTTTAAACTTTCTTGGTCCCGAATCCCTCTTTCAAATAATAAACGAGCCACCTCAGGACCCAGCCCAGCCTTCTTGGCTATCTTTGTAAAATCCGCATCTTCTACCTGCGGGGCAAACTGCCATTCATAAGTAGGTGTTATCAAAAAGACATCCACTCTTTCTAAGAATTCTATTGCTTCATTATAACATGATTTAGACTTTTTCTCTATCCTGATTGCTTTGTACGAAAATTTTACTAACTTTTTTCTGATATGATTTGACAAGATAAATCTTTTGGTGTAGAATCATGTTATAAAATCTAACACAAAGGAGATTCCTTATGGCTTTAGTAGAATTTGAACACGTCGAAAAATATTACGGAGACTACCATGCACTCCGCGACATCAATCTCCGTTTTGAAAAAGGGCAAGTTGTTGTTCTCCTAGGCCCTTCTGGTTCTGGGAAGTCCACTCTTATCCGCACCATCAATGGTTTGGAGGCTGTAGACAAAGGAAGTCTTCTAGTAAATGGTCACCAAGTTGCTGGTGCCAGTCAGAAAGATTTGGTTCCGCTTCGTAAGGAAGTCGGCATGGTTTTCCAGCATTTCAACCTCTATCCGCACAAAACAGTGTTAGAAAACGTAACACTCGCACCTATAAAAGTTCTAGGAATTGATAAAGAAGAAGCTGAAAAAACAGCCCAAAAATACCTAGAATTTGTAAATATGTGGGACAAAAAAGATTCTTATCCGGCCATGCTATCTGGTGGACAAAAACAACGAATTGCCATCGCACGTGGCCTCGCTATGCATCCGGAACTCCTCCTCTTTGATGAACCAACATCTGCCCTTGATCCTGAAACCATCGGCGATGTTCTAGCAGTTATGCAAAAATTAGCCCACGATGGTATGAATATGATTGTCGTTACCCATGAAATGGGCTTTGCCCGTGAAGTTGCTGACCGTATCATCTTTATGGCTGATGGAGAAGTGTTGGTGGATACGACAGATGTTGATGACTTTTTCGACAATCCAAGCGAACCTCGTGCCCAACAATTCCTCAGCAAAATCATCAACCATGAAAGTGACAAAGTCAAATAAGGAGGCGCCTATGAAAAAAAAATTCTTTTTATCCGCATTATTGATCAGCCTTTTCGGACTTGCTGCTGCAAAACAAGTTCAGGCTGATACCAGTGTCGCAGCTATTCAAAAGAGAGGCGAGCTAGTTGTCGGTGTGAAACAAGACGTTCCCAATTTTGGTTACAAGGATCCCAAGACAGGAACCTATTCTGGTATTGAAACCGACTTGGCCAAGATGGTAGCAGATGAGCTTAAGGTCAAGGTTCGCTATGTACCTGTTACAGCGCAAACTCGTGGACCCCTCCTAGATAATGAACAGGTCGATATGGATATCGCAACCTTCACCATCACAGACGAACGCAAAAAACTCTACAACTTCACAAGCCCCTACTACACGGACGCTTCTGGCTTTTTGGTCAATAAATCTGCAAAAATCAAAAGTATTGAGGACCTAAACGGAAAAACCATCGGTGTTGCCCAAGGTTCCATTACCCAACGCCTGATTACCGAGCTCGGTAAAAAGAAAGGCCTGACCTTTAAATTCGTCGAACTTGGCTCCTACCCAGAATTGATTACTTCTTTACACGCTCATCGAATTGATGCCTTTTCCGTTGACCGTTCTATCCTATCTGGCTACATCAGTAAGCGGACAGAACTACTAGATGATAGTTTCAAGCCATCTGACTACGGTATCGTTACTAAGAAATCAAATACAGAGCTCAACGACTATCTTGATAACTTGGTCACTAAATGGAGCAAGGATGGTAGTTTGCAAAAACTTTATGACCGTTACAAGCTCAAACCATCTAGCCATAATGCAGATTAAGGAGGATACCCCATGACAGATTTATCATCTTGGACAGCCTATTTTCAGGATTTTGGACAATTTTTCAATGGTTTCCTCTTCACCCTTGCCCTAGCGATTGGATCCTTTATCCTCGCCATGGTCTTGGGAATCTTCTTCGGAGCTATGTCGACCAGTAAACGTCCAATTTTGCGCATTTTAGCTCGTATCTTTGTCGAATTTTATCAAAATACTCCCCTCTTGGTGCAGTTTGTTATCGTTTTTTATGGTTTGCCTCTTATTAGTGACCATATCATCATGATTCCGATTTATTGGACAGCTGTACTCTGTGTAGGACTCTATCACGGTGCCTATATCGCTGAGGTTATTCGCTCAGGTATTCAGTCTATTCCTAGCGGTCAGATGGAGGCCGCCTTGTCACAAGGTTTTACCTATATCAGTGCCATGCGTTTGATTATCTTGCCTCAAGCTTTCCGTATTATCCTCCCTCCTTTGACCAACCAAATCGTCAACCTCATCAAGAATACCTCTACAGTCGCTATCATCTCTGGAGTTGATTTGATGTTTGTGACTAAGTCTTGGTCAGCTCTTAACGGAAACTACATTCCAGCCTTTCTAGGTGCTGCCCTTCTCTACTTTGCTCTTTGCTTCCCTGTTGCCCAGTTTGGTCGCAAGATGGAGCAAGCTAACAAAAAAGCCTATTCGCTTTAGGAGGTTACTATGGAATCCATTTTAGAAGTTTTAACCCCAGATAACCTAGTCTTTATCTTTAAGGGATTTGGCTTGACCCTCTACATTTCTCTAATTGCCATCGTCCTCTCTACCCTTATCGGGACAGTGCTAGCCGTCATGAGAAATGGGAAAAATCCTGTCTTACGCATCATCTCCAGCATTTATATCGAGTTTGTACGTAACGTTCCCAACCTTCTCTGGATTTTCACTATCTTTTTAGTTTTCAAAATGAAATCCACACCGGCAGGAATCACTGCCTTCACTCTCTTTACATCAGCGGCTCTAGCTGAGA
The DNA here is from genome assembly GCF_046352925.1 of Streptococcus sp. KHUD_011. GTDB lineage: Bacteria > Bacillota > Bacilli > Lactobacillales > Streptococcaceae > Streptococcus. The sequence continues at coordinate 474,828 of NZ_CP157578.1, read as the reverse complement.
TTATTCGAGGCGGTCTCAATGCTGTGGACAAGGGGCAATACGAAGCAGGAATGTCACAAGGCTTCACCTCAGCCCAAATCCTCTACCACATCATTCTCCCACAAGCAATTCGTAAAATGTTGCCAGCCATCATTTCTCAGTTTGTAACCGTGATTAAGGATACCAGTCTTCTCTACTCTGTTATCGCCCTACAAGAACTCTTTGGAGCCAGCCAAATTCTCATGGGACGTTATTTCGAACCAGAGCAAGTGTTTAGTCTTTATATCCTGATTGCCCTCATCTACTTCAGCTTCAACCTAGCAATTTCGAGCCTATCTCATATGCTAGCCAAACGTTGGCAACAAGCTGCAGAATAATACTCTTCGAAAATCAAATTCAAACCACGTCAGCTTCACCTTGCCGTACTCAAGTACAGCCTGCGGCTAGCTTCCTAGTTTGCTCTTTGATTTTCATTGAGTATAAACAGCCACTCTCCAGTTCAATTGGAGAGTTTTTTTTGATGAGAGTAGATATTTATAGAACTCAATTTGACACCATACTTTTTCTATGATAAAATGTAACAAATTTATTTACAACAAATCAAAATCTAAATGAAATGGAATTTTCTATGAAATCAATCAAAGGACTACTCTTTATCATAACTAGTTTTGTCTTGACTATTTTGACTTGGATGAGCACTTCTCCCCAATTCATGATTCCAGGACTAGCTTTAACAAGCCTATCTCTGACCTTTATCCTCGCCACTCGTCTCCCCCTACTAGAAAGCTGGTTTCACGGTTTGGAGAAGGTCTATACTGTCCACAAATTCACAGCCTTTCTCTCCATCATCCTACTAATCTTTCATAACTTTAGTATGGGCGGTTTGTGGGGCTCTCGTTTAGCTGCTCAGTTTGGTAACCTTGCCATCTATATCTTTGTCAGTATCATCCTTGTCGCCTATTTAGGCAAATACATCCAATACGAAGCTTGGCGATGGATTCACCGTCTGGTTTATCTAGCTTATATTTTCGGACTCTTTCATGTCTACATGATGATGGGCAATCTCCTCCTTACATTTAATCTTCTAAGTTTTCTTGTTGGTAGCTATGCCCTTTTAGGATTACTGGCTGGTTTTTATATCATCTTCCTTTATCAAAAGATTGGCTTCCCCTATCTAGGGAAAATTACCAATCTCAAACGCTTAAATCACGATACTAAAGAAATTCAAATCCATCTTAGCAGACCTTTCAACTATCAATCAGGACAATTTGCCTTCCTAAAGATTTTCCAAGAAGGCTTTGAAAGCGCTCCGCATCCTTTTTCTATCTCAGGAGGTCATGGTCAAACTCTTTACTTTACTGTTAAAAATTCAGGTGACCATACCAAGAATATCTATGACAATCTTCAAGTCGGCAGCAAAGTAAGCGTAGATAGAGCTTACGGACACATGAACATAGAAGAAGGACGAGAAAATCAGGTTTGGATTGCTGGAGGTATTGGAATAACCCCCTTCATCTCTTACATCCGTGAACATCCTATTTTAGATAAACAGGTTCACTTCTACTATAGCTTCCGTGGAGAGGAAAATGCAGTTTATATAGATTTGCTCCGTGACTATGCTCAGAAAAATACTAATTTTGAACTCCATCTAGTAGACAGTAGGAAAGACGGCTATCTTAATTTTGAACAAAAAGAAGTGCCCGAACATGCAAGCGTCTATATGTGTGGTCCTCTTTATATGATGAAGTCACTCGCCAAACAGATTAAGAAAGAAAATCCAAAAGCAGAGCTTATTTACGAAGGATTCAAGTTCAAATAATCAATCATACTCTCCTGGAAATTCCCAGGAGTTTTTTCTGTCCAAACACTCAAAAAACACTGCCAGATTTCTAGCAGTGTTTTGAGTTTCATTTATTTTAGTAGACTGTTTTTTCAGTTTCTACATCGAAGAAGTGTGCTTTGTTCAAGTCAAATCCAAGTTCAACTGTTGCACCTGTTTGCAAGTAGTCACGAGCATCAACTTTGGCAACAAATTCATCTTTACCAACTTGGCAGTAAAGGTGAGATTCTGAACCAAGCAATTCTGATACAGAGATAGTAGCTTTGACAACTGATTCTGGGAATGTTTCAAGGAAAGCAGGTTCTGCATTCACATCTTCTGGACGGATACCGAAGATCAATTCTTTACCTTCGTAGCCTTTTTCACGAAGAACTTTCAATGCTCCTTCTGGAACTTTCAAACGGAAACCGTCTGAAATAATTTCGCTACCAACCAATTTCACATTGATGAAGTTCATAGCTGGGCTTCCGATGAATCCTGCTACGAATTTGTTAACTGGGTTTTTGTAAACTTCTTGAGGAGTGCCGATTTGTTCTACACGTCCGATAGTACCTGTACCAGCAGGGTTCTTAGTTGCTGACATGATAACGATACGGTCTGCAAGTGTCATCGCTTCTGTTTGGTCGTGAGTTACGTAGATAGTTGTAGCTCCGATACGACGGTGGATTTTAGCGATTTCAGCACGCATTGATACACGAAGTTTGGCATCCAAGTTTGACAAAGGTTCGTCCATCAAGAATACTTTTGCATCACGGACAATCGCACGACCCATGGCAACACGTTGACGTTGACCACCTGAAAGGTCAGCTGGTTTACGATCCAAGAATTCTTTCAAACCAAGGATTGCTGCTGCTTCTTGCACACGTTTGTCGATGTCTTCTTTGCTGTATTTACGCAATTTCAAACCGAAAGCCATGTTGTCATAAACAGTCATGTGTGGGTAAAGAGCGTAGTTTTGGAATACCATGGCGATGTCACGGTCTTTTGGAGCTACGTCGTTGACAACCACGCCATCGATAGATGCAGTACCTTCTGTGATGTCTTCAAGACCAGCAATCATACGAAGAGTTGTTGATTTACCACATCCTGAAGGACCTACAAAAACTATAAACTCTTTGTCTTTGATGTCCAAGTTGAAGTCTTCAACTGAGTAGTGTTCGCTGTTTGGATATTTTTTGTAAATGTTTTTAAGATTCAATTCTACCATGAGGTGAACTCCTTTTGTCTTTTGATAGTTTTATTATAGATGAAAACGCTTTACATTTCTATGGCAAGATGACCAAAAAAATAAAAAAGTTCTGTGCAACTTGCACAAAACTTTAGAGAATATCTGGTAAAATCAACTGATAGCACAAGGTCAGGTCAGTCAATTCCTTCAATTGAAGCCCTGTCAACTCTTCCCATTTATCAATCTTGTATTGGAGAGAATTGCGGTGCAGATAGAGTTGCTGGGCTGTTTTTGTTAGAACAGCACTATTTTCCCAAAGAGAGAGAATGATTTCCTGAATCTGGTCCTGATCCAAGATCATCTGGTGCAAGCATTCTTTAATGACTCTCAGGTCCACAAATCTTTCCCCCATACTCCAAAGATAGAGCTGAGAAAAAGTATGAACACCTTGGTGACCCTGACGCCACCAAGTCTTAAACAAATCCCGCTCCACTTTAATCAAGTCTGATAGGGCTTGATGTCCCGTCTGAGACCAAACCTGACCCAACATGATAGATAGACGCAGTCCAAAATCATACTCAACCGCTTCAATCGTATCACTTAAAATAGCTCGTACAGAGGTATGTCTATCTTGTTGAAGCACGAAAACATAATCCTGAGCTCCTACCTGAAGCACTGTCTGACAGTTAGGAAATAGAGTCCGCATCATATCCAACCAAGAAGCTAGATTTTCCTGCTGAAAATAGGAAAGATGACAATAGGCCAACTGAATCTTTTTAAAAGTTTGTGGTGCCTGCCCTTTGCCCTCAATAAGATAGGAATACCAAGGATTGAGCGAACGAGCCTGCTCCTGCTGGGTCAAAAGGGCAACCAACTGCTTTTCACGCTCGCTGAGCTCAGCCTCCTCCAGCAAAATCCACTGCTGAGAAGCTAAAGGGAGTGTGAGATAGCCTTCTTTCTCTACTGGTTGGTCTGAAATCTGAGCTTCAGGAAACCAGTCTTGTAATTCTTTTGCCATCATGTCCTAGCCCTCCACTTTTTGGATGCACCACGAAATCAAGCTCTCAAGACGTTCCAGATTTTCAGTCATATGGAGATAGCCCATGACTGCTTCAAAACCTGTGGACATACGGTAGGTCACCACATCAGCATTTTTGGCCTTGGTGTGGCTATTGGTATTGCGGCCACGTTTGTAGATTTCTTCTTCTTTTTCCGTTAAGACTTGCTCCTCCAACATAAGGGAAATCAGGCGAGCCTGAGCCTTGGCTGAGACATACTTGGTCGCCTCTTGGTGGAGTTTATTGGGCTTGGTCATGCCTTTGAGGATGAGGTGACGACGAATATACATAGAATACACCGCGTCCCCCTCAAAAGCTAACGCAATCCCGTTAATGAGATTGACATCAATCACGTGTCCACCTCACTCCATCTTTGGTGTCAAGGAGCTTAATCCCTTGAGCAGCCAATTGGTCACGGATCTGGTCCGCTGTCGCAAAGTCACGATTGGCACGCGCTTCTTGGCGTTTTTGAATCAAGGATTCGATCTCAGCGTCCAAAACTTCCTCAACAAAGACAATTCCAAAGACTTCTAACATATCCGCAAGAGCTTGCTTAACACTTACATCATAATTGCCAGAGTTAATCCACTTGGCCATTTCAAAGACTACTGTAATACCGTTGGCAGAGTTGAAATCCTCATCCATAGCTGCTACAAACTTGTCTTTAAAAGCTTGTAACTCTTGGGTATCCACGTTTCCTGTAAATGGTTGTTCGTAAGTGTTCTTTAGATACTTGAGATTAGTCTCTGCATCACGCACTGCCTTTTCTGTAAAGTTGATAGGCTTGCGATAATGTTGAGTCGCAAAGAAGAAACGAAGCACTTGCCCATCGAGGGTTTTAAGGGCATCATGTACGGTAATAAAGTTGCCCAAGGACTTGGACATCTTGACATTGTCGATATTGACAAAGCCATTATGCATCCAGTAGTTGGCAAAGGTCTTACCTGTTTTGGCTTCTGACTGGGCAATTTCATTGGTGTGGTGTGGAAACTCTAGATCGGCTCCACCACCGTGGATATCGATGGTATCACCTAAAATCTCTGTCGACATGACCGAACACTCAATATGCCAGCCCGGACGACCAGGCCCCCAAGGACTGTCCCAAGAAATCTCGCCTGGTTTAGCAGATTTCCATAGAGCAAAGTCTACCGGATTTTCCTTGCGAGCCGTTTCTTCATCGGTACGACCTGAAGCGCCTAGCTCCAAATCTTCCAAGGTTTTATTAGCCAACTTGGCATAGTTGTGGGATTTTTCCACACGGAAGTAAACATCCCCTTGACTCTCGTAGGCAAAGCCTTTTTCAATCAAGTCTTCCACAAAACGAATGATGTCAGCCATAAACTCCACTACACGCGGATGGCGAGTCGCAGGTTTGACACCCAAGGCCGTCACATCCTCACGAAAGGCAGCGATGTACTTGTCCGCAACCTCCTGAGGCGTGATTCCTTCTTCCTTGGCACGGTTGATAATCTTATCATCCACATCCGTAAAATTGGAAATATAGGCAACCTCGTAGCCACGGTATTCGAAATAACGACGAATGGTATCAAAAGCCACCGTTGAACGAGCATTCCCCACGTGGATATAGTTGTACACCGTTGGCCCACAGACATACATCTTAACCTTACCATCCTCAATCGGGACAAATTCTAGTAAATCACGAGACATGGTGTCATAAATTTTAATCATAAAATAATAGTCAGGAAAACCAAAATCAAAGAACACTTAGTTTCATCACTAAGAGTTCAATTCAATTTCAGTCCGAATCTCTCTAGACTTCGGAATCCCTTGCTCCTTTCTCATTCAGATAAACCACCTGGGTCTGTTTGACAAAGCCGATCTTTTCATATAAGCGTTTAGCACCTACGTTGCTGTCCTCTACTGCAATCTGAAATTCCTTATCATTTTGCTCAATCAGTTGGTTGACTAGGGATTTTGCTAAATAGCTTCCATAGCCTTTTCCACGTTCAGGTTCCGATATTGCTAAACCGTAGAAATAATTCGTATCGCTCGATAAATCAACTGTACAAGTTCCAATAACCTGACCGTCTTTTAACAAAATATATAGGCGACTTTCTGGATCCTTCAGAGCTTCAGCGACATATCTATCCACAACTTCTCTCGATTCATGTTCCTCTGAAAATGCCTGAAATTTTAACTGACTAATTTGATCCTGATAGGAACGATCTGCTAACAAAACTTCAAGATTGGAAACAGTTGCTAACGGATAAGGTTTTCTATCCTTACCTAACCAAGTTTCTGTCTCTTCATCCTCGACCAATCCCCAGTTGCTGACAAAATCAGGATAACTATCTAGAAAAACACGCTCTGTCTGAAAAGTAACTGAACGAATCGGAAAAGAAGCTGTTTCTCTCTCAAAACTAGTAAGCAATGCACGTGCAATTCCCTGACGGCGATGAGCTGGATGAACCAGTATCGTCACTTCTACATCTTGATCATCTGCATAGACAGTTAATAAACCAACAAGTTCGCCTTTTTCATAATAAAGGAAAAAGGCGGGCATGTTTGGGTCAAAATTAAGCATGTTAGAGAGATAGGGTTCACGATAGGTACCGTCATAGTTTTGACAACAGTTAATTAGTTTTTTCGCCTCAGATAACTCCTCTTGGCTTAACTCACTCCTTGCTTGAATCATATAGATATCCTCTACAACCCAGACGATCTGTGACTGGCTTCTTTAGCCTGCTCCAGTTTATTGACATAGTACTCTCGTTTTTCTTCGACTTCGTGAATGACCGGCTCATCCTTCTTACCATGAAGGCGGACAATCTTAGCAGGAATACCGACAACCGTCACATCGCTAGGAACATCTGCAACAACAACCGCTGCAGCACCGACTTTGGCATTTTCACCGATTTCTACCGGTCCAATGACTTGAGCATGAGCAGAGATGAGAGCTCCCTTTCGCACGGTCGGATGGCGTTTGCCAACATCCTTACCAGTTCCACCAAGAGTTACTCCGTGGTAAAGCATAACGCCTTTTTCAACAATCGCTGTCTCCCCAATCACCAGACCAGAACCATGGTCGATAAAGACACCTGAATCAATATGAGCACCTGGATGAATCTCAATCTGAGTCCAAAAGCGCCAAAACTGACTGTGCATACGAGCCAAGAGTTTAAAGCCGTGATTCCAGAGAAAATGTGAAAGACGGTGGGCCGCCAAGGCTTTGACACCTGGATAAGTCAGTAAAACCTCCAAAGTGGTGCGGGCCGCTGGATCATTTTCTTTTACGATATCAATGGTTTCGCGCCACCATCCCATACATTTCTCCTTTTCTTATTCTGAATCTTTTGGTGTTTCTGTAAATTCTTTCTTAGGTTTGTGGTCCTTGTGATGACGTGGGCGGTGAGGACGCTCAGACTTCTCACCCTTTTCATCATGCTCAGGCTTTGGTGGACGAGGAAGAAGAGCTTTCATAGAAGCATCCACACGTCCTTTTTCATCAATCTTGATAACCTTAACATCAACTTCGTCTCCGATGGCTACCAAGTCTTCGACATTATTAGTACGCGTCCAAGCCATCTCCGAGATATGAACAAGGGCATCTGTCTTATCAAAGAGGTTGACAAAAGCACCAAATTTCTCGATACGAACGACTTTAGCACGGTAAACTTCGTCCACTTTGGCTTCACGAACCAAACCAGCAATAATTTCTTTAGCACGGTTAATAGCATCTTGGTCGCTAGAGTAGATAGACACATTTCCTTCTTCGTCGATATCAATCTTAACGCCTGTTTCAGCGATAATCTTGTCGATGGTTTCTCCACCCTTACCGATGACAATCTTAATCTTGTCCACATCAATCTTGATGGTATCAATTTTCGGAGCAGTTGGAGCCAATTCTGGACGAACTTCTGAAATAGTTGCTTCAATCACATCAAGGATTTCAAAACGCGCTTTCTTGGCTTGAGCAAGTGCTTCTGTCAAGATTTCTGCAGTAATCCCTTGAATCTTGATATCCATTTGAAGGGCTGTAATCCCGTCACGAGTACCTGCAACCTTAAAGTCCATATCTCCAAAATGATCTTCCAAACCTTGGATATCTGTCAAGACTGTATAGTTGTTTCCATCTGAGATAAGTCCCATTGCAATACCAGCTACTGGCGCCTTGATTGGCACACCACCAGCCATAAGGGCAAGAGTTCCCGCACAGATAGAAGCTTGAGATGAAGAACCATTTGATTCCAAGACTTCTGCTACCAAGCGGATAGCATATGGGAATTCTTCCAAACTTGGCAAGACTTGAGCAAGAGCACGCTCACCAAGGGCACCGTGACCGATTTCACGACGACCTGGCGCACCATAACGGCCAGTTTCCCCTACAGAGTATTGAGGGAAGTTATAGTGGTGCATAAAGCGTTTCTTGTACTCTGGATCCAAACCATCAATGATTTGAGTTTCTCCCATTGGAGCCAAGGTCAAGACTGAAAGAGCCTGAGTTTGTCCACGAGTGAAAAGACCAGAGCCATGCACACGAGGAAGGAAGTCAACAACCGCATCCAAAGGACGGATTTCATCGACCTTACGACCATCAGGACGTACCTTATCTTCTGTAATCAAACGGCGTACTTCAGCGTGCTCCATTTGTTCCAAGATTTCAGCCACATCACGCATGATACGGTCAAATTCTTCGTGGTCTGCATATTTTTCTTCGTAAACGGCAGTCACTTGGTCTTTCACTGCTTGAGTTGCAGCTTCACGGGCCAATTTTTCTTCTACTTGAACAGCTTTTTGGAGGTCGCTGTTGTAGGCTTCGATAATTTCAGCTTGCAAGTCAGCGTCCACATGAAGCAATTCCACTTCTGCTTTTTCCTTACCAACAGCTGCAACGATTTCTTCTTGGAAGGCAATCAATTCTTTGACTGCTTCATGTCCTTTAAGAAGGGCTTCCAACATGATTTCTTCTGACAATTCTTTGGCACCAGACTCAACCATGTTGATAGCGTGTTTGGTACCAGCTACTGTTAATTCAAGAAGAGAACGCTCTGCTTGTTCTTGACTTGGATTGATGATGATTTGGCCATCTACATAGCCCACTTGTACCCCAGCGATTGGTCCGTCAAACGGAATATCTGAAATAGAAAGCGCCAAGGATGAACCAAACATAGCTGCCATAGGTGCAGAAGCATTTTCATCATAAGAAAGCACGGTGTTGATGACTTGTACTTCATTACGGAAACCTTCTGCAAACATAGGACGGATTGGACGGTCAATCAAACGCGCCGTCAAGGTCGCATCTGTTGAAGGACGTCCTTCACGTTTCATAAAGCCACCAGGAAACTTCCCAGCTGCATACATTTTTTCTTCGTAGTTGACTTGAAGAGGGAAGAAATCCCCAGTTGCCATTTTCTTAGACATAACGGCTGCAGTCAAGACAGTTGACTCACCGTAACGCACGACAACTGCGCCATTTGCTTGCTTAGCAACCTGACCAGTCTCTACGATTAACTCACGACCCGCAAAAGTCGTTTGAAACACTTGTTTTGTCATTTTAATCCCCTTTGGATTGATGAAATTATACGCCTTGCCTACAAAGATCAGGATACAAAGGGCGTGAAGAATCCCGTATGAAAATAGGAGATTGACGCAGTGTGCGATGCACACTAGGAAATCTATCTTTTTCACTAGGGATTTAGCCCGTGTTCAACTATTAGATACTTTGAAAAGTTTAAAAATATTATTCTTTAGTATTTTTCCTTTTTATAGCAGATTTGAATAGTTAAAAATCTGTTTATACCCTCATCTTTGTATCAAGTACGTACAGAGTCTATTTTATCATATTTTTCTTAAAAAGTGCGGCCTTTACCATTAAAAAGGAACCATTCCCCTCACCTGAGAAGAATGGTTTGCTTTTTATTATCTTAGAGACTGGTGATTAAACAAGGCATGTGTTGCTTGGTGGATGTATTTTGCTGTTTCTGCATTGTTCATAGTGTAGAGATGCACACCTGCAACATCCTGAGTTACCAAGTCCACGATTTGATCCACTGCATAGGCAAGTCCTGCTGCTCTGAGCGACTCAGGGTCATGCTCATACTTGTCTAAGATGGCTTTAAATTTGCGTGGAAGATGGATATTCTCACAAGTCTTCAAGAGGCGGAGAGCCTGATTTCGATTCAGAATTGGCATAATCCCTGCATGAATGGGAACATCAATCCCAGCCAAGATGCACTTGTCTTGGAAATCGTAGAAGCGCTCATTGTCAAAGAAAAGCTGAGTTACAAGACTCGAACAACCTGCATCCACTTTCTTCTTAAGATTTTGAATATCTGAAATCTGATTTGGCGAATCTGGGTGTCCTTCTGGATAGCAAGCACCAACAATATCAAAGTGAGGGGCTTGTTCCTTGATGAACTCGATCAAGTCAGTTGCGTAGCGGAAATCCTTTTGTGGTTCCACATCTGGAATAATATCCCCACGAAGAGCCAAGATTTTCTGCACCCCAACCTTGTCCAAGTCAGCAATGGTTTCAGCAACCTTGTCCTTAGTCAAATAGATAGCTGGCAAGTGGGCAATGGTCGGAATCGTCAAGTCATTTTGGATAAAATCAGCCAAACGGACCGTCGTTTCCTTGATATTAAATTTATTATTGCTGGCAGTTACACTGATAAAGTGAGGAGCCAACTCCTGCATATCTTGAAGAGCAGAAATAATGTTATCGTTACCCACGGCTGGGTTGGGAGGGAACACTTCAAATGAGAGTGACGGTGTTTGGCGTGACATAGTCATTATCCTTTTCTAGTTGATTTTTTCGTTAGCTGGATTCCTAGAATCCAAGTGAAACAGGCAGATTGACCAAACAGCGCTTCTTGAGAAATCTTTATCTTACAATTTCTCACGCGCAGCTTTAGCTGCTTCAACAAGGCGGATCAAGCTTTCTTTTGTTTCTGGAATACCACGTGTTTTCAAACCACAGTCAGGGTTGATCCAAACTTTCTTGCTTGGCACTTTAGCAAGGATGGCTTCGATTGTATTGTCGATTTCGCCTTCATTTGGCACACGAGGTGAGTGGATATCGTAAACCCCAGGTCCCACTTCTGTTTGGAAGTTTTTCGCTTTGAGTTCGTCCAAGATTTCAAGGTTTGAACGGCTAGCCTCAAATGAGATAACGTCTGCATCCATGTTGTCGATAGCTGGGATGATATCTGTAAATTCTGAGTAACACATGTGAGTGTGGATTTGTGTGTCTGGCGCTACTGTTGAGTGTACCAATCGGAAGGCTGGAATAGCCCAGTCAAGGTAGTCTTCGTACCAGTCGCTACGACGGAGTGGCAATTTTTCACGAAGAGCAGCCTCGTCGATTTGGATGATTTTCACACCAGCAGCTTCAAGGTCAAGTACTTCATCCTTGATAGCAAGGGCGATTTGAAGAGTAGAATCCTTGATAGAGATGTCTTCACGTGGGAATGACCAGTTGAGGATAGTAACAGGTCCAGTCAACATACCTTTAACAGGTTTGTTTGTACGGCTTTGTGCATAGCTAGACCATTTAACAGTGATAGGGTTAAGACGAGTTACATCACCCCAAATGATTGGTGGTTTAACCCCACGCATACCGTATGACTGTACCCAACCATTTTTAGAGAAGAGGTAACCTGACAAGTTTTGACCGAAGTACTCAACCATGTCATTACGCTCAAATTCACCGTGAACAAGGACATCAAAGTCGATATCTTCTTGCCATTTGATCCATTCATCGATCGTTTCAGCAAGGAAAGCGTCGTACTCTTCTTGAGACAATTCACCTTTACGGTAAGCCAAACGTTTCGCACGAACTTCTTTAGTTTGAGGGAATGAACCGATAGTTGTTGTTGGAAGAGCTGGAAGTTTGAATGCTTCTTCTTGGATAGCTTCACGTTCTGCAAAGGCTGGTAAACGAGTGTAGTCTGCGTCTGTCAAGCCAGCGATACGCGCACGAAGTTCAGCATTTTCACCCACACGCTCAGTCGCAAAGAGTTCTTTGTTAGCTGCAAGTGCTTCTTCACCTTGACCATTGCGGATAGCATCCAAATCACGAATCTCATCCAATTTTTCAACTGCAAAGGCAAAGTGGTTCAAGATTGCTGGTTCAAATTCTTCATTAGCAGTTGTAAATGGCACATGAAGAAGTGAGCATGAGCTTGTCAAGACAATGTTTTCAGCTGGGATTTGTTCAAGAACAGCCAAGCTCTTTTCATAGTTGTTACGCCAGATGTTTTTACCATTGACAATACCTGCGTAGAGAGTCTTGTCAGCTGGGAAGCCACCTTTAACCAATTCAAGAGTTTTCTTACCTTCAACGAAGTCCAAACCGATAGCATCTACTGGCAAGTTTACAAGGTCAGCGTAAACGTCACGAACGTCACCGAAGTAAGTTTGAAGCAAGACTTCAAGACCTTTTTTGTCAGCCAAAAGTTTGTTGTAGAGGTTCAAGAAAAGTGCTTTTTCTTCAGCTGTCAAGTCTTTAACAAGAGCCGCTTCATCCAATTGGATACGAGTTGCACCAAGTTCAGCCAATTTTGCAAAAACTTCTTGGTAAGCAGCAACTAAGCTGTCTACGAAGTCTTCTGCTTTCACACCTTCTTCAAAGTCTGACAATTGAAGGAAAGTGAATGGACCTACAAGAACTGGGCGAGTGTTCAATCCAAGTTCTTTTGCTTCTTGGAACTCATCAAAGATTTTGTGACCAGCCAATTTTACTTGGGTATCTTTTTCAAATTTAGGAACGATGTAGTGGTAGTTGGTATTGAACCACTTCTTCATTGGAAGGGCGCGAACGTCCCCTTTTTCTCCTTGGTAACCACGTCCCAAAGCGAAGTAGCGCTCAAGGTCAGACAAGTCCAAGTTTTGAACTGAAGCAGGTACCACGTTGAAAAGGAAAGCTGCATCTAGGAAGTTGTCATAGTGAGAAAAGTCATTTGATGGAATTTCAGTGATGCCTTTTTCTTTGACAATGTTCCAGTGTTTAGCACGCAATTCTTTTGCTGCTGAAAGGAGTTCTTCTTCTGAGATTTCTTTTCTAAAGTATTTTTCAGTTGTAAATTTTAATTCGCGGAATTCGCCCAAACGAGGGAAACCGATGATTGTAGTTGACATGATGTGTCCTCCAAAATTTGTTGTTGAAACTATCTTAACAGAAAAGAAATCATCTGTATAATTGTAAAAAATTAGGCTTTGATATAGTTTGAAACTATATCTCTGTTTTGGACAAAAGAAAAAGACTTGAGACAAATGCCTCAAATCCTTTGTGTAGCTTGTTTTTTTACTATATTTCAGTTAGACTGATCAAACACGTTATTAGTAATTCTTATAAGTGACTATGGCTTGTTATTAGAAAAGACTATAGGTTGATTTTTCTTTTGTAATTCTGATATTCCCCTGAAAAGTGCGGACGGGAGCAACTTACTTCGTAATTTCATCCCTAATTTTTGAGCCAGAATGTCTCAAAAATTCCGTTCTAGATAATAATAAATTATTATCTAGAATACCACTATAGCGGGAAATATCCGCTAAAAGCTCACTTCGTTCGCACTTGATATAAATAAAGCATAATTTTTCTATATTATACACTTGAGGTACTATAACTGTTAAATTTGTTAAAGTTTTCCAACTTCTTCCTATCCACTCTTTCTCTGTTCGAGGGGGACGATTGCTAGTGTCTTTCCTAAACTGGCTAAAACTTTCAAGACTGTATCCAACTGGGGGCTAGTCTTTCCTGTTTCCATCCTAGCTATGACAGGTTGACTCACTCCACTGAGTTCTTCTAGCTTTTTCTGGCTGATTCCTTGCTCATGTCTGGCTTCAATCAACTCACTCATGATAGCCACTCGCATATCACTTTCAAGGATTTCCTCCTTGGTAAAGAGTTCTGACCGGACATCCTTCCAGTTACTTCCAATAGCACTATTCTTCATCACTTAACCCTCTTTCTTTTAAGTCCTTCAGTTCACGCTTGGCTTTTTCAATTTCTCTTCTAGGAGTTTTCTGAGTCTTTTTGACAAAATGATGTAAAAGAACAAAACTACCATCAAGCCACGCTATAAATAAAATTCGATTTCTCAAAGGTCTTAGTTCCCATATCTCATCTTCCAAGTGTTTCATATAGGGTTCCCCAGCTCTCGTCCCATGCTGACTAAGCAACTCGATATAGTCATTTAGTTTATTGAGTTTGATGCGACTATCCTTACTTTTCTGACTAGCCAATTCTCTCATATAATCCAAAACTGGCTCGTTTCCTTTTTTGTCCTTATAGAAGTAAATCGTATGCACCAAGCAACCTCTTTCTAATTAAATTATAACTCAAAAGTTATTAAAAGTAAATCTGAACACTCATAAAAAGAAGACCTTAGAAAAACTCTAAAGGTCTCATCTTTATTATTCGAAAAAATTAAGAGAAGAGTTATAAAGTGCTGTAATCCTTACGTTTACTCCAGCTCAATCCCCTTCTCTCGGAGATTTTCCAGGCACTCCTCAAAGTAGGCAGCATCATGCTCCTTGTAAATAGGGCTCGTCAAAGTCTCCTCAGGTAAATCCTCATAAGAAGGACAAATCTTACCACGATAGTTTTTATCCAACCACTCTGGACTGACCTTATAGCCTCGGTTAGCCATCTCCTTCATGATCAAGTCATGATAGGCATAGAGACGATAGGGCGAGTGGGTAAAGACATAGTCCACCGTTTCATGCTTTCTGCCCCAGCCATTGCCACGCAGGGCGCAACACTCTCGATGTTGCCCCAAGAGTTGAGGACGAGGAAGCTGTGAAATCAAAGCCTCATGCCAAAGTCTCATGGAAGTCTCCTTTCAGTAAAGTCGAATGTTGCAAGTAGGTATTTGGATAGCGATCAAGCAAGTCTCGAGTCTTAGTAATCAAGTCTGCCTGAGAAGCCTGACCAAATCGGTAGCGATCCAGCAAGAGCATGTAGTCCTTGCGCTCAGCATCTGTCGCTTTCTTTTTGAAATAACCCCAAATATGCTGAAAAGCATTGCAAACCTGACCCCTGTGTTCTGGAATCTGGCAGGCACGGTCAATCATCTCCTGAATCTGACTCACCTCCACCTCTTCATTCTTTAGATACTGACGAATCTCATTGTAAATATTGCTAGAATGACTCAAAACGAGGTATTTGTTTCTCGCCCAGAGTTGCTGGCAAAGGGCACGTTGGTTGTTATTTCCCATATTTCTCCTTACTTTCTACTAGCTCCCCGAAAATATGGAAACAAAGTTGTATCTTAAAAACGAGCGGAATATGAGCGAATCAATTACTCTCATCACCCTTCAAACTCTTTCAAAAACTTTTTAAGCTCGTCATCAGCTTCTGGTGTGGTTCCGTGGAGTTGACCGAGCATTTCGAGTAGGGAAGCTGTTTGGTTTTGGATTGCTTCATTTGTCATGTTAATCTTGCTGACGATATCTGTCAGTGGTTCGACTTCTTCTTCCTCAAAGGTATCTACATAGCGAGGGATATTGAGGTTATAGTCATTTTCGACGATTTCTTCATAGCTTGCGAGATGGGCAAACTTGTCAATCTCCTCACGAGACTTGTAGGCCTCTAAAATCTTCTCGATATGAGCATCTGTCATGATATTCTGGTTTTTCCCCTTATCAAACTCCTTAGAGGCATCGATAAAGTAAACATCACGGCTGGTACGGTTCTTTTTGAGAATGATGACTGTGGTCGGAATGCTGGTGTTAAAGAAGATATTGGCTGGAAGACCGATAACTGTATCAATGGCACCTTCTTCTAACAAGGCCTTACGAATGGTTCCTTCCGCATTGCCACGGAAAAGAACACCGTGTGGAAGGACGATAGCCATGACTCCGTTATCCTGCTTGAGGTGGTAATATCCATGCAAGAGAAAGGCAAAGTCAGCCTTGGACTGGGGTGCCAGTTTCCCAAAAGGCGAGAAACGAGGGTCCGCCATAAAGCCAGAGCTTGCTGACCACTTGGCAGAGTAGGGAGGGTTCATGAGAACACCGTCAAAGTTTGTCGGTTCTTGAGTCGGCCAGTCTTCATCTAGTGTATCGGCATTGTGGAGAAATTGATTCTCAACTGGAACACCGTGTAGAATCATGTTCATCCGAGCCAAGTTATAGGTTGAGGTATTGAGCTCCTGACCAAAGTAGACCACTGTCTGCGGTTTATGAGAGTATTTCTTGGCATTGAGCAAGAGAGAGCCAGACCCCATAGTCGCATCATAGATAGTAAATCCTAGCTGGTCCTCACGACCCAAAAAGGCAATCTGAGTCATGAGTTTGGCAACAGGCTGAGGTGTATAAAACTCACCAGCCTTCTTACCCGAGTCGGTCGCAAACTGACCAATCAGATACTCATAGGCATCCCCCAGCATATCACCAGCATGACCAGCCACATCTAACACAGCCAACTCCTTCATGACCGCCGCCACCGTTTGGTTTTGCTTTTGCGGAGTCGCCCCTAGCTTTTTGGAATAGAGATCAATATCTTCAAAGAGATTTTCATAGAGTTCGTCACTCTGCTCGATATCACGAAAACCCTGAGCCAAATCTTCCAGCTGGAAAGTCCCCTCATTGACACGTGCTACAAGAGCCGTAAAGGTCAACTCAGGCTTGATACTATAGTTGAGTTCGTCCTTCATAACTGCAAGAAGATCCTCGTGGGTATCCGCATCCTCATAGTAGTTACGATAAACCTCAAGGGCAGCCTCTAGACTCTCACTCCCCTCCTCCATAGTCTCCGCCACGAAAAAGAGCATCTTATCTGACAGGTACTTATAAAAAACCATACCCAAAAGATAGGACTTGTAGTCATTAGCATCCATCTTAGAGCGGAGAACATCCGCTGAGTTCCACAGGGCTTGGTAGAGCGACTGGGACGTTTGTGTTGTTTCCATAATATTTCTTTCTATCCTTAATCGTTTCAACAATACATAAAAATAGTTTAATTAGTTTTATCCAATACAATTGCTTTAAACTCTAAATAATCATATTTTGTAAATATATAATTCAATTGTGGTATATAATTATTCACTTTTACTATAGCGTTTAGCTCCATTTCTGTTAACGTATCTAATCTATAAGTTACAAATTCTCTTGTGTCTTCTATTATATTGTAACAGATATCGTAATAATCTCTTGAATAACTTTCGAAAAATTGTTGAAAAGACGTATTTACACAACGATTATACAAAGCTATCATCTCATTCAATGGTCCATCACAATATTTCAGAAAAGGTCGTATCATTCCACCTTTTTTAATCCCCATACCCTTATAGTATGTTTCTAATCTTTTAATGAATGGCAAATATTTCAAATAGTAATAATCTATTTCAAACTTTTGATTCTTAAGTTCTTCTTTTAAAATAGTTTTAAATTCTTTTTCAAGAGATTTTTTAAAATTTACTCTATCCCAAAATACAAATGCCAGAATTCCTAATATTACAGTCGCAACAAAACCTAGAGCAGCATAATAAGTATTAGTTAGTGAATTTACTGTATTTAATAATTCTTCATTACCCAAAATTAATCTCCTATATAAACATATCCTGCAAGAGTTTCTTTTTGAGTGTTTCTAGCTGAGAAATTTTTTCTTGATAAGAGTTGATGATTTTATCAAGATTTGAAAAATAAGCTCCGATAGCTTGTTGTTCAGGTATAGATGGTACGGATATTGAAATATTCTCCAAGTATGTGTAATAAAGGTTGGCTACGCTACCACCTTCTACTCGTTTTGCAAACTCTTTTCTCATTTTTGCATTAAAATAATATGCGATAAACAACGGATTGTTAGGTGTATTATATACGGAAATCATTTCACCAATTGCAACATCTTTCAGTGACAACCAACTACAATTTGCAAAATCTAATGGATTTTCACCAACCCGAGGTACTAATACCTCATTACCAGAACTCAATTTCAAATTTTCTTTAGGAATCGATGTGTACGAGTATATTTTATCTATTTTTGTGTAGAATTTTGTATACAATTCGCCATAACGTACACATGGTGTTGTTGCCTCATCAGTCACCGACCATTTCGGTGCACTTTTTCCATAATAGAAAGAGCCAAACTCTCCAATTGTTCCTTTCTCCCACTCATCTTCAAATCCATCTAAACGAATCTCAGGAACTGTCTGTCCAGCTTTAGGAAACATCTTAGAGAGCATGGTCGCCTTAAGAGATTGGTAGTTGGCAAGATTGTCTTTATAGCTAGCTAGAAGGTCGTCGAGGGTGCGGAAAAGAAAGCCGATGGCGGATTGTTCATCTATTGAGTCTGGAATACAAAATTCAAAGGAATCAATTTCTTTAGAAGATATATTTGGTTGTGCACCTGCTACTAATACAGCGTTTAGTTGGTTAGTAAATGCTTTCGTCTGCAAAACAGAAGAGATAAATTCATAGTCTACTTCCCCAGTATTTTGGAAATAACCTACTCGTTGATTTTGATAGTATTCTTCCTCAGAATCTAACATGGCAATTTTTCCAGTAGTTGCTCCTGACATAGCTAATAGAATTGAACGTCCTCTAAGAACAAATTTTTCATCTGGAATTATCTTAGAGTAATATTCAAACTCCCCTCCAACAGTTCCGTCAAATTTGATATTTGATATTCTAACAATTGGAATACCAGTATTTTGAAATTTTTCACTTTTGAAAGCAAAGCCTCCACGCAGGGGCGCAATATTTCTTAATTTTTCTTTGCTCCAAATACTGGCTAACTTCGCATTAATTATTTTAGGACTTTGTTTTTTCAACTCTTATTTCCTCTAATTCAGTTTTCTTATCACTAATTAATTTCATATAATTAGGAAATTTTCTATCTTTTTCAATCATTTGAATTGCTGAAATTTTCCCAATAAATTTTTTTAATAATCTAGATAAATCATTTTCAGATAAAACATCATTTTTAATTATCTTATATAAGTCATATGTCTCTTTTTGAAGTTTTCTAGGTGCTTTTAACTCTCCATTAACAATAATACACCCAGTAACTTTTACATTATTTATTCTTCGAATTTTTGATTTACTTTTGTTTATTTTTAATTTATGGGATTCAATTATTTTAATTATTCTATTCATACACCTTTTTGGTATAGGTTTTTTTGAAGAAAATGTTAAATCGTCATAGTACGCAGAAAAAATAAAACCATTAGCTTTCGCATATCTCATCAACGTTTCATACATATCATAATATGCAAAGTAGCTCAAAATTGGACTAGTTGGATATCCTTGTGGCAAAAAACTTTTCTCATATTTTGTGACAGTTGTCAAATCAGTTAAAATTTTTGCAATATCAGGAGACTGATTCATATCATATCTAAAAAAATCAAAGACTTTCTGGGCACTAGTGCTAGGAAAAAAATCTGAAATATCGACAATAATTGCAAAATTATTCTCACAGTGCATCTCAACATTTGTTACATAACTTCTGCCAGGAATTCCACCATGAAGATAAGCAGGCACATCAATCTTTTGTATGTATTTAACAATTAATCTTAGGGCTCGTTTATGTATTAATCCTGCATTATATAATTCCCTTGTCTTACCATTTACTTCCCTAAAAAATGATTTTCCGATAAAATTACTACTTATATTTGTTAATTTATATTTTTCAATTTTTAATAAATCAGCTAACCATTTCTTATTAGAAACCCCAAATAAGATACTTCTTTTAAAATCCATTATATTCTTCCTACAAAAAAACTCTTATAGCAATGTATAAGAGAAGATTTTTCATAAATAAGAGAAGAAACTAGATTCTTCACATTAGTGAAGAAGGTAACTAAAATATCATAATTAGCAAATACCCAATTTAACAAAATAATCATCAGATTAGATACTAATTGCACAACCCAAAAAATTGTACGAATTGCTGTAATAATAGCAATCAGATTGACAACAGGGTGTTTTTTGTACCACTTAGAAAAGTTCAATGAAATTTTTTTTGAATCCATTTAAAAGATTCCTTTCTGTATTTAGTACGGTTTCCCGCCTCTCGCTTAATTACAGATGCAGTCTTTTTAAGTCTATTATTGTTTCTCTCTTGTTAAATCTGACTGTTAAGTCAGTAAACTCTCGCTCAGTATGCTTGGATGAAATCACGGTCATGTTTTATCAATTATTGATTTCAGGAATGCGTGTGGAAACGAAAAGTTTTACCGCCATATAGGCAATTTTTGAATGCAAGATAAATCTGCTTAATTTCATTGATACTTAATTATAGCATAATATGAAAAACAAATCAAGTACTATTTTAGTTTAGAAATAAAAAAAGTATAAATAGAAGAATTCAAAGTATTAAATAAATTTTCTATAATTAAACTAATAATATCAAAATTTTAAATGTTGAATATTACGAGTTCCTTTTATCTTAAAAACTTTTATTCATCATCGAAAACCTATCCAATTTTTAGACTTTTTCCTTTTTCTCCTTCTTACTTGAACCAGTCAATCGTCGCTTGCTATCTCGGATGCTATTGAGTTCCTTGAGGAGTTGAGTCAGGTGTTCCTTTTCAGGAAAGGCTTCTGCACTAGCTGCGGTATAGCGCATAAAGAGGTCGTAGCTTGTTGAAAGTTCGGTACGGAGTTGTCTAGTCTTGCCGACTTCCTTGGCAGACTTAGAAGCACGCGCCTTACTCTCCACTTGGTCATATTCCTCTTGGGCATTGATCACCGCCGTCAGCATAGGAGTTAGTCCTAGGCTGGTAACCGCCTCATGATAGGGTGTTTCACTAAGCGTTTTGAGCAGGCTCTTGATTTCTGCCGTCTCTACATCATTGCTGTGCTTAGTGATGTCCTTGTACTTAGCAAAGACTGGTTTCAGAGTTTCATGAGCTTCTTTGAGCTTGGCATCCTTAATCTTAGCAAATCCTCTATGAAGGGTAAAGAGACCGACCAAGGCACTATCACGATTGCGATCGACTTCTGTTAGATTGCTAGACTCTTTCGTTTCCACCGCCGCAAGTTGAGCTTGAAAATCATCTAGCTTGGTCTTGAAGGGTTCCAAATGTTTGGCATACATAGCTTCATCCTTGTTTGCCTTAGCAAAAGTTGCCAAACTTTGATGAGTATCCATCATCAAGCTTTCAAATTCACGGTTGGTAAAGTTGCTGTAGCTAAGAGGGCGAATAGCGTATATTTTTGTCATGATGATATCCTTTCTATTTAACGAATCATTTATTATCTTCTCTATCAAACCAAGAGGAGAGTAAATCTGCAAGATGAGGTTCTCTTGGAACAGATTTTACAACACTCCCTCTCCTATGTTCTATTAACATCGAACTGTCCTTTACTTCAAAGACTTGAAACAATACAAAGACTAGCAATACAATTCCAAATACAGGAAGTGACCATAGTACACTCTCCTCATCATCTCTAACTTTCTTCATCAATTTTTCTCCTTTAAGTTGATACATTCATTCTAACAGTTTCCAAAACCATTTTAACCCCCATCCGCTCAACTGTCATTATTTCCATCTAAAACGTACTTTTCAGGACAACTCAGATATTTCCAAAATCAAAAATCCCTATCTGACTGGACACACACCCCGTCCATCAGATAGAGACCCTTACTATTTTTAGATTTTGATTTTTCTAGCTTCAGAATACATATAAACTTTAGGAAAGACGACTATTCGAAAGCTAGAAGACCTCAAAACTTTCGCAGATAAGGTATTCGAAACGTAGAATACCTTTAAATTTATGGAAACATAATTATTCTAAACCTAGAATTCATATAAACTTTAGGAAAGAGGCCTGTTCTAAGTCTCGAAGACCTATCTCCCAACCCTCAACGTCTCAATGACTTCCTCTACTAGCTGGGTATAGGCTTCCTTGATTTGTTTTTTGTAGAGGAGAGGATTAAGGGCATCCGCCACCTCTAGTTTATAGTCCTGATAGCGCTGGCTCTTAGTCAGCTGGCTTTCTCCTAGTTGTTTTTTAGCTCCCTTACGGTAGTGTTCGACATAGTAACGGAGTTCATCCTCTCCGACATACCAACGCTTACTAAAGACTTGAATGTGTTGCTGGATGACCGCCTCAATCATCTGATCCAAGATATTTGCGATAGACTGACCACGATAGCTTTCTGGATGTTCTTGAACTTCTCTCCACAGTTCAGTGATGATCTGAGCAAGATTTGGATTAGTCTTCTCAAGACTCTGAATATAGTTATCCACGGCTTCCCTATCTTGAGCGCTTAGATTCTTTTCTTGACTCCGGCCTTGCTCAATCAGACTTTGAATCAAGGTCAAGATATAGGCATAGTTGATCTCATCCACTTGGATAGACTCCAGTTCATAGTGGATATCAAGTGGTTCACCATCGTCATCATACTCTATTCGGCTTTTTAATTCTGCAAGGACATTTCGATAAAGGCCCAGATACCTTTCCAACTTCTCTCCATCAAGTCCCGTCTGACCGTAAATTTCTTCCTCATCATACTCTTTATACACTCGGATAGAGGCTAGGTACTTATCAAGGGCTTGATAGGTTTTAGCTAGTTTCCTCAACTCAGGTGTAGAGACTTGCTCGAAATCTAGACCATTCACATAGTCATCAGTAGCAAGATTTTTGAAATCACTGCAACTCCGTAAAAAGTTCCTCTTTTCCTCTTCCCAGCTTGGGGCTAGGACCTCGTTTTCACCACCATTTGAGTAGAGCTTAAGGGCATTGTCCACTGCTTCCTTAAAGGCTAGAGGCTTTTGGAAGGTGATGATATGACCGTAGGTCTTACTAGAATCAAAGATACGGTTGGTTCGGCTAAAGGCCTGAATCAAGTCCTGCGGTTGCATGGGTTTGCGGTCGATAAAGAGAGTTGATAGACAAGGGGCATCAAATCCCGTTAAGAGACGATTGACCACGATAACCAAGTCCAACTGCTCCTTGCGATAGAGGTATTTATCCTGCTTTCGAGCTAGACGATTATTGACATCCGTATTAAAGCCACGAAGATCCGCCATAGTAAAGTGAGTATCAAACTCTTGGTTATAGTCTTCTAAAACCTGCTTCATGTGGTCTTGATTGGCTCTTGAGTCTTCTTCATTTTCTGTGACCGAGTAGGTGATAGTCGCCTTTGGAAAGTCAGGAAGGATCTGCTTGACCCTCTCCGATACCTTGACTCTTGTCTCCCCAGCCTTGACCCGTTTGAGGAGGTCATAGTAAGCTTGGGCTTGAGGGATTGATTTGACGGTCAGGATAGCATTATAGGTCTTACCCACTCCTTTTTGGAAACCTAGCTGTTGACGGGATTTATTGATAATGGCATCCAAGACTTCCAGCATATGCTCCTCATCCTCGTAGACAGTATCTGGTATGTCGTTTTCGGATTTATCCGTGATGAGGGTATTGCGATAATCTACCTTAAAGCCTAAAACTGCTCCGTCATGGATGGCTTCCTTGACTGTATACTCATGGAGACGGTCACCGTACTGTTGCTGGGTGGTTTGGGCTAGATCGCCGACTTGCTGGCGTTTATTTTCCTTAAAGATAGGTGTGCCTGTAAAACCATACCAGAGAGACTGAGGGAAAAAGCCTTTAATGTCTTTTTGTGTTTGTGGCGTCACGGCACGGTGGCATTCATCCACGACAAAAGCCACTCGGAGTCCCTTGATCTTGTTCGCATCTCTTTGGTAAAGGCCTTGCTCAAACTTACGCATCATAGTAGTGATTTTCTGGATGGTCGTTACCACGACACGCTTATCATTACTTCCTAAGCGCTTGACCAAATCATGGGTATTATCCGTCTCATCAATATCAATGACATCATTGGTCGCATAGGAGAGAAAGGATGAAGTAGTCTGTTGATCCAAATCCCTGCGGTCAACGACAAAAATCGTCTTTTGGATGGACGGGATTTGGAGGAGATTCCGCACCACCTTATAGGAGGTCAGGGTCTTCCCTGAACCTGTCGTATGCCAAACATAGCCTGATGCTTGCTGGCGAGAGGCTTCTTGCACTGCTTCTATGGCATGAATCTGATAGGGGCGCAAGAGAATAAGAGCTTTCTTACTATCATCAAGGACAGAATACTGCATGACCATTTGATGAGCACGAGGGATAGAAAGAACTTCATGAGCAAAGCTGGTCAAGTTTGTCACTGGATAATTGTCCTTATCCACCCACTTGGTTAGAAATTGCTTGTTGAGTTTATTTTCTCTGGCTGCAGCGATATAGCGTGTGTCTACCTTATTGGTCACAACAAACATCTGTAAGCTAGAGTAGATGCCACGGAACTTGCCTTCCCTATCATACTTCTTAATTTGATGAAAGGCATCTAGAAAAGCAACTCGGGGACTTTTAAGTTCGATTTGAATCATTGGAAGGCCATTAATCAGGAGGGTCACATCTAGTCTGCGGTCTTGATCCTGAGGATTTATCTTATCTCTCTCGACTTGGTTGACAACCTCATAACTGGACTTACCAGCTGCGATATTGTCTCGCCAAATAACAGATAAACGGATAGTCCCCAAACTAACATCTTCTCTCTGAACCTCAACCTTGGCAATACCATTTTCGCCGACCAACCACTTGGCAGCATCATAGTAGCTAACAAAGATTAATTGATTCTTTATCTGGCGTTTTTCCTGTTCTGTCAGAGGATGATCTGCCAATAGAGCCACATTGTTCTGGGCTAACTTTTCAAAGAAGTTTTCCCATAATTGCTCTTCTGTTTTAAGGTCTTCTCTGTAAGTCCACTGACTTTCCCCAGTTACCAGTTGGTTGATCAGTTGTTTTTCTATCTCCAGTTCTGGTTTTACCTGTATCATACTCTCTCCTTTGCTACTTGTCTGCTCCCTTTATTATAGCATGTTTATCCTCAAAATCCATCACTCTTCCCATAGAAAAAAGACACATTCCCCCTTTCTCCTCAAAAATATGGTATAGTAGAATTATACTATCTATGAGGAGTTTACATGTCACAGGATAAACAAATGAAAGCTGTTTCTCCCCTTCTACAGCAAGTTATCAACATCTCATCGATTGTCGGTGGGGTTGGGAGTTTGATTTTCTGTATTTGGGCTTATCAAGCTGGGATTTTACAGTCTAAGGAAACCCTATCTGCCTTTATCCAGCAGGCAGGTATCTGGGGGCCACCTCTCTTTATCTTTTTACAGATTTTACAGACCGTCGTTCCTATTATTCCCGGGGCCTTGACCTCGGTAGCTGGGGTCTTTATCTACGGTCACATCATCGGGACTATCTACAACTATATCGGGATTGTGATTGGCTGTGCCATTATCTTTTATCTGGTGCGCCTCTATGGAGCTGCCTTTGTCCAGTCTGTCGTCAGCAAGCGTACCTATGACAAGTATATCGGCTGGTTGGACAAGGGCAATCGTTTTGACCGTTTCTTTATCTTTATGATGATTTGGCCCATTAGTCCAGCTGACTTTCTCTGTATGCTGGCTGCCCTGACCAAGATGAGCTTCAAGCGCTATATGACTATCATCATTCTGACCAAGCCCTTTACCCTCGTGGTTTATACCTACGGTCTGACCTATATTATCGACTTTTTCTGGCAAATGCTTTGACATGTAAAAAATCCGTTTGGTTTCCCAAGCGGATTTTTAGAACGTAGATTGACTATAGCTTGATACTAAATATACTTTGGTATGAAAATCATACCTATTTTTCGATAGTGAGGCGAGGACTTACCTAGCCTTTCCGCCGTGATAGAAACACCTGAAATCTAATGGTTTCAGGTGTTCGGAAACTTTGAGACATTAGGCTCAAAGTTTAGGTATGGAATTTCGAAGAAAGTCGCTACCGTCCGTAATCACTTAAGGAAAAGCTCAAAAATATTGTTTTCAACTACAAAATCCGTTTGGTTTCCCAAGCGGATTTTGTGCTTTATTTTGAAACTTCTTTTGCAAGAACAAAGTTTCCAAGAGTAGCAGAACCATTTCCTGCGACTGCTGGAGTGACGATGTACTCACGCACATCTGGCACTGGTAGGTAACCATTGAGAAGAGCTGTAAATTTCTCACGGACACGATCCAGCATGTGTTGTTGAGCCATGACCCCTCCACCAAAGACAATCACGTCTGGTCGGAAAGTCACTGTCGCATTAACCGCGGCTTGAGCGATATAGTAGGCTTGAACATCCCAAACAGGGTTGTTGAGTTCAATGTTTTCCCCACGAACACCTGTACGAGCTTCCAAACTTGGACCAGCTGCATAGCCTTCCAGACATCCTTTATGGAAAGGACAAACACCCTTAAACTCTTTTTCAATATCCATTGGGTGTCTAGCAACATAATAATGACCCATCTCAGGGTGACCCACACCGCCGATAAACTCACCACGTTGGATAACACCTGCACCGATACCTGTACCGATTGTGTAGTAAACCAAGTTTTCGATACGACCACCAGCATTGTTACGGGCAACCACTTCACCATAAGCAGAGCTGTTTACGTCTGTTGTGAAGTACATTGGCACGTTGAGGGCGCGACGAAGGGCACCAAGCAAGTCCACATTTGCCCAGTTTGGTTTTGGAGTCGTTGTGATAAAACCATAAGTTTTTGAGTTTTTGTCAATATCAATGGGACCAAATGAACCAACTGCAAGACCAGCAAGGTTATCGAATTTTGAGAAGAACTCAATGGTTTTATCGATTGTTTCGATTGGAGTTGTTGTTGGAAATTGTGTTTTTTCTACAACGTTAAAGTTTTCATCACCGACAGCACAGACAAACTTTGTACCGCCCGCTTCCAAGCTTCCATATAATTTTGTCATGATAAACCTCTTGTTTTTATTTTCTTTATTATAGCATATTTTAAAAATCTAAGTTTCTCAATTTTTTAGATTTTCCTCTGTAAATCTTACCATTCAAGCAAAAACGAACAAACATGTCATTTGTTCGTTTTCACATTAGAGAGGATTGATTAGATTTTCACTTCGATCACAGCATCCCCCTTCGCAACTGAACCTGTTGCGACTGGAGCTACTGAAGCGTAGTCATCTGTATTTGTAACGATAATCATTGTTGTATCATCAAGTCCAGCTGCAGCGATTTTGTTTGAGTCAAATGTTCCAAGAACATCGCCAGCTTTCACCTTGTCACCTTGAGCAACTTTTGCTTCAAAACCTTCACCATTCATAGATACAGTGTCAATACCAACGTGGATCAAAACTTCAGCACCATCAGTTGTTTTCAAACCAAAAGCGTGTCCTGTTGGAAAGGCAATTGAAACTTCAGCATCAGCTGGTGCATATACCACACCTTGGCTAGGTTTCACAGCGATACCTTGTCCCATAGCTCCACTTGAGAATACTGGGTCATTAACATCAGCAAGAGCAACAACGTCACCAACGATAGGAGTTACAAGTGTTTCATTTTGAAGAGTTGCTGGAATGTTACCAGTTGTTTCTTCTTGGACCAAACGTTCTGTCTCTACTTCAGTAGCAACTTCTTTTTCATCCTCATAACCAAACATATAAGTAAGAGCGAAACCAAGAACGAATGATACAGCTACCATAAGAAGGTATTGTGCAAGTTGTCCGTTACCGATGTAAAGCATTGTACCAGGGATGACGGTGATACCATTACCAGTACCTGCAAGTCCAAGGATAGAAGCCAATCCACCACCGATTGCACCAGCAATCAATGAAAGGAAGAATGGTTTACGGAAACGCAAGTTAACCCCGAAAATAGCAGGCTCTGTAATACCTAGGAAGGCAGAAAGAGCAGCTGGGAAAGCAAGTGTTTTTAGTTTTGGATTTTTAGTTTTAACACCAACCGCAACAGTCGCAGCACCTTGAGCTGTCATAGCAGCTGTGATGATCGCGTTGAATGGGTTAGCATGGTCAGCAGCAAGCAATTGAACTTCAAGCAAGTTGAAAATGTGGTGCACACCTGACACGACAATCAATTGGTGAACCCCACCGATCAAGAAACCACCAAGACCAAATGGCAAGCTGAGGATCGCTTTTGTAGCGATAAGGATGTAGTTTTCAACGACGTGGAAGACCGGTCCAATGACAAAGAGTCCAAGGATAGACATGACCAAAAGTGTAACAAATGGCGTTACCAAGAGGTCAATGACATCTGGAACAACCTTGCGGACAGCTTTTTCAAATTTAGCTCCGACAACCCCGATGATGAAGGCTGGAAGAACAGAACCTTGCAAACCAACAACAGGGATGAAACCAAAGAAGTTCATAGCTGTTACTTCACCACCTGAAGCGACTGCCCAAGCGTTTGGAAGCGAGTCAGAAACAAGCATCATACCAAGAACGATACCAACGGCTGGATTTCCACCGAATACACGGAAGGTTGACCACACAACCAAACCTGGCAAGATGATAAAGGCTGTATCTGTCAAGATTTGCGTGTAAGTTGTCACGTCAGCTGGAAGTGTCATTCCAAGAGCAGTCAATAGACCACGTACACCCATGAAAAGACCTGTTGCTACGATAACTGGGATGATTGGAACGAAAACGTCACCGAAAGTACGGATAGCACGTTGGAACCAGTTCCCTTGTTTGGCAGCTTCTGCTTTCATATCATCTTTAGATGATGTTGGCAAACCAAGTGCAACAACTTCATCGTACATTTTGTTAACTGTACCTGTACCAAAGATGATTTGGTATTGACCTGAGTTAAAGAAAGCACCTTGAACTTTTTCCAAGTTCTCAATCACTTCTTTATTGATTTTTCCTTCATCTTTGACCATGACACGAAGACGAGTCGCACAGTGGGCAACACTGTTGACATTTTCACGTCCGCCCAAGGCATCGATGACTTTTTTTGCAATTTCCTGATTGTTCATTTGCAAAAATCTCCTTATATAAAATTTTGTTCTTGTTTGAAAGCGATTTTATCCGCCCTACGACTATTATTTTATCATGTTTTAGAAATATGTCAAGCGTTTTGCAGAAAAAATATTCTATCCACTTAGTAAGCATGCTTTAGATTGATTGATTTTGACTGTTTTATCAGGTATTCCTTGAAAAAATAAGTTTAAAATCTTATTTAAAAGGGTTTTGTTTCATTCTCTTTCATATTTTCGTGAAAATTTGATTGATTTCCTGCATTTATTTTGTGACAAACGTTTGACAGTTTTTTCTTTTTTTTAACATAAAAGGCTTGCTTTTTTTTCCGAAAACGGTTACTATTAAAAGTGATAAGATTTTTGGAGGAATGAATGAATGAAATGGACAACTGAGCGTCGTTACAGACTTTATCAAGATTGGACGCAAGAAGAAATTCAACATATAAAAGAAAATATGGCACAATCTCCATGGCATACTCATTACCATGTTGAGCCAAAAACAGGACTCCTAAACGACCCAAATGGCTTTTCTTACTTTGATGGAAAGTGGATTGTTTTTTATCAGAACTTTCCTTTTGGTGCAGCCCATGGTTTGAAATCTTGGGTTCAATTGGAAAGTGAGGACTTGGTTCATTTCACAGAAACTGGAGTCAAAGTTTTGCCTGACACTCCATTAGATAGCCACGGTGCCTACTCTGGTTCTGCCATGCAGTTTGGCGATAACTTATTCCTATTTTATACAGGAAATGTCCGCGATGAAAATTGGATCCGTCACCCATACCAGATTGGGGCTTTGATGGATAAGGAAGGCAATATTACGAAGATTGACAAGATCTTAATTGACCAGCCGGCAGACTCTACAGACCACTTCCGCGATCCGCAAATTTTTAATTTTAAAGGTCAATACTATGCCATCGTCGGTGGACAAGATTTGGAGAAAAAAGGCTTCGTTCGTCTCTACAAAGCTATTGACAACGACTACACAAACTGGCAAGCTGTTGGCGACCTTGACTTTGCTAACGACCGCACTGCCTATATGATGGAATGCCCAAATCTGATCTTTGTAGGGGAGCAACCTGTCCTTCTTTACTGCCCACAAGGATTGGATAAGAAAGTTCTAGATTACGATAATATCTATCCAAATATGTATAAGATCGGGGCTTCCTTTGACCCTGAAAATGCCAAAATGGTAGATGTGTCTCAACTTCAAAACATGGACTATGGTTTCGAAGCCTATGCAACTCAAGCCTTCAACTCTCCTGATGGACGTGCTCTAGCTGTTAGCTGGCTTGGTTTGCCAGATGTTTCTTACCCTTCTGATCGTTTTGACCACCAAGGAACCTTCTCTTTGGTCAAAGAACTCACTATCAAAGACGGTAAACTCTACCAATACCCAGTCGCAGCTGTCAAGGACCTTCGTGCTTCTGAAGAAGCCTTCTCAAATCGTGCCCAAACCAATAACACTTACGAACTTGAACTCAACTTGGAAGCCAATAGCCAGAGCGAGATTGTCTTACTTGCTGATAAAGAAGGCAAGGGACTTTCAATCAACTTTGACCTTGTAAATGGTCAAGTGACAGTGGATCGTAGCCAAGCTGGTGAACAGTACGCTCAAGAATTTGGGACAACTCGTTCTTGCCCAATCGATAACCAGGCTACTACTGCTACAATCTTCATCGATAACTCTGTCTTTGAAATTTTCATCAATAAAGGAGAAAAAGTATTTTCTGGTCGTGTCTTCCCACATGCGGACCAAAATGGTATCCTGATCAAATCTGGAAACCCAACTGGAACTTACTATGAATTAGATTATGGTCGCAAAACTAACTGATGTCGCCAAACTTGCAGGCGTCAGCCCTACTACCGTTTCTCGGGTTATCAATAAAAAAGGCTATTTATCAGAGAAAACTATTCAAAAGGTCAATGAAGCCATGCGGGAATTGGGCTATAAACCCAACAACCTAGCTCGTAGTCTGCAAGGAAAATCAGCTAAGTTAATCGGTTTGATTTTCCCCAATATTTCCAACGTTTTCTATGCAGAATTGATTGATAAGCTGGAACACCAACTCTTCAAAAATGGTTACAAGACAATCATCTGCAACAGCGAGCACGATTCTGAGAAGGAGCGAGAATACATCGAAATGTTGGAAGCCAATCAGGTAGACGGCATCATTTCTGGTAGTCACAACTTGGGAATCGAAGACTACAATCGCGTGACAGCGCCGATTATTTCCTTTGACCGAAACCTGTCACCAGATATTCCTGTCGTTTCCTCTGACAACTATGCTGGAGGAGTTCTTGCGGCCCAGACCCTGGTTAAGACAGGCGCCCAGTCTATCATCATGATTACAGGGAATGACAATTCCAATTCGCCAACTGGACTGCGCCACGCTGGTTTTGCATCCGTACTCCCAAAAGCTCCTATTATCAATGTTTCCAGTGACTTTTCTCCTGTCAGAAAAGAAATGGAAATCAAGAATATCTTAACTCGACAAAAACCAGATGCCATCTTTGCTTCGGATGATTTGACAGCTATTCTAGTCATTAAAATTGCACAAGAACTGGGCATTTCTGTCCCGGAAGAGCTTAAAGTCATCGGATATGATGGGACCTACTTTATCGAGAATTACTACCCTCAATTGGCTACTATCAAGCAACCTTTGGAAGAGATTGCCTGCCTCACTGTTGACCTCCTCTTGCAGAAGATCGAAGGCAAGGAAGTTGCCACAACAGGCTACTTTTTACCAGTTACACTATTACCAGGAAAAAGTATTTAATACTCAATGAAAATCAAAGAGCAAACTAGGAAGCTAGCCGCAGGCTGTACTTGAGTACGGCAAGGCGAAGCTGACGTGGTTTGAATTTGATTTTTGAAGAGTATAAGCACAAGAAAAACTCAGACCGATCGGTCTGAGTTTTTTTATGATCTTAAGTTTTCGAGATAGTGCTGGGCTGTCTCTAGGTTAAAGGTTTTATCTGCAATGAGGCGCTCGACTAGGGGAGCTACCTCGGATTCACTGGCTCCTGCTAGGAGAGCTAAGGATTTGGCCTGCAATTTCATGTGGCCTTGCTGGATGCCCGTACTAACCAAGGCTTTCAGGGCCGCAAAATTTTGGGCAAGTCCGATAGACACGATAAGCTGGGCCAATTCTTTGGCAGAAGGATTTCCCAGTAGTTCGTGACTGAGGGCCACACGAGGGTTAAGGCCGATAGAGCCACCCTTGGTCGCTACAGGCATAGGAAGAGTCATTTGACCAACCAATTCTTCTCTTTCAAGGTCCAGCGTCCATTGACTAAGACCTTGGTAGCGCCCGTCTCGACTGGCAAAAGCATGAGCTCCTGCCTCAATAGCACGCCAGTCATTACCAGTGGCAATCAAAATGGCATCAATACCATTAAAAATCCCTTTATTGTGGGTAGCAGCTCGGTAAGGATCAGCCTGCGCAAACTGACTAGCCAAGGCTATCTTCTCTGCAATTTCTCGTCCTTGATCCTTTTGGCGACTCAAGTAGCGAAAGGCGATGCGACAGCTTGCAGTCACCAGAGAATCGGTCGCGTAGTTAGATAGGATTCCCATGAGACTCTGTCCCTGACTGAGTTCTTCTAAGACTGGTTTCAAGGCTTCCAGCATGGTATTGAGCATATTGGCTCCCATGGCTTCCTGGGTATCGACATGGAGATAGACAACGAGAAAGTCTGTTTCTCCCTTAATCTTCTCTACACGCAAATCACGCGCCCCACCTCCTCGTTTAACGATAGAAGGATAGGCTTGATTGGCAAGTTCCAAGAGTTCGGATTTCTTGCTGGCAATTTTCTCTTGCGCTTGTTCAAGATTAGCAACTTGATAAAGGGCTACCTGACCAATCATCCGGCGCTCATGAACCTGAGCAGTAAAGCCACCTGCTCGCTTGATGATTTTACTGGCATAGCTGGCCGCAGCAACCACTGAGGGTTCTTCTGTCACATAAGGAACTGTGTATTCCTGACCGTTAACGAGAACCTCTGGGACCAGCGAATAAGGCAGAGAAAAAGTTCCCACTACATTCTCACTCAGCTGGTCTGCCACAGTTACACTCATCTGTTCATCCTGCTCCAAACCCCCTTGTCTCTCAGGACTAAGGAGCGCCTGAGCTTTTAACAGCTCGAGGCGCTCTTGGTATGATTTTTTAGAAAATCCATTCCAACTTATCTTCATTATTTTTCAACCTTGCTATAACGGCGTTGGTGGTCAACAATTTCAACCAAGGTAAAATCTTGATTTTCATAGCCAGCAAACTGGGCAGAATTTGTTTCATCTAACTCTACTTCCTCAAAGAAGACTTTTTCATAGTCTGCAACAGACAGGGCAGTTCGTTGGTTGAGCTTGTTCAAACGGTCTTTATCCAGATAAGCTTCATATCCTTCAACCAATTCACCACTGAAGAACTCAGCGACAGCCCCACTTCCATAACTATAAAGGGCAATTTTATCCCCAGCCTTCAAGCTATCTGTATTTTCCAAGAGAGACAAAAGTCCAAGAAAAAGTGAACCTGTATAGATATTCCCCACCTTTTGACTGTAGAGAATAGACTGATCAAAATGGTTTTGCAAGAGGTCTTTTTTCTCTTGAGGCAAGTTCTTATCCATGATTTTTTTCAAGCCTTTTAGCGCTAATTTAGGATAAGGCAAGTGGAAGCAAACCGCAGCAAAATCATCTAAGGTAAGCTGGTAGCGTTTTTGGTATTCAAGCCAAGTCGTTTTCAAACTATCTAGATATTGTTGGGTAGAATAGACACCATTTACATAAGGGGTTGTTGAGTAATTTGGACGCCAGAAATCCATGATGTCACGAGTCTGAGCCACATTGTCGTTATTAAAAGCCATAATGCGTGGATTCTGTGTAATCAACATGGCCACACTTCCAGCACCTTGAGTTGGTTCTCCTGGGGTTTCAATACCGTATTTGGCAATATCACTGGCAATGACCAAGACCTTGGACTCTGGAGAATTTTCCACATGCAATTTGGCATAATGAAGGGCCGCTGTCGCTCCATAGCAGGCTTCTTTAATCTCGAAACTACGAGCAAAGGGCTGGATGCCCAGCAAACCATGCACAAAGACGGCTGCAGCTTTACTTTGGTCAATTCCTGACTCAGTAGCTACAATGACCATGTCAATTTCTTGTCTCTCTTGCTCAGTTAAAATAGAATCACTTGCACTGGCCGCCAAGGTCACGATATCCTCAGTTAGGGGCGCAATACTCAATTCCTTGAGCAAGAGTCCTTTGCTTAATTTTTCAGGGTCAATTCCCCTCGCTTCTGCTAAGTCTTGTAATTTCAAGACATATTGACTGGTCGCAAAACCAATCTTATCAATACCGATTGTCATATTTACCTCTGTTTTATCATTCATTGTAAAAAATCGTTCTATACTATTTTATCACAAATAGCAGTAAAAGAGAGAAAAAAGACTTGATTCACCAAATCAAGTCGCTTATTATTCTAACCATTATGCTGTTTTCGTAAGTAAGAATAAAGTCTGAGAATCACTGTTCCGCTAGCCATTCCAATGGAAATCACCAAAGCCAACATAACAACCAAGGTTGCACTAGCAATGGCATGACTGTAATCTCCTGTCACAAAAAAGGCAGTTGTCCGATAGGAAAGATAACCCGGAACCAGAGGTGCCAAGATGGCCAAGATAAAGACCACAGCAGGTGTCTTATAAAGAATACTTAAAATCTGGCTGACACAAGAACCGATAATGGCTGCAATAAAAGTAGCCACAATAACATTGGTCGGTTCCTTGAGCAAGAGATAGATTAGCCAGACAGCCATGCCCAAAATCCCTCCAGGTAAGAGCATAGAGCGTTGCACATTGAGTACGATTAAAAAAGTGATAATAGCAAGAAGACTTGCCACTGCTTGTAATAAAAAGGTTGTTAGTGTCATATTAGTTCATCAATACCAAGGCGACAGAAGTTCCTGCCCCTAAAGCAAGGGTAATGAGCAGAGATTCAAACATCTTACTCATACCAGAGTTTATGTGGTTAGTCATAATATCACGGACCGCATTAGTCAAGGCAATTCCTGGTACAAACGGCATGACCGCACCAGCTATAATCAAATCTGCTGTTGAAGGAAAGCCTGTATAGCTAGCCCAAAACTGGGCTATCATCCCAAAGACAAAGGCTCCAGCAAAGGCTGTCACAAAGGGAATTCGGATAAACTTCTCTACATAGAGGGAAAAGGCAAAACCAAATAAGGTAGCTACTCCTGCCCCAAGTGCGTCGTAGATATTTCCACTAAACATAATTGAAAAGAAAGGGGCGCTAAAGGTCGCAGCCAAAGTTACCTGCAACTTAGTATAAGGAAGGGGCTGGGCTTGCAAGGCCGTCAATTGCTTGAAGGCCGTCTCTAAATCAATCTGCCCCCCTACCAACTGACGAGAAATCTGGTTCACATCGCAGACTTTTTCGATGTTATAAGAAGAGGAAGTCACGCGCTTCATGCGCGAAATATTGGTATTTTCAATGGAGAAAAAGATAGCGGCAGGCATGGCAAGAACATTGCAATCCACAATCCCCTGCGAATGCGCAATACGGATCATGGTATCTTCTACACGATGAATCTCTGAGCCACTTTTGAGAAGAATGGTTCCAGCTAACATAATCACATCGATGACGGCATTTAATTCTCTTGATTCTTCCATGCGTTCCTCCTTTTATCAACTCCTTCTATTCTATCACAAATCCGGACTCAAAAAAAATCTTTGCCATGAAATCATGACAAAGATTCGTTTAATCACGAGAATTTTCGTGGTTTCCTTCACTATTTGGTTGATTCGGAGTAGGAACCGTTCCTTGTTGATTTCCTTGCTGGCCACCTTGTTGATTCCCTTGATTTGGAGTAGTAGGTGAACCTTGGTTACCACGTTGAACTGACGTTGAAGAGGAACTTGATGGTGGTATTTTGGGTTTATAAATCGAAATTTTAATACGTGTGCTGGCTAAATCAATTTTTCCACCCGCTTTTGGAGTCTGATCCACAACATTTCCTTCTGCTGTTCCTTCAGGAGCGGTTGACACTTCAACAACTTCAATATTAGCCTCTTTCACCCCAACAATTTGAATCAAATTATTTTTAGTGAATTCAAGACTTGAGCCGATATAACCCGGCATGGTTACACTAGTTACCTTTTTAGCAACTGTTAAAACAATCGTACTAGCCTTTGATAAGTCATACGTAGTTCCTGCTGCTGGTGTTTGTCTTAGAACCGTTCCTGGTTCACTTTCGCTAGATTCTTCCTCTTCCATCTTAATGAGATTTTCAGGAACCTTCTTATCCTTAAGTTCAGCTACGACATCCGTATACTTGCGTCCGACGTAATTGCTCAATTGGAAAGATTGCTTACCAGAAGAAACAATCAAATTGACCTTAGTTCCTTCTTTTCGGCCGCTACCAGCTTCTGGATCTGTACGGATAATCCGCCCTTCTTCCACCTTTTCACTAGCCTCTGATTTCTCCTCACCAATCTCAAAATTGGCTTTCTTGAGCGTTTCCTTAGCCTCCGCAACTGTCTGACCTGCCACATCTGGAATAGCAATGGTTGCAGGAGTTCTGGACAATATCCAAATCAGAGAGGCTGCCACCAATAGAATGCTGGCCAACAAAATCATATAACGAACTCTAAATTTCCGTTTCTTAACAGGCTTGGTTGCGTAATTGTCTTCTGAAGCCTGCTGACTAGGTTTCACAATCTGTGGCTTCGGACTTTGTGTTTGCACCTTAGGAATTGAGGTCAATGTGCTCTGGGATACTTTTGGTAGAGTCTTAGTATCTGCCTTAGTGGCATCGTCAAAGACTAGCTTTGGTTCATTACGACGATTATAAGACAAACTACTAGACAAATCCACATACATTTCAGCGACTGATTTGTAGCGATCTGTCAATTTCTTGGCAGTTGCCTTGATAACAACATTTTCTAAAGCCTGAGGCACAGATGGATTTTCAGCTATAACCGATGGCAGTGGTTTCTGAAAATGCTGGAGGGCGATGGTCACCGCACTATCCCCATCGTAAGGAATATGACCTGTCAGCATCTCATAGAAAATAATACCCATTGCATAGATATCACTCTGCACAGTTGCTTTAGAACCACGGGCCTGCTCTGGCGATAAATAATGAACGGAACCTAGCATTGAGTTGGTCTGAGTCAGACTTGTCTCTGCAAAGGCTACTGCGATCCCAAAGTCTGTAACCTTGGCAGTCCCATCTGGGGTCAAAAGGATATTTTGCGGTTTCAAGTCCCTGTGAACAATTCCTCGAGTATGGGCTAAGCGCATAGCCAAGAGGATTTGTCCCATGATTCGAATCGCTTCTTCATTTGAAAGAGGGTGATGTTCCTTGATATAGCGTTTGAGGTCTAATCCAGCAACATATTCCATTGCGAGATACTGTTGTCCCTCTTCTTCACCGATATCTGTAATCCGAACGATATGAGGATGGTCCAGATCTGCCATGGCTCTCGCTTCCCGCTGAAAACGAGCCACTGCAATAGGATCTGTTTGGTAGTTGGTCCTCAGGACCTTCACTGCCACTTCTTCACCGTCCAAAATCAAATCCTTGGCCAAATAGACATCTGCCATGCCTCCTCGACCAATTTGTTTGATAATCCGATACCGCCCGGCAAAAATCTTGCCGATTTGGATCATTCTGTTGCCTCCTCATTAACAGCAATAAGGGCAACTGTGATATTGTCTAAACCACCTGCATTATTGGCAAAACGGATCAAGGTTGCTGCCTTATCTGCCAAAGGAATATCGCTGGTTACAATATCATAGATCTCACTTCCTGAAATCATATTTGTTAATCCATCACTATTAAGTAGGAGATAGTCTCCCGGCTCAAGGGTAATCATTCCAAAATCAGGCTGAATTTCATCTTTTTGACCGATTGACTGGGTAATAATATTTTTCTGTGGGTGGCTAGCTGCTTCTTCAGGCGTCAATTGACCTGCCTTAAGCAATTCATTGACCAAGGAATGGTCGCTCGTTAACTGGTGGTATTCTTCTCCACGAATTAAACCAATACGAGAATCTCCAACGTGGGCATAAATAGCCTGATTGTCAATAATGGCTACAGCCTCAAGAGTTGTTCCCATTCCTTTATAGGCTTCATCTTGCCCCAATTGGTTAATCTTTTTATTTTCCATCTCAAGGTTGTTAGCAAACCATTCACGTACCTCGTTGATGGTATCAATTTGGGTATCTACCCAAGCGATACCTAAATCTGTAACCGCCATTTCACTCGCGATATTTCCTGCACGGTGTCCTCCCATCCCGTCAGCTAAGATAATCATAGTACGACCTGCTCTGTTGACGTAGTGGTTGACATAGTCTTGGTTATTTGTTCGTTTTTGACCAACATCCGTTAATATTGAAATTTCCATATGTCAGTTCCTTCCTAATCCGATATCTTGCGAAATTGACTGATGAAGAATCCATCACTTCCATACAATTCAGGTGTGATGAGGATACAGCCATCTTTCATGATATCCTTACATTCATGTTCTAGTGTTACTTGCTCAAATTCAGGATGACTTTCTAAAAATGCCTGTACGACTTGAAAGTTCTCCTCTGAGACAATAGTACAGGTACTATAAGTTATTATACCACCTTTGCGTAGTGTTTGACAAACACTACCTAATATTTCTAGCTGAATTTCCTGCAAGGACGCGAAATCTGCCGTTTCTTTATTGTATTTGATATCTGGTTTGCGGCGCAGAAGACCAATTCCTGAACAGGGAGCATCTACCAAAATCTTATCAAATGAATCCTGACCAAAAAACTCATGTACCTTTCTGGCATCCAATTTTTGCCTTTGAATCCGATCTGCAACTCCTAAACGTTGGGCATTTTCTTGGATTAAGTCCAACTTGTGATCGTAAAGGTCCAAAGCCGTAACCTGACCTGTCGTTAGATAAGAGGCTATATGGGCTGTTTTCCCACCTGGAGCCGCACAGGCATCTAG
The DNA here is from genome assembly GCF_046352925.1 of Streptococcus sp. KHUD_011. Taxonomy (GTDB): domain Bacteria; phylum Bacillota; class Bacilli; order Lactobacillales; family Streptococcaceae; genus Streptococcus. The sequence continues at coordinate 436,015 of NZ_CP157578.1, read as the reverse complement.
AACCTGTTCATCACCTTGTAAATCAAGCGTCGGAGCAACAAGCTGGCTGGATTCATCTTGGATGGTAATAGCTCCATCCGCAAACAAATCATGGCCTGCAAAATGTCCCTGCTCCTTAACCAAACCAGAAGGAGACAAGGATGAATCACTGGCCTCCAACAAGGCTTGGATTTCCTCTTTTCGTCCTAGATCTGTTACACGAATGCTTGCCTTGTTACGCACCAAGAGACTTTCAAAAATAGCCTGCGCTCGCTCTTCTCCGTATTCTTCCTTGAGCTTGGCAACTAGCCAAACTGGGAGAGAATAGGCAATGGAATCACGCTTGTTTTTTCGTTTGATGCTGACAATCTCTGGCCAGCCTTCACGCAGGATACGGCGAAGGACGGCGTTGACCAATTTTTCACTGCCCTTTTTACGGACTTTGGCCAATTCTACTGCTTCATTGACCACAGCATGGTCTGGAATCTTATCCAGATAGCGGAGCTGGTAGGCACTCATGAGGAGAAGGACATAGAGCCAGCTGTCTAACTGGTCTCTGTCTTCAATAAAGTGGGATAGGTACCATTCCAGAGTCAGTTTACGGGCTACCGTTCCATAGACCAGCTCGGTCACCAAGCCCTTGTCTGTTGCTGAGAGTTGACTTCCCTTGAGATGCTTATTTAAGGCGATATTTGAGTATGCTTGATTGATAAAAACATCCTCTAATACCGCTAGGGCTAAACTTCTTGCCGTTTCTACTTTAGTCACCAAATCGTTCTCCTACAGTCAATGTACGTCCAACTCCGTTGAGGAAGGAAGCGATGTCCATCTTAGGCTTACCAGCTGGCTGCACTTGTTTGAGGGATAGAGCCCCTTCTGCCGTTGCGACAATCAATTCTTTCTTGCCGATAGAGAGAATCTCACCTGGATTTCCCTGACCTTCTACTGGTAGGGCTTCATAAATCTTAAAGCGGTCGCCCTTAAGGAAAGTATGGGCAACAGGCCAGGGGTTCATCCCACGAATTTGGTTGAAAAGTTGGCGATTGCTTTTGTTCCAGTCCAGTTTTTCTTCTTCTGGCTTGATATTTGGCGAGAAGGTAACCTGACTTGGATCCTGCGGTTCAGGTTTGATTTCCCCAGCAATGTAGGCAGGCAAAGTGTCCAAAAGCAAATCACGACCAACTAGCGCCAATTTCTCAAACAAGGTTCCAACATTGTCCTCGTCTGTGATGGGAATGCTACGACGAGAAATCATATCTCCTGCATCCATTTCCTTAACCATCTCCATAATGGTCACACCGGCTTTCTCATCCCCTTTAATCAAGGCGTAATGGATTGGCGCACCACCACGGTGTTTTGGAAGAAGAGAAGCGTGAACATTGACCGCAAAGTCCATGCTATCAAGGAGTCTACTTGGGAGAAACTGCCCAAAAGCAGCAGTCACAATTCCATCTGCTCCTAAATTCATAATAGCTTCCATCTCTGGACTTCCAGATAATTTTTCAGGTTGGTAGATTGGAAGACCCGCTTCTTTGGCAGCCTGCTTGACTGGGGTTTCTTGGATAACTTTTTTACGTCCGACAGCACGGTCTGGCTGGGTCACAACGGCTAGAATTTCGTAACGGTCATCTGTCAAAAGTCCTTTTAAGACTGTTGCTGAAAAGTCGGGGGTCCCCATAAAGATTAATTTTGTCATATCTTCTCCTTCTTATAAAAATTGCTGTGGCTCATGGTCAATGCTGAGACGGAGCTCACTATTTTCCCGTTCTTGAGTCAAGGCCAAAACTTGGTTGAGGGTCGGCCCCAGCTCATCTTCTAAACGATATTTAATTAAAATCTGATAATGATAAAGGTTGTGGGTGCGGGCAATGGGTTTGGGCGTTGGCCCAAGAATGTTACTGGTCTCTGACAAGCCTGACCGCAAAATGTTCATGACTTCATAGGCACGTTTAATCACCTCTTCTTCTTTCTTATGAGAAAGGGTAATACCAATGGTGAAATAGTAAGGTGGATAGCCTAGTTGACGTCTGATTCCCATTTCATAGGCATAAAAGCCTTCATAATCCTGATCCTTGGCAAATCGAATAGCATAGTGCTGCGGATTATAGGACTGAATCAAAACCTGACCAGCTTTTTCAGCCCGGCCTGCACGGCCTGCTACCTGAGTCAAGAGCTGGAAGGTTCTCTCAGAAGAACGGAAATCAGGCAGATTTAAGGCTGTATCCGCATTGAGAACTCCGACTAGGGTCACATTGGGAAAATCCAAGCCCTTGGCAATCATCTGAGTACCTAGCAAGATATCCGCTTCACCTCGTCCAAACTGGTCAAGAAGAGTTTGGTGGCCACCTTTCTTACGCGTCGTATCTACATCCATCCGCAAAATACGGGCCTGCGGAAAGAGTTCTGCTAGCTCGTCATAAGCCTTCTGAGTTCCTGTCCCATAATAACGAATACTGCGGCTCTTACAGTTAGGACAGACCTGAGGAATATCCTTCGAAAAGCCACAATAATGGCAGTTCATGGTCTTGGTATCCATGTGCAAGGTCAAGGAAATATCACAGTTGGGACAAGTATCTACCGTCCCACACTCTCGACACATGACAAAGCTAGAATAACCACGACGATTGAGCATGAGAACCACCTGTTCTTTTTTAGCCAGACGGTCCTGAATAGCTTCTAGCAAAGGAGGCGTAAAGTTTGACGTCTCATTCTGTCCGATATAGTCCCGAAAATCAATCACTTGAACCTCAGGGATCCTAGCTAAAGGATTTGCCCGTTGGGTCAGACGTAAGTGTTGATAGACGCCTTTGCCAGCTCGCGCACGGCTTTCCAGACTAGGAGTTGCTGAACCAAGTACCAGAGCTGCTTGATTATACTGAGCCCGTAAAATAGCTACCTCTCTGGCATGGTAACGAGGATTGCTGTCCTGCTTATAAGTCGCTTCATGCTCTTCATCGATAATCATGACACCCAGATTTTTCAGCGGAGCAAAGATGGCCGATCTGGCGCCAACAACAACTTGGGCATCGCCACGCTCCACCTTGCGCCATTCATCATACTTTTCACCATTGGACAGGCCTGAGTGAAGAATAGCAACCTTGTCCCCAAAACGAGCGATAAAACGCTCCGTCATCTGAGGAGTCAAAGAAATCTCAGGTACCAGCAAAATAGCTGTCTTGCCCTTATCCAAGGCACCTTGGATAATCTGCAAATAAACTTCTGTCTTCCCACTTCCTGTAATCCCTTGAAGGAGGAAGGGAGGCTGATAACTGCCAATCGCACTGACAACCGCATCTCGCGCCTGTCTTTGCTCAGGATTCAACTCCAAAGCCTGACTTGCCTCAATGCCTTCAAAATAAGCAGCCGAGCGTTGCACTTCCTTTTGGACTATGGTCACAGCACCTTGTTCTACAAAGAAGTTGACTTGCTCCCGCGAGTAGAACTCTAACAAGCTAGCCAAGGAAGCACTCTCAGGATGAGACAGCAAATAATCTCTCAACTCCGACTTTTTCTTGGCACGTGCAGAAATCTCTACACCTTCTAACTGAACAAGATCAACCTCATACCAAGACTGGGTCTTGACCTTCTTTTGATCGACTGCCTGATATTCTAGCCCAAGCAGGCCTTTTCTAGTCAAACGCATCATTTCAGCTTGTTTGGCAAGGTCTAGTGAAGAAAAGGCAAGCGAATCTTCTGAACCAAACAAACGCTCTCGGTCTTCCTGACTCAGACCTGCCAGAGGGTAGAGAATCTTGTCATAGCTGGAGTTCAGAAATCCTGGCAACATAGCCTTGAGGATAGAGATTTTGTAAGAAAAGACAGACTTGCGGAGCTCCTCAGCCAGCCAGAGTTGTTCTTGCGTGAGAACAGGAGAAAAATCCAGTACCTCAGCAATATCTTTTAAATCTTGCTCCATCTCTTCCTCATTTGATTGAGACTCCAAACCAAGAACAATCCCTTGAATCAGGCGATTCCCCTTACCAAAGGGCACATGAACCCGCATCCCAACTTCCAGCATTCCCAGAAATTCCTCTGGAATCCTGTAACTATAGGGCTGGTCCGTCTGCATCAAGGGCACATCAACAATAATCTTGGCAATCGCCATCTTCTCACCTCCTCCTTGTCAGTATATTCTTGCAATAGAAAAAATAAGATTGAGTCCCCCCAACCTTAAATTTTTTCACCATCTTCTTTTTCTTTAGCGATTTGCTCTTTGATTTTCTTTTCTTCTTCTTCTTTGCGGCGTTTTTCTTCTTCGATACGGCGACGCACTGCTTCACGTTTTCCTTCTGGATCTGGGTGAATTGTAACGTTTCCTGATTCGATTTCTTCTAAAGCGCGAAGAGTTGATTTTTCAGACTTGAAACCTTGAGTTGCTGGCGCACCTGCTTCCAATTCGTGGGCACGTTTTGCTTCCAAGATTACGAGTGAATATTTTGATGGAACCTTGTCGAGCAAGGTATCAATAGAGGGTTTTAACATCATTTGCTTGTACCTATTTTCTAAATTTTATCGGGTAGTTGGAGATTTTGGTAACATCTCCTGATAGTGACCAATGACACGATCCACACGGAAGTGCTCTGCTTCGATAACACGTTTGACACGCTCAGCAGCTAGGGGCACCTGATCGTTGACAATCGCGTAATCATACTCTCGCATAAGAGCAATTTCTTCCTTGGCTTTTTCGATTCGTTGGGCAATCACTTCTGCGCTGTCTGTTCCACGTCCTACCAAACGATCTTGCAATTCATCCAAATCTGGTGGTGTCAGGAAGATAAAGACAGCATCTGGAACCTTTTTCTTGACCTGAAGAGCGCCTTGAACTTCAATTTCAAGGAAAACATCGATTCCCTTGTCCAAGGTTTCGTTGACATAGGTCAGAGGAGTTCCGTAGTAGTTGCCGACATATTCCGCGTATTCCAACATCTGTCCTTGACGAATCAGCTCTTCAAACTCTTCGCGAGTGCGGAAGAAATAGTCAACACCGTCCACTTCTCCAGGACGTTGTGCGCGTGTCGTCATCGATACAGAGTATTGAAATTGGTTTTCAGAACTCTCAAAAATCTCTCTTCTAACCGTTCCTTTTCCAACCCCTGAAGGACCAGAAAATACGATTAGTAAGCCTCGGTCTGCCATTGTGTCTCCTTTTAGTCAGTCTGCGAAATTACATTTCTCTAGAATAACGGCAAAAAGCCAGATTATCCTTTACAGTCTTTCTATCTAGTGTAACAAAAAAGCAGTAATTTTTCAACTGCTCTTTCTTATTTATTTAGCATAATCTACTGCACGAAGCTCGCGAATCACGGTTACCTTGATATTTCCTGGGTAATCGAGATTGTTTTCAATTTTCTCACGAACTTTATGAGCCAAGATTGTGACCTTGTCGTCCTTGATTTGTCCTGGATTGACCATGATACGGATTTCACGTCCTGCTTGAAGGGCAAAGCTATTTTGTACCCCTTCAAAGCCGTTAGCAATTTCTTCCAAATCATGAAGACGCTTGATGTAGCTTTCAAGAGACTCACTACGAGCACCTGGACGAGCCGCACTCAAGGCATCTGCTGCAGCAACAATCACTGCAATCACGCTTTCTGGTTCGACATCACCGTGGTGACTAGCAATCGTATTGACAACAACTGGGTGTTCCTTGTACTTACGTGCCAATTCCGTACCGATTTCAACGTGGCTACCTTCAACCTCACGGTCAATGGCTTTCCCGATATCGTGAAGGAATCCAGCACGACGGGCAAGAGCCGCATTTTCACCAAGTTCGCTCGCCATGATACCAGCCAACTTAGCAACTTCAATCGAATGGCGTAAGACATTTTGTCCATATGAAGTACGGAACTGCAAACGTCCCATAATCTTCATCAAATCTGGATGGAGGTTCGGCGCACCAATCTCATAGGCAGCGGCCTCACCGTATTCACGTATCTTATTGTCAATCTCTTGACGGTTTTTCTCAACCAACTCTTCAATACGAGCTGGATGAATACGACCATCTTTGAGCAACATTTCCATAGTCATACGGGCAATCTCACGGCGAATCGGGTCAAAACCTGACAAGGTCACCACTTCTGGTGTATCGTCAATAATCACATCAACCCCTGTCAAACTTTCGAAGGTACGAATGTTACGTCCTTCACGACCAATAATGCGTCCCTTCATAGTATCGTCTGGCAGATGAACCGTTGAGTTTGTTGACTCCGCTACATATTCACCAGCGATACGTTGCATAGCTTGAACCAGAATGTCCTTGGCCATTTTATCAGAACGTTCCTTGACCTCTTGCTCAGCTTCGCGAATGCGGCTGGCAATCTCCTTGGTCAAGTTTTCCTCTGTCTGAGCCAAGATAATATCTCGTGCTTCTGCCTGAGACAGGGCACCAATACGCTCTAGCTCTGCTTCTTTTTGTCTTTCGACTTCCTCTAATTGCTCTTCACGCGCATCAAGGTTTTTCGCTCTATCAGAAATACTTTGTTCTTTTTGTTCAAGTGTTTGTTCTTTACTCGTCAAATTGTCGTCCTTACGGTCAAGGCTAGTAGCTCTCTCTGTCAAACGACTTTCGATTTGTTTGAGTTCTTGACGTTCTGATTTGAATTCAGCGTCCACTTCTTCACGGTATTTTCTGGCTTCTTCTTTGGCCTCCAATAGTGCTTCTTTTTTAAGAGACTTGCTTTCACGTTTAGCTTCATTAACAAGTAAATCCGCTTCACGTTCAGCTTGTCCACGTAAATTAGTTGCTTCTTGTTCAGCATTTAAAAGCATCAACTCTGCAGCTTCCTGAGATGATTTCATCTTGGCTGAGATGCTGACATATCCAATGACTAAACCAATGATGACGGCAAAAACAGCAATCGCAAGCGACATGATTTCCATGTTTTTACCTCATTTTATTGTTATTCCGAATGACATACATTCTTTTACATTCTACCATAAAAAAGTGATTTTCACAAACCTAAAATAGAATATGTTTTGGGGAAATTGGAACACATTCACAAAAATAAAATTGTTATTTAGAAATAGTAGTTTAGTAGAGACTTGAGAAAAAGCCTACTTTTCAGTAGACTTAGTTTATTTCTATTCTAATCGGTACTCTTCCAAAATTCTGCTCTGCTATACTTGGATTTCCCAGTTGGTAAATCTGGTCTGCCTTTTGGGTCATAGCATCCCAAGGTTCTTTGCCAATTCGGCTGACTAGATCGACCTGCCCTTTCAAAGACTTGAGATGTTGCCTGCCTTTTTCAGTAAAGCCAAGAACATGGATGCCTTCTGGCAAGTCACTTTCTCTAGCCTGCACCAAGATATAGGTCAAAAGGCGTCTGACACGCGCCTTGGTGTAACGTTTGGTCGCAACCGCCTCAATCAAGTCTTCCACAGACTGGACTGTCTTGATGGTCTCTTTAATGCGCACAGCCATTTCTTGATTGACCTGATAGATGGTGGTTATGTCGGGATTTGACAAGATTTGATAGCGGAGCAAAGGAAAATAGTCTTCCCAGCTCACTTTACTGGTCTGCTCAAATAGGGCAACAGAAGGCATAAATCGTTCTAAGAAATCTTTGTCCCTTTGGTGCTGACGGAGGGCTGTCGCCGAGGCGAAGTCCACATCCTGGTCCACAGAATGGTAACCAGCCCCCTGACGCTGAATCGGATACAGCTTGATATTTCGTCCCGCAACCGCCTTGGCATAGGCCAAAGCAAGAACATGATTGGGTGTATGGCCTGAAAAATCAAGACCAGCAAATTCCTTCCACATGGCTTGGGTTTTCTGGGGATAGGAGAGAGAATCAGGCAGATTTTCCACAAAATTCTCCATCTCTCTACCTTGCTCTGCGTATAAGTCAGCGATTTTTTGATAATCCAGAACTTCTTCTGTTCCAAAAGCGAGGCTATCAATACCCAACCGAGCCAAGATATCCACAGCTCCTTGACCAAAGAAATCAGCTGCCTGAACACTGACTAAAAAGGGCAATTCCACTACCAGATCTGCTCCGTTTTCCAGCGCCATCTGGGCCCGAGTCCACTTGTCTACGATAGCAGGCTCTCCACGCTGCATAAAATTCCCAGACATGGCAATGATTTTCAGCCCCTCTGCCTGATCCAGCAGGTATTTATGCCCATTATGAAAGGGATTAAACTCCGCGATAATACCTGTGATGGTCATGCTAATCTCCTACTTCTGCGCCACAAAAAACCAACGTGTACTGGTTTCTGTTGGTTCCTTGTCCTCAAAGTCGGCATAGAGTTTGAAAGACTTGAAACCAGCCTGTTCCAGCAAGATATCATAGGTCAAGACCTCATAGGTCCGCTCCTCATGCACTTCATCGTGGCGACTAAAGGAACCGTCCGCCTCCTTGATAAAAAAGGTCAACTCATGCACGATGGAGTGAGGAGCCGCGTCCTCGTAGGTATCCCAGAGCATAGCGAACTCTTCTGCATTTTCATGGTAAGAATAGCCTGGAAAAACTTCATCTGTCTGGTAGGTCGAATGCACATCAAAGATGAAGATGCCATCTTCGTTGAGAGCATTATAGACTTCCTTAAAGACGTCCCCTACTTCCACCTCATCCTGCATATAGCAGATAGAGTCCGAATAACACGTGACAAAATCGTATTGACCTGCCTTGGACAAATCCAGCATATTTCCTTCAATAAAATCAATCTTTTGTTTGGCTGAAGTAGCTCTCTTCTCAGCAATCTTCAACATATCCCCACTCAAGTCAAGTCCAGTCACATCAAAACCAGCCTGAGAGAAGCGCACCGATTGAATTCCTGTCCCACAAGCCAATTCCAAGAGTTTCTTTCTCTCCTTGGTCTTAGGCAAGTGACGCAGAGAAAAATCCGTCCATTTGTCGTATAAACTATCGTCCATGACCGCATCATAGACCGCCGCAAAGGTTTCATAAGTTGCCATAATCATGATACCAAGAGCGTTAAAAGCAAGGAGAAAATAGAAAACTTTCTGCCGTATCGTCAGATACAAAGGAAGTTTATCTTTTTCTCACAGCTTTTAGCTCGTGTTCAATTTCGAAAGGAGCCAAACACGACGCTCTCTACCTTTCTATCAATTTTTCTAAAATAAGCAAATAAAACCCAGTTGACTACAACTGAGTTCATCTTCTACGCCAGAGTTTCAGATAAATCTACTGAATTCGCCTCATGCCATAGTTTTTCTAGGTTATAGTGGGCACGCATTTCTTCTGAAAAGATATGCACAACGACAGCACCAAGATCCAGCAAGACCCAACCTCCAGCTGCGTCGCCTTCGACATGACTGCCTTTAAATCCTGCTTCCGCTACTTTTTCACGGATATTATCAGCGATAGCATCCAACTGACGGCTATTCATTGAACTAGTAATAACAAAGTAATCCGTCACGCTAGTCAAATCTTGTACGTCAAGTGCGAGGATATCCTCCGCACGTTTCTCATCAGCCGCTTTCACGACTAGTTCTAGTAATTCTTTTTCGTTCATTTAGTCCTCTTTTAAAAAATATTTTTATAATCTAGGACATCTGCAAAGCGATTCTCCCAAATGTCCTCATAAAATTCATTTATCGTTTCTGCTGGAATGTCATCCCCATCAAAGGTTGTGACAGCACCTTCTGGAATAATCAGCTTATAGCCATATTCAAAGGCAACCTTGACAGAGGTATCCACACAATATTCTGTCTGCATGCCACATAAAACTAATTTTTCAATCCCCTGTTTATCCAAGTATTCTTTTAAGCCAGTTTCTTTGAAAATACTATTATACTTCTTCTGAAAGACCTTTTCATCAGGTTTTCGATTTAAAAGCGCAGATAACTGCCAATCTTCTGATGTTTGAGCTTCAGGATTCTCAATATGTTGAACATAGATAATTTCGATATTCTTACTTCTAGCATGGTTTTGTAAATAAGAAATTTTTTCCAATAGACTATTTGTCTGAAAACCGGTTTCCACTAAAATATTCTGAACATCAATGATTATAAAAGCCGTCTTCATTTAGTCCTCTTTCAAATAGTGCACAAAGGCGTTATAGGTTTCAAGGGTTTGGGGATAGATGGGAAATAACTGATGAGCTAGATGCTCCACGGTACGAGCTGTTTCGTAGGCCACAGCCTTATTAAGCGATAGACTTGCAATCTCACGCGCCACATCTACTCCAGGAAAGGATCGATTATGCTCGATATAGTCTGCTACATAGATAACCTTATCTAGGTCTGTCATCTGACCAGCCCCAACTGTATGGATTTCAATAGCTCGCAGGATTTCAGAGTCTTGCAAATTCAAATCTTCTTGAATCTTGTAGATGCCAACCATACCATGCCAGACATTATTGCCCCAGTTTTTAAGGTCAGGGTCTAATTGGTAACGGTCAATCAAATCCAGAAATTCCTGATCTGACAGCTTTTTAGCGTAGTCATGAAGAAGGCCTGCTAGTCCTGCTTTTTCACTATCCACACCAAAGCGCTGAGCCAGTTCTATGGCTGCACGCTCCACCCCCAAACAATGGGTTAACCGTTTCTCGGGTAGAAGCTCTGCCATTTTTTCCAACAAAGCCTCACGGGAACAGTTGATATAGTCTTGATAAGCCATCAGTAGAGCCCCTCCTTCTCGATGTAGTCTAGCACCGGCTGAGGTAGGAGAAAGTTAGGTTTTCGACCTTGGGCAAGGAAATCCCGCACCATGCTGGACGAAATATCCATGAGAGGCACATCCACCCAGATAACTGGATAGGAAGTCCCTGCCTTGTAGCGTGGACGCTGAACCCCCACAAACTGAACCATGTCGACCAGCTCATCAATTCGGTACCACTTAGGCAGATAGTCCACCATGTCAGCACCGATGATAAAGTAATAATCGGTGTCTGGATTTTGCTCTGTCAAGATTTTCATGGTGTCATAGGTATAAGAAATCCCCTTTCGCTCTAGCTCGATTGTTTCAATGGCTAGGCCTTCAATCCCCTCAATCGCCAACTCAAGCATCTTGAGACGATGGTGCTCAGGGATGGTTTCCTTTTTATCTACATGAGGAGGTTGGTATTCGGGCATGAGCAGAACTTGATCCAGTCCCAACTGTTGTCGTACTTGGTCCGCAACGATCAGATGGGCATTGTGAACAGGGTTAAAATTCCCCCCTAAAATCCCAACTTGTTTGCGTTTTCTCTCCTTGATTTCTGGCTCCAACTCTACCTTGGTAAAGGGAGTCAATAGTTCGATTGCCATAGGCTAGTCTCCTTTATTTCTCTGTAAAAACAGTTGTTTGGAGTAGTTTTTTTAGATTTCTTTGACTTTTTTAGAAATCTTGCGATTTTCTTTTTTGCTGGATTGTTTAAACAAAATCAAAATACGGCCAATTTTTTGGACTGTATCCACACCGATTTCTTCTTCCAAGATTTCAGCTACTTCGTGGATATTTTCATCGGTATTTTGCAAAAGAGTAACCTTGATCAATTCGCGTGCGTCAAGAGCCTGACGAACGCTGGTTTTGATTTGGTCGTTGAGTCCATTTTTCCCGATTTGGATGATGGGTTTGAGGGTGTGTGCCTGGCTGTTGAGGAAGGCACGTTGTTTTGATGTTAATGACATAATTTCTTTAAAAGAGTTTCTTTTTATACTTTTCGCTGTGGGGCTCGCCTTGCTCGCCCGAATTCAGACAACCCTTTCCTTTCTGTGTTTAAATAATTGCTTTTCGTGTGACGACGGCGACGCCTTCTGGTGCCCAGACGGCGACTTTGGCTGTTCCTGTTACGCGGATCCAGCCTAGTCCTGAGATGACTAGGTCTGTCTTGTCCTTGATGTTAAATACATGTTGGACTAGTTTTGGAAAATCTTCTTTTTCCTTGCTATTTGGTGGTGTGAGGAGGGTTCCGAGGTGCTTGTCGTAGAAAGCACTAGCTCCTTCTAGCTTGGTTCGGTGGAGTTTGAGTTCATTATCAAAGAAAGCTGTAAATCCTTGCTTCTCACCTGCAATGAAGTCAAAGCGTCCGAGAGCACCTAGAAACAGGGTTTGTTCAGGATTGAGCTGATAGGTTTTAGGCTTGATTTCCTTTTTAGGGCTGACATACTTAAGGTTTTTAGCAGTCAAATAATGGGCCATCTGATGACGGTGGATAATCCCCGGCGTATCGTAGATATAAGAACCGTCGTCAAGCGGAATCTCGATTTTGTCCAAGGTTGTCCCTGGGAAGCGCGAAGTCGTGATGACATTCTGATCACCCGTGATTTCTTGGATAATGGCATTGATAAGAGTTGATTTTCCAACGTTGGTCACACCGACCACATAGACATCACGGCCCTTTCGGTAGTGCTCGATTTTGTCAATGACTTCCTTAATAGCATGTTTATTTTGTGCCGAAGTTAGGACGACATCAACTGGACGAAGACCTTCTTCGTGGGCACGCTCCATTAGCCACTGGCTAATCTTGCCCGGTTTAACAGACTTGGGCAAGATATCTTTTTTATTTCCCACCAAGAGGACATCATTGCCCGATACAAAACGTGGTAAGCCTGGGATGACCGAGCCATTAAAGTCAAAGATATCAATGACATTGACCACCAAGGCATCACTGTCTCCCACCTCGTGCAAGAGCTTGAGGAAATCATCATCCGTCAACTGGACATCCGTGATTTCATTGTAGTGGCGGAGACGGAAACAGCGTTGGCAATAGACTTCGCCTGTCTCCAAACCTTTTTCAAGTGCCGACTGGGGGGTAAATCCAAGACCAGCCTTATCTGTCGTCTGAATGGTTGCTCCACAACCAATACAGAGAATTTCTTCCATAGTTAAATTCCTTTTTTATATGTAATCGGTCCGTACTTTTCAGTGATTTTTCGCATGACACGACGCTCACGAGCTCGGTTAATCTGCGTTTTGATCGAGTCATGTTGGACCAAGGGTTTGACTAAAATCGAGCGAATGCCAGCACGGTGGGCTGCTCGAATATCTGTCATGAGCTGGTCACCAACCATGACCACTTCACTTTTCTCATAGTGAAATTCCTTCATGGCACGATCAATCCCAAATGTGAAGGGCTTCAGAGCCCAATAAACGTAGTCAATCCCAAACTTCTCAACTGCTCGTTGGACGCGTTTTTTTGTGTTATTTGAGACTACGATAATGCGAATGCCTGCGTCCCGAAGATCATGCAGCCATTGCTTCATCTCTGGCGTCCCATCAGGGTTGTTCCAAGCAATGAGGGTATTGTCCAAATCGACCAAAACAGCCTTGATTCCCTGCGCCTGCAGGCTTGGGACTGTCAGATCATAGACTGCTTCCACAGCAAAATCTGGCATGTAATTTTCAATCGCCATTCTGGCTCCTTTTCTTAACTTTTTTTCGCAATTTTCCTTAATAACAATGACAAAACAATCCACAACCCAGCACTGGCTAAACTAATGTAGAGCCAAGCATGGGGCTCATCTGTTAATGGCAAGGGAACATTCATTCCGAAAAAGCCTGTCACGACTGCCAAAACCGCTAGCAAGACTGAAATGATGGTCAAGGTTGTCAAATTATCATTCAGATTATTGTTTAGGATATTGTTGTAAGATGCTGATAGTTGTTGGAGGACTTGAGAAATCAAGTCTGTCATGGATACCAGCTGATGAGCCTCAATCATGGCATCATCAAACTGTTCTCTCTCAATTTCGTTAAAACTGCGATAGAGGGCATGCCCTTGAATATGCTCCAGCAACATGCGATTTTGCTTTGCAGCCGCAGTGAGGTAAACCATACCAGTCTCCAAGTCGGACAGAGCAAAAAGATTTTTCTTAGTCGTCCGCTGACGCAAGAGACCATTGACCTCGTCCTTACTCTTGTCCATCTGCTCGATGACAGGATAGTAAGCATTGCTAATGATTTCCAGACTGGCAAAGAGAAACTTGTAAATCGAAAGCGTGTCATGACTCTCCAGATAACGGGTCATCTGTTCAATGACATAGGCGTTCTTGGTATTACTAATGGTAATCAGGCGACGATGTTCCACGATAAAGGTCATGGGAAAGGCTTCGTAGTATGCCTTATCCTTTTTCAAGTTCAAGACATTGTAGATAAAGGTCACAGTCCCATTTTCACGGTGATAATCCATGTGGGCACGCTCATTTCTATCCAGCGCATATTCGATGGTTTCCTTGTCCAAACCGTAGATTTCAGAAAGGTCCTCTAGTTTTTTCAACTTGTCCAAATCTAGGTTAATCCAGGTACAGCCATTGCCCAACTGTTTTTCTAAAAACATCTTCTCTCCTTTACCAAACTCTTTCTATTGTACCATAAATCTGCTAAAATTTCAGGCCTGGTCTGTCCGAGAGAAATTGCTGACAACGGTGATATTCCGATTGGGAACGAAGTGCAGAACCTGGTCTTCTCCTCTGAGTTGCGTCGTCCGAATGCCGACACTGACAACCTTGCCCGATACAGTAATAGGACCATTTGTCAGAACAACCTCATCTCCCACATCCAATTGACGTTCAAAGAGGATGAAAAAGCCATTGATAACATCAGACAGAAAACCTTGAGCTCCCATCCCAATAGCTACCCCAGCAATCCCAGCACCTGCCAGCAAACTAGAAACTGGCAAACCCAAAATAGACAAGATACAGTAAAGTAAAAAGAAATAGAGGGTATAATTAAACACATTCTCTAATAAACGTGAGATGGTTTTCTGACGCCCGACATCATGATGAGACATTTTTAGAGAAGGTTTGACAATTCTCTGAACCATTGTATGAAGCAGTTTTTTAGCTATGTAGAATAGCAAAAATAAAAATAACAGAGAAAGTACCTTGGTTAAGATATTTTCAATAATCGTTGTTATATCAAGCTTATTGAGGTAGGTTTGAATAAATTCTTTCATAGAAAACTCCTTTCATTTATTATACCATACTTTCACAAGTGATGAATCTCCATAAATATTCAAAAATAATAGCAAAAATAGACAGAAAATTCTTGATTTTAGTTCATATTTATACTATAATCATAAACATTACACAACTAAGGAGGTTGTTATGAAAAAAATCATTCATGCTTGGAATAAGGCAAGCCTAATCAAAAGGATTTTGATTGGTATGCTTGTTGGAGGAATCCTAGGACTGACACTTCCTAACATTTCAGGAATTGGTCTACTCGGAGATCTCTTTGTTGGCGGTCTAAAAGCCATCGCACCTATTCTAGTCTTTGCCCTCGTTGCTAACGCCCTTTCCCAACATCAAAAGGGACAAGATAGCAACATGAAAACGGTTATCTTCCTTTACTTGGTAGGAACCTTTGCAGCGGCACTTGTTGCTGTCTTAGCAAGTTTCATCGTCCCTGTTGAGATTACCTTGAATAGTGCCAATACAGAAATCGCACCACCAGATGGAATTGGCCAGGTCCTCAGCAATCTCTTGCTCAAACTGGTTGACAATCCAATCAATGCCCTCGTTACTGCTAACTACATCGGTATCTTATCTTGGGCAGTTGTTTTCGGTATTGCTATGAGAGAGGCCAGCAAAAATAGTAAAGAATTGCTGAAAACCATGGCTGATGTGACTTCTAAGATTGTCGAATGGATCATCAACCTAGCTCCATTTGGAATCCTTGGCCTTGTCTTCAAAACCATCTCTGATAAGGGAATCGGCAGTCTCGCAAACTACGGTATTTTACTAGGATTATTGGTTACAACCATGTTCTTTGTAGCTCTGGTTGTTAATCCACTAATTGCCTTCCTCTTTATGAAGAGAAATCCTTACCCTCTCGTTTGGAAATGTTTGCGTGTCAGCGGTGTGACAGCCTTCTTCACTCGTAGTTCTGCGGCTAACATCCCTGTCAACATGAAACTTTGCCATGACCTTGGACTCAACCCAGATACCTATTCCGTTTCTATCCCACTGGGTTCTACTATCAACATGGCAGGGGCAGCAATTACTATTAACGTTTTGACCCTTGCTGCAGTAAATACTTTGGGAATCCCTGTTGACTTTGCGACAGCCTTTGTTCTTAGTGTAGTAGCAGCTATCTCTGCCTGTGGTGCTTCTGGTATTGCGGGCGGTTCCCTCCTTCTTATCCCAGTTGCTTGTAGCCTTTTTGGGATTTCTAACGATATTGCCATGCAAGTTGTTGGGGTTGGATTTGTGATTGGAGTTATCCAAGACTCATGTGAAACAGCCCTCAACTCTTCTACAGACGTCCTCTTTACCGCCGTTGCCGAATACGCAGCAGCCCGTAAAAAATAACTCATAAAGGCAAGCCTGCTCAGGTCTTGTCTTTTCCGCTTTTATACTAACCTACTAGGAAATCCATATGTCTATTAGCCAACGTACGACAAAACTCATCTTAGCTACCTGTCTTGCCTACCTTCTTGCTTATTTTCTCAATCTCTCCTCAGCTGTCTCGGCTGGGATCATCGCCCTCTTGAGCCTATCCGATACTCGTAGAAGTACCTTAAAACTGGCCCGCAATCGACTCTTTTCCATGCTCCTAGCTCTAGCTATCGGTGTTCTGGCTTTTCATTTGAGCGGATTTCATATCTGGAGCCTTGGCCTCTATCTAGCCCTTTATGTGCCTCTAGCCTACAAAATGGGCTGGGAAATTGGTATCACACCAAGTAGCGTTTTAGTTAGCCATCTCTTGGTGCAAAAATCAACCTCTCCAGACCTTCTAGTCAATGAATTCCTTCTCTTCGCTATCGGTACAGGATTTGCCTTGCTTGTCAATCTCTACATGCCTTCACGAGAAGCCAAAATTCATCACTACCACACATTGGTAGAAGAAAAGTTAAAAGATATCCTCCAGCGCTTCAAATATTATTTATCCAAGGGAGACGGACGCAACCGAGCACAGCTGGTAGAGGAATTAGACACCCTTTTGGAAGAAGCCCTCAGACTGGTCTATCTAGATCACTCTGACCACCTCTTTCACCAGACCGACTATCATATCCACTATTTTGAGATGAGACAGCGACAAAGTCGTATCCTGCGAAATATGGCCCAACAAATCAACACCTGTCACCTAGCTGCCAGTGAAAGCCTGATTTTGGCCCAACTCTTTTCAAAAATTGCTGGGCAACTGAGCCAGACCAATCCTGCTTCTGATTTACTAGATGAAATCGAACGCTATCTGGAAGTCTTCCGTAACCGCAGTCTGCCCAAGACAAGAGAAGAATTTGAAACCCGTGCCACCCTCCTTCAACTCCTACGTGAAGCCAAAACCTTTATCCAAGTAAAAGTTGACTTTTATCAAAAATATGGACA
Organism: Streptococcus sp. KHUD_011; assembly: GCF_046352925.1. Taxonomy (GTDB): domain Bacteria; phylum Bacillota; class Bacilli; order Lactobacillales; family Streptococcaceae; genus Streptococcus. Next base: position 418,821 of record NZ_CP157578.1, on the reverse strand, counting down.
GTAAAAAAGAAAACTTCAGACCAATCACAAAAGGTGAATATCTGAAGTTTTCTTTTATTTGTAAGTTATCACCATAAAGGTTAATAGTAAAACGAATAAGGTCTAATATTCAACATCTTTTTGATAGAGGGCTAAGGTAAAACCCCACATACTTTGCTGTCTTATTATCCACGACACTAATTTTTACAAATCAATTTCATTTACCACACATAGTTAGTAAGACAGTTAGCTAGACCTCTCACTACCAGTTACAACGGAAAAGCCCACGAATCGATATTATTCGTGAATTTTTCCTAGTGAAGCGTTTAGGTAAGCCGCCATAGCGGTTACCGTCAAATGACAGCAACTTTATGTTGCTAGTTATTTGTAACGATTTACATCTTCTCCTCTAACTCTACATCTGGATACTTGTCCGCAAACCAGCGGAGGGCAAAGTCATTTTCAAAGAGGAAGACTGGTTGGTCAAAACGGTCTTTGGCCAAGATATTGCGACTTGATGACATGCGTTCATCCAAGTCCTCAGGTTTGATCCAGCGAACGGTCTTTTTACCCATTGGGCTCATGACTACTTCCGCATTGTACTCGCCTTCCATACGATGCTTGAAGACTTCAAACTGGAGTTGGCCGACAGCACCCAGCATATACTCGCCTGTTTGGTAATTCTTATAAAGCTGAATGGCTCCTTCTTGCACCAATTGCTCGATTCCCTTGTGGAAGGATTTTTGCTTCATGACATTCTTGGCAGAAACTTTCATGAAAATCTCAGGTGTAAAGGTTGGCAGTGGTTCAAATTCAAATTTGTTTTTTCCAACCGTCAAGGTATCCCCAACCTGATAAGTACCTGTATCGTAAACCCCGATGATATCTCCTGCCACGGCATTAGTCACATTCTCACGACTTTCCGCCATAAACTGGGTAACATTAGACAGTTTAGCACCCTTACCAGTACGAGGCAAGTTGACACTCATACCACGTTCAAATTCACCCGATACGATACGTACAAAGGCAATACGGTCACGGTGTCGAGGGTCCATGTTGGCTTGGATTTTAAAGACAAATCCTGAGAAGTCCTTGTCGTAAGGATCCACAATTTCTCCATCTGTTTTCTTGTGCCCATGTGGTTCTGGAGCAAACTTAAGGAAGGTCTCAAGGAAGGTCTGCACACCAAAGTTTGTCAAAGCTGAACCGAAGAAGACTGGTGTCAATTCTCCATCCAGAATAGCTTCCTCTGAAAACTCATTACCAGCTTCATTTAAAAGTTCAATATCATCCTTGACTTGCTCGTAGAAAGGATTGCTACCAAAGAGTTTGTCCCCATCTTCTAGACTAGCAAAACGCTCATCCCCTTTATAGAGCTCCAAGCGTTGGTTATAGAGATCATACAAGCCTTCAAAGGCTTTCCCCATCCCAATTGGCCAGTTCATCGGGTAGCTAGCAATGCCCAATACTTCTTCCAATTCTTGCAAGAGGTCCAGTGGCTCACGTCCGTCACGGTCTAGCTTGTTCATAAAGGTAAAGACTGGAATACCACGGTGTTTCACAACCTCAAACAATTTCTTAGTTTGGGCCTCGATACCCTTGGCAGAGTCCACCACCATGACCGCAGCATCCACCGCCATCAAGGTACGATAGGTATCTTCTGAGAAGTCCTCATGCCCTGGCGTGTCGAGGATATTCACGCGCTTACCATCGTAGTCAAACTGCATCACAGATGAGGTCACCGAAATCCCACGTTGCTTCTCGATATCCATCCAGTCAGACTTGGCAAAAGTCCCTGTTTTCTTTCCTTTAACCGTACCAGCTTCACGAATCTCGCCCCCAAAGTAGAGCAACTGCTCCGTGATGGTTGTTTTCCCCGCGTCCGGGTGGGAGATGATGGCAAAGGTACGACGTTTCTTAATTTCTTCTTGAATATTCATAAGTTCTCTTTCTTTGATTCTCTATTTTTCTTGTTTCAATAGCTAAGAATGATTTCTACATTGGATTTTACCATTCCTTTCAACACTCCATTATATCGGATTTTAGCATTTTTTTCAATTTCTATTTTATATCAGACACTGCTAAAGTAGAACAATTCCCCTTGCAATTTTTCAAATAAATGTTACAATAAATATAGAAAAAGGTGTTGCGACAACAACACCCCACAGAGCCGTTTAAGACGGTGGCTGTAATTACATAACTAAAAAATAGCTCGTTAACTCGCCAAAGTTAGGACGGCTATTTTTTTGTCTCTTTTACCAATTCAAGGATGAACCTTAGGAGCGTGATAACAAAGTTACCAGCTACAAACATGAGTGTCAAAGCCTCAAAAGGGGACAAATCTGGTTACTCCTTTCTACTAAGATTTTACAGGTTCTGCACATAAGCATCACCATCCTTTCGATTTTGTAACCACCGTCTTCACTTCTCTGTTAAACTATTGTACCATATATTTTCCCCTTTGAAATCCGCTTTTCAAATAAATCATCATCAGAATCCGTTCTCCATCCTATACCTGTCTTTTTTCATCTTTCCTTCCCTTATTTATAGGAAAATATGGTAAAATAGAACAGACTAAAAATCATCATTTCACGAAAGGATGCAAGATGAAAATTACGCAAGAAGAGGTAACACACGTTGCCAATCTTTCAAAATTAAGATTCTCTGAAGAAGAAACTGCTGCCTTTGCGACTACCTTGTCTAAGATTGTTGACATGGTTGAATTGCTGGGCGAAGTTGACACAACTGGTGTCGCACCTACTACAACCATGGCTGACCGCAAGACTGTACTCCGCCCTGATGTGGCCGAAGAAGGAACAGACCGTGATCGCTTGTTTAAAAACGTACCTGAAAAAGAAAACTATTATATCAAGGTACCAGCTATCCTAGACGATGGAGGAGATGCCTAATGACTTTTAACAATAAAACCATTGAAGACTTGCACAATCTCCTTGTCTCTAAGGAAATTTCTGCAACTGAATTGACCCAAGCAACGCTTGAAGATATCAAGTCTCGAGAGACAGCTATCAACGCTTTTGTCACCATCGCTGAGGAGCAAGCCCTTGCTCAAGCCAAAGCCATTGATGAAGCTGGAATTGACGCTGATAATGTCCTTTCAGGAATTCCACTAGCTGTCAAGGATAATATCTCTACTGACGGTATTCTCACAACTGCAGCCTCAAAAATGCTCTACAACTATGAGCCAATTTTTGATGCAACAGCCGTTTCCAATGCAAAATCTAAAGGCATGATTGTCGTAGGGAAAACTAACATGGACGAGTTTGCCATGGGTGGTTCAGGTGAGACTTCGCACTATGGTGCCACTAAAAATGCTTGGGACCACAGCAAGGTTCCTGGTGGCTCATCAAGTGGTTCTGCCGCAGCTGTAGCCTCAGGACAAGTCCGCTTGTCACTTGGTTCTGATACTGGTGGTTCTATCCGACAACCAGCTGCCTTCAACGGGATTGTTGGTTTCAAACCAACCTACGGAACGGTTTCTCGTTTCGGTCTCATTGCCTTTGGTAGCTCACTAGACCAAATCGGACCTTTTGCTCCTACTGTTAAGGAAAATGCTCTCTTGCTCAACGCTATTGCTAGCGAAGATGCCAAAGACTCTACTTCTGCTCCTGTCCGCATTGCTGACTTTACTTCAAAAATCGGTCAAGACATCAAGGGTATGAAAATTGCTTTGCCTAAGGAATACCTTGGCGAAGGAATTGATCCAGAGGTTAAAGAAACCATCCTGAATGCGGCTAAACACTTTGAAAAACTGGGCGCTATCGTTGAAGAAGTCAGCCTTCCGCACTCTAAATACGGTGTTGCCGTTTACTACATCATCGCTTCATCTGAAGCTTCATCAAACTTGCAACGCTTTGACGGTATCCGTTACGGCTACCGCGCAGAAGATGCAACCAACCTGGATGAAATCTATGTAAACAGCCGTAGCCAAGGTTTCGGTGAAGAAGTGAAACGCCGTATCATGCTAGGTACTTTCAGCCTTTCATCAGGTTACTACGATGCCTACTACAAGAAGGCTGGACAAGTTCGTACCCTCATCATCCAAGATTTCGAAAAAGTCTTTGCGGATTACGACTTGATTTTGGGCCCAACTGCTCCTAGTGTTGCCTATGACTTGGACTCACTCAACCACGACCCAGTTGCCATGTACTTGGCTGACCTCTTGACCATTCCTGTCAACTTGGCTGGTCTCCCAGGAATTTCGATTCCTGCTGGTTTCTCTCAAGGTCTACCTGTTGGTCTACAATTGATTGGTCCTAAGTATTCTGAGGAAACCATTTACCAAGCTGCTGCTGCTTTTGAAGCAACAACAGACTACCACAAACAACAACCCGTGATTTTTGGAGGTGACAACTAATGAACTTTGAAACAGTCATTGGACTTGAAGTCCACGTAGAGCTCAACACCAATTCAAAAATCTTCTCACCTACTTCTGCCCACTTTGGAAATGACCAAAACGCTAACACTAACGTGATTGACTGGTCTTTCCCAGGAGTTCTGCCAGTTCTCAATAAAGGTGTTGTTGATGCTGGTATTAAGGCAGCTCTTGCCCTCAACATGGACATCCACAAAAAGATGCACTTTGACCGAAAGAACTACTTCTATCCTGATAATCCCAAAGCCTACCAAATTTCTCAATTTGATGAGCCAATCGGCTACAACGGCTGGATTGAAGTCGAGCTAGAAGACGGTACGACCAAGAAAATCGGTATCGAACGCGCTCACTTGGAAGAAGATGCAGGTAAAAACACCCACGGTACAGATGGCTACTCTTATGTTGACCTCAACCGCCAAGGGGTGCCTTTGATTGAGATTGTATCTGAAGCAGATATGCGTTCACCTGAAGAAGCCTATGCTTATCTAACAGCCCTCAAGGAAGTCATCCAGTACGCTGGTATTTCTGACGTTAAGATGGAAGAAGGTTCTATGCGTGTGGATGCCAATATCTCTCTTCGCCCTTATGGTCAAGAAAAATTCGGTACAAAGACTGAGTTGAAAAACCTCAACTCCTTCTCAAACGTTCGCAAAGGTCTTGAATACGAAGTTCAACGTCAAGCTGAAATCCTTCGCTCAGGTGGTCAAATCCGCCAAGAAACACGTCGTTACGATGAGGCTAACAAAGCAACCATCCTCATGCGTGTCAAGGAAGGTGCTGCAGACTACCGCTACTTCCCAGAACCAGACCTACCTCTCTTTGAAATCTCAGACGAGTGGATTGAGGAAATGCGTACAGAGTTGCCAGAGTTTCCAAAAGAACGCCGTGCACGCTATGTGGCCGACCTTGGCTTGTCAGACTATGATGCTAGTCAATTGACTGCAAATAAAGTCACTTCTGATTTCTTTGAAAAAGCTGTTGCCCTCGGTGGCGATGCTAAACAAGTCTCTAACTGGCTCCAAGGTGAAGTCGCTCAGTTCTTGAACGCAGAAGGTAAGACACTGGAACAAATCGAATTGACACCAGAAAACTTGGTTGAAATGATTGCCATCATCGAAGACGGTACTATTTCATCTAAGATTGCCAAGAAAGTCTTTGTCCATCTGGCTAAAAATGGCGGTGGCGCGCGTGAATACGTGGAGAAAGCAGGTATGGTTCAAATCTCAGATCCAGCTGTTTTGATTCCAATTATCCACCAAGTCTTTGCCGATAACGAAGCAGCAGTTGCCGACTTCAAGTCAGGCAAACGTAACGCAGACAAGGCCTTCACAGGTTTCCTTATGAAAGCAACCAAAGGCCAAGCCAACCCACAAGTCGCTCTTAAACTCCTTGCCCAGGAATTGGCGAAGTTAAAAGAAGATTAATATATAAAAAACCAGCCCTGAGGTTGGTTTTTTCTTGACAAATAAAAGGAAAGCGTTTACAATATTACATGTAAAGTTTCCTAAAAGGAAAACTAAATCGCAACAATAAGGAGTTATTTATATGGCTACAATGAAAGCAGCTCGCTGGCATGCAGCAAAAGATGTTCGTATTCAAGAAGTAGAAATCCCTGAGGTACTTCCGCACCAAGTAAAAGTTGCTGTTAAATTCACAGGAATTTGTGGTACTGACCTCCACGAATTTTTAGATGGCCCTATCTTCATCCCAACAGAAGAACATGTCTATTCTGGTCAAAAAGCACCAGTAACACTGGGACATGAATTTTCTGGTGAAATTGTAGAAGTCGGAAGCGATGTTACTCGTGTTAAAGTTGGTGATCGTGTTGCTGTAGAACCAATTCTAGCTAAGAATAACTTAGTTGGTAATTATAATTTGGATCCAAACCTTAATTTTGTCGGTTTAGCTGCAGACGGTGGATTTGCCAAATATTGTGTTTTAGACGGTGACTTAGTACATGTCATTCCAGATAGCTTAAGCTATGAGCAAGCTGCTCTCACTGAGCCAGCTGCTGTTGCAGTTTATGCAGTTCGTCAATCAGCACTAAAAGCTGGTGATACTGCTGCTGTCTTTGGCTTAGGTCCGATTGGTCTCTTAATTGTAGAAGCCCTTCGTGCAGCGGGTGCTTCTAAGATTTATGCTGTTGAACTATCACCTGAACGTCAAGCAAAAGCTGAAGAGTTAGGAGCTATCGTTGTCCATCCGGAAGAAGGTGAAACAGCTGTTGAAGCTATTCATCGTTTAACAAACGGTGGTGTAGATGTTTCTTATGAAGTAACGGGTGTGCCAGTAGTTTTAGGACAAGCCTTAGCTGCCGTACATAAAGCAGGTGAGTGCATGGTGGTCTCTATCTGGGAACGAGAAGCAAATATTAATCCGAATGAATTTGCAATCCAAGAAAAGACACTAAAAGGAATCATTGCTTATCGTCATATCTTCCCTAAAGTATTAGAATTGATGGAACAAGGCTACTTCTCTGCTGAAAAATTAGTTACTAAGAAAATTAAATTGGAAAATATCGTTGAAGAAGGCTTTATCGAATTAACTCAAGATAAGTCACAAATTAAAATTTTGGTAGAACCAGAATAAAAATCAATCTTTTTAAGACAATACTAACAGGTCGGAGTAAGCTTACTTCGTCCTTTTGAAATATAATACTCTTCGAAAATCTCTTCAAACCACGTCAGCTTCCATCTGCAACCTCAAAACAGTCTTTTGAGCAACCTGCGACTTGCTTCCTAGTTTGCTCTTTGATTTCCATTGAGTATGAGAAAAAATATAGTGGATACTCTTTAACATTAACCACCCCACCTGACTAGGCAATATTCTTTTTCTCCCCTACCAAATCCCAATAACTATTTTGGCTTTATTTCCAGAAGATTTTATGGTAAAATGAAGAGTAATAATATTTATTAAAGAGGTAAAAACATGATTGAAGCAAGCAAATTGAAAGCTGGTATGACATTTGAAACTGCAGACGGAAAATTGATCCGCGTTTTGGAAGCTAGCCACCACAAACCAGGTAAAGGAAACACGATCATGCGTATGAAATTGCGTGATGTCCGTACTGGTTCTACATTTGACACAAGCTACCGTCCAGAAGAAAAATTCGAACAAGCTATTATCGAAACTGTCCCAGCTCAATACTTGTATAAAATGGATGAAACTGCCTACTTCATGAACACTGAAACTTACGACCAATACGAAATCCCAGTCGTAAACGTTGAAAATGAATTGCTTTACATCCTTGAAAACTCTGATGTGAAAATCCAATTCTACGGAACTGAAGTAATCGGTGTAACTGTACCAACTACTGTTGAATTGACAGTTGCTGAAACACAACCATCTATCAAAGGTGCTACTGTTACAGGTTCTGGTAAACCAGCAACTATGGAAACTGGACTTGTTGTCAACGTTCCAGACTTCATCGAAGCTGGACAAAAATTGATCATCAACACTGCAGAAGGAACTTACGTTTCTCGTGCCTAATCTCTAGAAAGAGGTCATTCTATGGGAATTGAAGAACAATTTGGCGAAATCGTTATCGCTCCACGTGTACTTGAAAAAATCATTGCCATCGCAACTGCTAAAGTTGATGGTGTCCACTCATTTTCAAATAAATCCGTATCTGATACCCTATCAAAACTCTCTCTTGGTCGTGGCGTCTACTTAAAAGAAAGCAACGAAGAACTAACTGCTGACATCTATCTCTACCTTGAGTACGGTGTGAAGGTACCAAAAGTTGCTCTTGCTATTCAAAAAGCAGTCAAAGATGCTGTCCGTGATATGGCTGATGTGGAACTTGCTGCTGTCAACATCCATGTTGCAGGAATCGTTCCAGATAAAACACCAAAACCTGAGTTGAAAGATCTATTTAACGAGGACTTCCTCAATGACTAGTCCATTATTAGAATCTAGACGCGAACTTCGTAAATGCGCTTTTCAAGCTCTCATGAGCCTTGAATTCGGCACAGATATGGAAACAGCTTGTCACTTTGCCTACACGCATGACCGTGAAGATGAAGATGTGCAAATCCCTGCCTTTCTTCTGAACTTGGTTTCTGGCGTTCAAGCTCAAAAAGACGAGTTGGATAAACAAATCAACCAGCACCTCAAGTCAGGCTGGACAGTTGAACGCTTGACCTTGGTCGAAAAAAACTTACTACGCTTAGGTATCTTTGAAATCACATCATTTGATACACCACAGCTAGTAGCAGTCAATGAAGCCATTGAACTTGCTAAGAATTTTTCAGATCAAAAATCAGCCCGCTTTATCAACGGACTGCTTAGTCAATTTGTAACTGAAGAATATGAATAATCAAAAATGTGTTTGGTCTTCCAGGCACTTTTTGTTGTGTCCTCGACACAGAGAACAACATAAAAACTAGAACTGACTGCCAGTTCTAGTTTTTATATTAGTATTTTCTGAATCGTTGGTAACGTTCTTCCAACAACGCTTCTATCGGTTTTTGCGAAAGTCTAGCTAGCTCATCTTGGAGTTCTTTTTTGACATTCTTAATCAGTTCTTTGCTAGAAAGTCCTGCTTCAGAAATCACCTTGTCCACCACGTCCATTTCTAACAGTTCATGGGAAGTGATTTTCATCAGTTCTGCTGCTTCCATGGCACGAGTTCCGTCCTTCCATAGAATGGAAGCAAAGCCTTCTGGGCTGAGAATGGCATAGATAGAATTTTCCAGCATCCAGACACGGTCCGCAACGGCCAGAGCCAGAGCTCCACCTGAACCACCTTCACCGATAATGATGGCAATTATAGGAACTTTCAGGTCACTCATTTCCATGAGATTGCGAGCGATAGCTTCTCCCTGTCCACGTTCTTCCGCCCCCACACCAGGATAGGCACCTGCAGTATTGATAAAGGTCACTACTGGACGACCAAACTTTTCAGCCTGTTTCATCAAACGTAAGGCCTTGCGATAGCCTTCTGGATGCGGTTGGCCAAAATTCCGTTTGAGATTGTCTTGCAAACTCTTGCCTTTTTGGATACCAACAACTGTTACAGCTTGGTCTCCAAGCCAGCCGATACCACCAACAACTGCACCATCATCACGAAAAGAACGGTCACCGTGTAATTGGATAAAGTCATCAAAAATGCCTGTTGCAAAGTCCAAGGTTGTCAAGCGACTCTGCTCACGCGCTTCTCTGACTATTTTTGCAATATTCATCTAGGACTCCCTCCATGCAATCTGACTAGGCTTGCAATCGTATCTGGCAAATCTCTTCTTTTAACGATAGCATCCACAAAGCCATGTTCCAATAGGAATTCTGCCTTTTGGAAATCCTCAGGCAAGCTTTCACGGACCGTATTTTCAATGACACGACGCCCAGCAAAACCGACCAAACTCTGTGGTTCAGCCAGAATGATATCTCCTTCCATAGCAAAAGAAGCTGTCACACCACCTGTCGTTGGATCTGTCAAAATGGTCAGGTAAAAGAGACCAGCATTAGAATGCCGTTTAACTGCTGCAGAAATCTTGGCCATCTGCATGAGACTCATGATCCCTTCCTGCATACGGGCTCCACCAGAGGCTGTGAATAGGACAACTGGCAATTGTTCAACAGTCGCATACTCAAACAAACGAGTGATTTTTTCACCTACAACCGTACCCATAGAAGCCATGATAAAGTTAGAATCCATAATCCCAAGAGCCACAGTCTGACCTTTTATAAGAGCTGTTCCTGTCACAACGGCTTCATCCAGACCTGTTTTTTCACGCATAGTTGCCAGTTTCTTTTGATAACCAGGGAAATGCAAGGGATCCTTGCTTTCAATCCCTGTAAACAATTCCTTGAAGGTTCCCATATCAATCGTCAAAGCCAAGCGTTCTTGGGCAGAAATACGAAAGGTATAACTACAGTGCGGACAGATACGCTCACTTCCCAGGTCCTTCTGATAAATGGTATGCTTACATCCTGGACACTGGGAGAATAATTCATCTGGAACCTCTGGCTTGGCTTGAGGTTTTTCCCTAACCGAACGATTGGGATTAATTCGAATATACTTATCTTTTTTACTAAATAGAGCCATTGATTCCCCTTTTCGGTTTAAACTCTTAAAGTCATTTTATTCTTTTTCTTGATACTTGGGTAAAAATGTTTCCATCAAGAAGGAAGTATCATAATCCCCAGCAATGACATTGCGATCTGAAATGAGGTCAAGCTGGAAATCCGCATTGGTCTGCACTCCTTCAATCTCTAATTCATAGAGGGCACGTTGCATTTTCATCAAAGCATCAAAACGATTTTCACCGTGAACGATGATTTTAGCAATCATACTATCATAATAAGGTGGAATGGTATAGCCTGGATAAACTGCTGAATCCACGCGCAAGCCAACTCCACCACTTGGCAGATGGAGATTAGTAATCTTACCTGGACTTGGAGCAAAGTTAAAGGCTGGATTTTCTGCATTGATACGACACTCGATAGCATGCCCTCTTAGAACAATATCTTCTTGCTTAACAGACAGAGGCTGACCCGCTGCAATGCGAATCTGTTCCTTAACGATATCCACGCCTGAAACAAACTCTGTAACGGGATGTTCTACCTGAACACGAGTATTCATTTCCATGAAATAGAAATTGCCACTGGCTTCATCAAGAAGAAACTCAATGGTTCCTGCATTCTCATAGCCAACAGACTCTGCAGCGCGAACAGCCGCAGCACCAATTTCATTACGTAGCGTTTTCCCAATTGCAATCGAAGGGCTTTCTTCCAAAACCTTTTGATTATTCCGTTGAAGAGAACAATCCCGTTCCCCCAAGTGAATCACATTCCCATGTTCATCTCCTAGGATTTGAACCTCGATGTGACGTGCTGGATAGATAACCCGTTCTATGTACATAGCACCATTGCCATAATTGGCCTTGGCCTCACTAGAGGCAGTTTCAAAGGCTGAAACGAGGTCTTCTGGTTTTTCAACCTTACGAATCCCTTTACCACCTCCACCTGCTGAAGCCTTGAGCATAACAGGATAGCCAATTTTTTCAGCAACAATCAAGGCTTCCTCAGAGTTATGCACTTCTCCATCCGAACCTGGAATGACAGGTACACCTGCTTTGATCATCTGAGCACGTGCATTGATTTTATCCCCCATCATATCCATAACATGACCAGATGGGCCGATAAACTTGATACCCACCTCTTCACACATGGTTGCAAATTTGGAATTTTCACTGAGAAATCCAAAACCGGGGTGAATGGCTTCTGCCTCAGTCAAGACTGCCGCTGATAGAACCGCATTAATATTGAGATAAGACTCAGTTGCCTTACCAGGGCCGATACAAACCGCTTCATCTGCCAAAAGCGTATGAAGAGCTTCCTTATCAGCAGTTGAATAAACCGCCACCGTCGCAATCCCCAATTCACGCGCCGCACGGATAATCCGAACCGCAATTTCACCACGATTGGCAATTAAAATTTTTCGAAACATGGAGAACCTCCTTAGTTCCCAATTGCAAAGGTAAGAGTACCACTGGCTGCAAGCTTGCCATCCACTTCAGCCTTTGCTTCAACCACGGCAATGGTACCACGACGTTTTACAAACGTTGCCGTCATAACTAATTGGTCACCTGGTACAACTTGCTTCTTGAATTTGACCTTATCCATACCAGCGTAAAAGACCAGTTTTCCTTTATTTTCAGGTTTTGACAACTCCAAGACACCAGCTGTTTGCGCCAAGGCTTCCATGATCAGAACCCCTGGCATAACAGGATATTGAGGAAAATGACCATTGAAAAAAGGCTCATTGATGGTCACATTTTTGATGGCGACAATGGTATCTTCGCTCACTTCCAACACACGATCCACTAGGAGCATAGGGTAACGGTGGGGTAGAGCCTCTTTGATTCCTTGAATATCAATCATTTGATACGTACCAATCCTTTACCAAACTCTACCATTTCTTCGTTAGAAACGAGAATTTCTGTTACCACACCATCCTTAGGAGCTGGGATTTCATTCATGACTTTCATGGCTTCAATAATAACCAAAGTTTGGCCTTTCTTGACACTATCGCCAACTGTTACAAAGGCAGGTTTATCTGGTCCAGCAGCCAAGTAAGCCACTCCAACAAGTGGGCTCTCTACAAGATCTCCCTCAGCAGCCACACTTGCTTCAATTGAAGCTGGAACTTCTTCTGCTACAGTTTCTGCTGGAGCAGATGTAGAGACTACTGGACTCGGTGTTGCTAGAAGAGGTGCTGGAGCAACTTGAGGTGCAACTTCAGACACCAGTCTAGCTTCATTCTTGCTAAACTGCAATTCATCCGTCCCATTCTTATAAGAAAATTCTCTCAAACTTGACTGGTCAAATTGGGCCATCAAGTCTTTAATATCGTTTAAATTCATAGTTATTTATTCTCCCAACGTTTGAAAGCAAGAACTGCATTGTGGCCACCAAAACCAAAAGTATTTGAAATAGCGTATGGAATTTCTTGCTCCAAGCCTTGTCCATAAACGACATTGGCTTCGATATAGTCTGATACTTCACTTGTTCCAGCTGTCATTGGCACAAAGTTATGACGCATAGCTTCGATTGTGACGATAGCTTCTACTGCACCTGCAGCCCCCAGCAAATGTCCTGTGAAAGACTTGGTTGATGATACAGGTACTTCCTTACCAAGAACAGCCACGATCGCACCACTTTCTCCTTTTTCATTAGCAGGAGTTGACGTTCCGTGAGCATTGACATAGGCTACTTGCTCTGGAGAAATCTCTGCTTCTTCCAATGCTAGTTTGATGGCCTTGATAGCTCCCTGACCTTCTGGATGTGGTGAAGTCATGTGGTAGGCATCACAAGTATTTCCGTAACCAACCACCTCAGCCAGGATAGTAGCGCCACGTTTTTCGGCGTGTTCAAGACTTTCAAGAACCAACATCCCAGAACCTTCACCCATGACAAAACCATTACGATCCTTATCAAATGGAATGGAAGCACGAGTTGGGTCCTCTGTAGTTGAGAGAGCTGTTAGGGCTTGGAAACCAGCAATAGCAAAAGGTGTGATAGAGGCTTCTGAACCACCTACCAACATAACATCTTGGAAACCAAATTTAATTGAGCGGAAGGCATCCCCAATCGCGTCATTTGATGAAGCGCAGGCAGTATTGATGGATTTACAAACACCGTTTGCTCCAAAACGCATAGCAACATTTCCTGAAGCCATATTTGGCAAGGCTTTTGGAAGGGTCAATGGTTTCACACGTTTTGGCCCTTTTTCGTTGAGTCGAAGCACTTGATCTTCAATTTCTTTGATTCCACCAATACCAGAGGCCACGATAACACCAAAACGATCCTTGTCAAGAGTCTCTACATCAAGACCTGCATGATTAACGGCTTCTTGAGCTGCGTACAAGGCATACAAAGAATAGTTATCGAAACGATTGGTATCTTTCTTAACAAAGTATTTATCAAAAGGAAAATCTTGTATTTCCGCTGCATTATGCACATCAAAGTCACTATGATCAAATTTTGTAATTGGACCAATTCCGATTTTTCCAGTTGTCAAACTATTCCAAAATTCTTCTGGTGTATTTCCGATTGGAGATGTTACTCCATAACCTGTTACTACTACGCGATTTAGTTTCATCTTTTTTACCTCTAGCTTCTGCTACATACTTAAGCCACCATCAATGGCAACCACTTGACCAGTTAGATAATCTTGGCCTGCTAAAAATACTGTTAAATCTGCAACCTGCTCTGCCTGCCCAAATTCTTTCATAGGAATTTGTGCCAGCATAGCATCTTTTACCTTGTCTGATAGAACAGCTGTCATATCGGACTCAATCATTCCAGGTGCAATAGCATTAACCCTGATATTGCGATTAGCCACTTCACGCGCCACAGACTTGGTAAAACCAATCAAACCAGCCTTAGAAGCTGCATAGTTAGCTTGACCGATATTTCCCATCAAACCAACTACGCTAGACATATTAATGATAGCACCTTCTCTAGCTTTTATCATCGGTTTCAAGACTGATTGTGTCATGTTAAAGGCACCAGTTAAGTTAACCTTAAGCACTTTTTCAAAATCCGCTTCTGTCATCTTGAGCATCAGGGTATCTTGAGTAATTCCTGCATTGTTAACCAAAACATCTACTGAACCCAGCTCTGCAATAGCTTTCTCAACCATACGCTTAGCGTCTGCAAAATCTGATACATCTCCTGATATAGGAACCACCTTGACACCATAGTTTGAAAACTCAGCGAGCAATTCTTCTGAAATTGCTCCACGACTGTTTAAAACAATATTGGCTCCTGCTTGAGCAAACTTGTGGGCGATGGCAAGACCAATTCCACGACTCGAACCTGTAATAAAGATATTTTTATTTTTTAGTTGCATTCTTTTCTCCTGTTTCCTATTGTATTTATGGGAGAAGGGATTACTTGTTTTCTAGCAAGGCTTCCAAGCTAGCCTGATCTTCAACATTGGCTAGTTTAGCTGTCTTATCAATTTTTTTGACAAAGCCTGACAAGACTTTCCCCGGTCCAATCTCGATAAAGTTGGTTACGCCTGCTTCTTGCATAACCGCAATACTTTCATAGAAACGAACTGGCTCTTTGACCTGACGCGTCAAGAGTTGAGCAATGTCTTCTTTTTTCATAACTGCAGCTTCTGTATTGCCGACTAAGGGACAAGTGAAATCTGAAAAACTTACCTGAGCTAGAGTTTCAGCTAGTTTCTGGCTAGCAGGCTCAAGGAGAGCGGTATGAAAGGGACCTGACACCTTGAGAGGAATCAAGCGTTTGGCACCTGCTTCTTGCAAGAGTTCAACAGCTCGATCAACTGCAACCACTTCTCCACCAATCACGATTTGTGCAGGTGTATTATAGTTGGCTGGGGTAACTACTCCAAGTTCAGAAGCTTTTCGACAGACTTCTTCAATAACCTCTACTGGCGTATTGAGAACTGCTACCATCTTGCCAGAACCAGCAGGGGCCGCTTCTTCCATATAGGCTCCACGCTTAGCTACCAAGGCTACCGCATCTTCAAAATCTAAGGCACCACTGGCTACCAAGGCAGAGTATTCTCCAAGGGACAAACCAGCAACCATATCAGGCTGATAGCCCATTTCTTGTAATAAACGGTAAATAGCAACTGAAGTCGCTAAAATAGCTGGTTGCGTATAGCGGGTCTGGTTAAGTTTTGCTTCTTCCGTATCAATGAGATAACGCAAATCATAACCGAGTACCTGACTCGCTTGATCAATCGTTTCTTTGACAATAGGGTAGTGATCATAGAGATCCCGTCCCATACCTAGATACTGGGCACCTTGGCCAGCAAATAAAAAGGCCGTTTTAGTCATTTCTTACAACTCCTGCCCAACGAGAGGCTTCTTCTTGAATTTTCTTAGCTGCTCCGTAATACAAATCTTTTAGGATTTCTTCAACGGTTTCTTCTTTGGAAACAAGCCCTGCAATTTGACCTGCCATAACAGATCCACCATCCACATCTCCGTGAACAACCGCTTTGGCTAGAGCACCTGCTCCCATTTGTTCAAAAATTTCTAAATCTGGATTGTCTTGTTTAAAGGCATCTTTTTCAGCCTGTTCAAAATCACGAGTCAACTGATTTTTAATAGCACGAACAGCATGTCCAAAGTGTTGAGCTGAAATCGTAGTATCAATATCTCTAGCTTTTAATATCTTGGCCTTATAATTTGGATGGGCATTAGACTCTTTTGCAACGACAAAACGCGTTCCAACCTGAACAGCCTCTGCACCTAGCATAAAGCCAGCCGCAGCACCTTCACCATCTGCAATCCCTCCTGCAGCAATAACAGGAATGGATACAGCAGCAGCAACCTGGCGCACCAAGGTCATGGTTGTTAATTTCCCAATGTGTCCCCCAGCTTCCATTCCTTCTGCAATAACAGCGTCTGCACCGATTTTTTCCATGCGTTTGGCTAGGGCCACACTTGGTACAACAGGAATAACTGTAATCCCTGCTTCATGGAAACGTTCCATGTATTTACTTGGATTTCCTGCGCCTGTTGTCACTACCTTAACCCCTTCCTCGATAACGAGGTCTACAATATCTTCCACAAAGGGAGACAAGAGCATGATGTTGACACCAAAGGGTTTATCCGTCAATGATTTGATTTTATCAATATTTGCCTTGACAACTTCTTTCGGGGCATTTCCCCCACCGATAATGCCTAGTCCTCCAGCCTTGGAAACAGCCCCTGCCAAATCACCATCAGCAACCCAGGCCATTCCTCCTTGGAAAATAGGATAATCAATATTCAATAATTCTGTAATACGCGTTTTCATAGTGCCTCCATCGTTTCTTGCTTACGTAATAGTTCGATACTGTCATAATTTGACAATCAAACTATTGCCTAAACAAGAGGGAGCGGGTTTCCCTACTCCTTCTATCTTATATTCTGCTTATTTTGTTTGCTCTTCAACGTAGGCAACCAAGTCACCAACTGTTTTCAAGTCATCTTCTGCTTCGATTTGGATATCAAAAGCATCTTCAATTTCTGAGATTACTTGGAACAAGTCCAATGAATCTGCGTCCAAATCATCAAAAGTTGATTCAAGTGTTACTTCTGATGCGTCTTTTCCAAGTTCTTCAACGATAATTTCTTGTACTTTTTCAAATACTGCCATGATAGGACTCCTTTAAAATAAATAGTTTTTTATAACAATGTGTTCACCACATGATTACCTAAATTGTAAGAATGAGCGTGCCCCAGGTCAAGCCTCCACCGAAGCCTGATAAAAGAACAGTCTGGCTACCATCTAAGCGGATGAGACCTTGTTCTACACACTCTGAAAGTAAAATCGGGATACTTGCTGCACTGGTATTGCCATATTCCATCATATTGGCTGGAAGTTTGGCTCGGTCGACACCGATTTTTCTAGCCATCTTATCCAAAATACGGTCATTAGCCTGATGAAGTAGCAGATAATCCAAGTTTGTCGCCTCTATAGGAGATTCATCAATAGTCTGCTTGATAGACTTGGCTACATCCCGAATAGCAAAATCAAAGACTGCGCGCCCATCCATCTTCAAAAATGAATCTGCATTTTCTTGATCTGAAAACGGAGAATGCAAGCCTGAATGTCCATAAGTTAGACACTCGCTACGACTTCCATCACTATTGAGACTTTCTGCCAAAAAATGCTCTTGCTCGCTAGCTTCTAACAAGACACCACCAGCACCATCTCCAAACAAAACAGCTGTTGATCGGTCTGACCAATCGACTGCTTTAGAGAGGGTCTCACTACCAATCACCAAGCCTTTTTGAAAGCGACCAGAAGCGATAAACTTTTCAGCAGTTGAAAGAGCAAATACAAATCCACTGCAAGCTGCTGTTAGGTCAAAAGCAAAGGCCTTATTAGCACCAATATTAGCTTGAACACGAGCAGCTGTAGAGGGCATCATCGAATCTGGAGTAATAGTAGCTAGGATGATAAAATCCAAATCCTCTCCTGTGATTCCAGCTTTTGCCATCAGTTTCTTGGCAACTTCTGTAGCCAAATCACTAGTAGATTCTGTTCTTGAAATATGTCTTTGACGTATTCCCGTCCGACTTGAAATCCACTCATCATTGGTATCCATAATCTGAGCCAAATCATGATTTGTAACCACTTGCTCTGGCACATAATGAGCAACCTGGCTTATTTTTGCAAAAGCCATTATCTCAAATCCTCCAAAAATTGATAAAGATTGGTCAAACCTTTGCTCATAACCTCCATTTCTTGCTTACTCATACCATCTATGATTTTTTCAACCATGGCTTTGTGGAAGCGTTTATGTAGCCTATGAACCAAGCGACCTTTCTTTGTCAAATGCAGATGCACCACACGACGATCATGTTCTGAACGAATGCGTTCAATGTAACCCTTACGTTCGAGATTATTCAAACTAGTCGTCACTGTCCCAAGAGTCACCATCAACTCTTTTGACACTTGACTTGGTGTCACGTCTGGGAATTTCCCAATCACATCAATCGTATGCATTTCTTTGATGGAGATATCCTTGAAACGACTACCTCTCAAGCTAACTTCCTCAATGACGAGGACATTGTTAAATATAGATGTTAAATATTCATTAATTCGTTGGTAGTCCAATCTTTCCTTCCCTCCTTTTCAAAAAAACTTTTAGAATCAAAACATTTGACAAAAGAATTATATCAAAGTTCAAAGAATGGTGCAAGTATTTTTCTATTTTCCTGTAAATTTAGGTCTTCTTCTCTCCGAATGAGCACGCACTCCTTCTTTAAAATCCTCCGTTTGAGCTAGAGATTCTTGAAGGTTCAATTCCAAAGTTGCATACTCTTGCCAATCTTTAAATTGGCTCTCCCAAACCAACTTCTTGATGGCAGCATAGGAATTGCTTGAACCACGTCTTAATTTTTTAAGAAGCTGTTCTCTGGTCTTTTCTAGTTTGTCAGCTTCACAGACGCGATAAACAAGACCCCACTCCAGAGCTTTTTCTGCGGTTAAAGCCTCTCCTGTCATGGCTAGTTGGGCAGCACGAGTCACACCAATACTTCGGCTCAAGAGATGAATTCCTCCTGCATCCGGAGCCAAACCAACTCCAACAAATGCTTGTATAAATTTAGCCTTATCGGTCGCTAGACAGAAATCTGCGGCAACAGCCATATTTGCTGCAGCACCTGCAACAGCCCCATCAACCTCCATCAAGACAGGTTTAGCAATTTGCTTGATTTTATAAGAAATAGTATTGACCAATTCTGCGATTTTCGTCAATGATAGAATATCATCCTCATCCACTGCCCGCTTCATCTCTACTAAATCTCCCCCAACTGAAAAGACTTTGCCATTAGCATTAATCAAGATAAACTGTACAGCTGGATTCTCTTCCGCCAAAGTTAGGGCTTCTAAAATTTCCTCACACATAGGAATATGAAAACCATTTGCTACCTCAGGACGGTTCAAGGTAATGATTGCCAAGTCCTCTTCAAGCTGATAAATAATGTGTTCCATCGGGACTCCTTTTTATTTTATAAGCGATTTATACTCTTCGAAAATCAAATTCAAACCACGTCAGCTTCGCCTTGCCGTACTCAAGTACTGTCTACGGCTAGCTTCCTAGTTTGCTCTTTGATTTTCATTGAGCATTAAATTATTTTATTTTCAAAGTATATCTTTTTTAGGAGCAGAAAGCAATAAAAAATCGTCTGAAAGTGTCTCAGCCGATTGGCAAGGCTCGTTTTATCCTTGAAATCGTCTTATTTTCTTCATTGAAAAAAGGCTTTCTTTCTGCTATAATCGTATAAAATACTTACTTTAGGAGTTCTTATGAAGGTTGTTAAATTTGGAGGTAGCTCTCTTGCCTCTGCTGGTCAATTAGAAAAAGTTTTAAACATCGTTAAAAGCGATCCAGAGCGTCGTTTTGTAGTTGTTTCTGCACCTGGTAAGCGCAATGCTGAAGATACTAAGGTTACGGATGCCTTGATTAAATATTACCGTGATTATGTCGCTGGTAACGATATTAGCAAGAGTCAAAATTGGATTATCGACCGCTATGCTGCTATGGTAAGCGAATTGGGACTGAAGCCAGCTGTTCTTGAGAAAATTTCAAAAAGCATTCGCGCCTTGGCCACTCTTCCTATTGATGCAAATGAATTTCTCTACGATACTTTCCTAGCTGCCGGTGAAAACAATAATGCTAAATTGATTGCTGCCTACTTTAATCAAAATGGTATCGATGCACGCTATGTGCACCCTAGAGAAGCTGGTATTGTGGTCACAAGTGAACCTGGTAACGCTCGCATCATTCCATCAAGTTATGACAAGATTGAAGAATTGACAAATGCAAATGAAGTTCTTGTCATTCCTGGTTTCTTTGGGGTTACCAGGGAAAATCAAATCTGTACCTTCTCACGTGGAGGCTCTGATATCACTGGTTCTATCATTGCTGCAGGGGTTAAAGCTGATCTCTATGAAAACTTTACGGATGTTGATGGTATCTTTGCAGCTCACCCAGGTATCATCCATCAACCACATTCTATCCCTGAATTGACCTACCGTGAAATGCGTGAGTTGGCCTATGCAGGATTCTCAGTCCTTCATGATGAAGCTCTTCTACCTGCCTACCGTGGAAAAATTCCTCTAGTTATCAAGAATACCAACAATCCTGACCATCCAGGTACTCGTATCGTTCTAAAACACAGTAGTGATGAATTTCCAGTTGTGGGAATTGCTGGTGACTCAGGCTTTGTCAGCATTAATATGTCGAAATACCTCATGAACCGTGAGGTTGGATTTGGACGCAAGGTTCTTCAGATCCTTGAAGATCTTAACATCGGTTGGGAACATATGCCAACAGGTATCGACGATCTTTCAATCATCCTCCGTTCTCGCGAACTAACTCCTATCAAGGAAGAAGAAATCCTTCGTCAGTTGGTTCAAAAGGCCGAAGTAGACCATGCAGAAATCGAGCACGACCTTTCAATCATTATGATTGTTGGAGAAAAGATGAAGAGCCATATCGGTGTCACTGCTACTGCGACACGCGCTTTATCTGAAAATAAGATCAACATCCAGATGATGTCTCAAGGTTCTAGTGAAGTGTCTATCATGTTTGTTGTCCATAAGGACCAAGAGAAAGCAGCTATTAAAGCCCTCTACAATGCCTTTTTCGGTGAAAGTAAGGAAGACTAATCATGGCCCAATCGCTTAACAAAACAGTGCTCCTCAATACGACAGGCACTTCCTACCTCTCTATAGCTGGGAAAGTTGGGAAATTCCTAGTCGGAGATCAGGCTTTGGAATTTTACCCAGATGTCAATGTTGAACAATTTATCCAGATTCCTTGGAGTCATATCAACCAGATTGGAGCTAATGTCTCTGGTCGCAAAATCAGTCGCCACTTCGAAGTCTTTACAGACAGAGGAAAATTCCTCTTTGCTTCAAAAGACTCAGGTGCCATCCTCAAAATTGCTCGCGAAAAACTGGGTAATGACAAGGTCGTCAAACTTCCGACTCTGATTCAGACCATTGGGCAAAAATTTAAAAATCTATTTGCAAAAAAGTAGAAACTTTAGTATAATCATAGCAACGGATAAGTAGGTTATCTTCTTCTTTCAGAAAGTCTGCGGATGCTGCGAGCAGATAGGAGGGATAGGTGAAATTCTACCGTTAGTAACAATTGCATACACAATCAAGTGCACACCTGTGAAGTTGGATGGAACCGTGGCCCTGCCACTCCAACGCTTTGTCAGGTGTGCTTTTTTCATAAAGGAGTTCTTATGTTAGATATCAAACGTATTCGTACAGACTTTGATGCTGTCGCAGAAAAATTGGCTACACGTGGTGTAGATGCTGCTGTCTTGAATGAGATGAAAGAAATCGACGCTAAACGTCGTGACATCTTGGTCAAGGTTGAAACTCTCAAGGCAGAACGAAACACAGTTTCTGCTGAGATTGCCCAAGCTAAGCGCAACAAGGAAAATGCAGATGACAAGATTGCTGCCATGCAAACCCTATCTGCTGAAGTAAAAGCCTTGGATGCTGAATTGGCAGAAATTGATGCTAAATTGACAGAATTTACCACTACTCTTCCAAACATCCCTGCTGACAGCGTTCCTGTCGGAGCTGACGAAGATGACAATGTGGAAGTTCGCCGTTGGGGTACTCCACGCGAGTTTGACTTCGAGCCAAAAGCCCACTGGGATCTTGGTGAAGACCTTGGTATCCTTGACTGGGAACGCGGTGGTAAGGTAACAGGTGCTCGCTTCCTCTTCTATAAAGGCCTCGGTGCTCGTTTGGAACGTGCTATCTACAACTTTATGTTGGATGAGCATGGCAAGGAAGGCTATACTGAAGTCATCACGCCTTACATGGTTAACCATGATTCTATGTTTGGTACTGGTCAATATCCAAAATTCAAGGAAGATACTTTTGAATTGAGCGACAGCAATTACGTCCTTATTCCTACAGCTGAAGTTCCTCTGACAAACTATTACCGTGATGAAATCCTTGACGGTAAAGACCTGCCAATCTACTTCACTGCTATGAGCCCATCCTTCCGTTCTGAGGCTGGTTCAGCTGGACGTGATACTCGTGGCTTGATTCGTTTGCACCAATTCCACAAGGTTGAAATGGTTAAATTTACCAAACCAGAAGAATCTTATGAAGAATTGGAAAAAATGACAGCCAATGCTGAAAATATCCTTCAAAAACTCAACCTTCCATACCGTGTCGTTGCACTCTCTACTGGAGATATGGGCTTCTCAGCTGCCAAAACTTACGACTTGGAAGTTTGGATTCCAGCGCAAAATACCTACCGTGAAATCTCAAGCTGTTCAAACACAGAAGATTTCCAAGCCCGTCGTGCTCAAATCCGTTACCGCGATGAAGCTGATGGCAAGGTAAAATTGCTCCACACCTTAAACGGTTCTGGACTTGCAGTTGGACGTACAGTAGCTGCTATTCTTGAAAACTACCAAAACGCAGATGGTTCTGTGACTATCCCAGAAGCACTTCGTCCATACATGGGTGGAGCTGAAGTTATCAAACCATAAAAAATAAGGTTTAGCTATTTTTAGCTAGACCTTTTTTCGTAACCAAATCAGATAAGTGCCCAATACAAAGAATAAAATAGTTAGGCATATAATAGTTTCAGCCAATACCAAATAATCCAAAAATGAAAGTTTCAAGATTCCCTGAGACATCTTGAGAGAGGTAGCTGTGATAATGGTTGGGAAGGTGAGTGCTGAGAAGGCTGGTTGAAAGCCTTGTTTTAAAATATTGGGCAGGCGAGTCAAAACAAAGAAAAAGAAGGATTGAGAAGCCAAAATCATGACGATTAAGACCCAAGTTGGTAGGCTGGCTCCTCCAACTCGGACTAGAGAAGCCAAGAGTAGAGAGAAGGGAGCACAGTAGATCCCTTCTTGCCCAAGCAAGGCTAGTGGGAGCGGATGTTTCTTTAAATCGCTATAAATAAGCGGGTAGAGATAGAAGGTCAAGAGAAATCCAAAACTCAAAGTCGCATAGGCAATTTCTATGATGCCTACAAGAGGATAGGTCAAGGCTGCTACTGCTATCCCCACATAGAGAACCGTCCAGCTAGGAGTGGCCTGAACTCTCTTACCTGGATAGGCAAATTTAATGGTGAAACCAGCAATCAAGAACAAATCCAAGAGAAATGAAAACCACCAAAGTCCTTGCGCTACCAAAGGAAGATGAGGGAAGACTCGAAAGACATAAGTCGATAAAATCATCCCAGCCATAGGAAAAGTGGCCATCCCTGACAAAAGAGGAGGCTTGGTCAATTCTTGCTTGATTTCCTTCCAATTAAAGAGATGCAGCATTAGAAAGTAAGTCCACAAAACCAAACCTGTCAGACTAAACAGATGGGACAGAACCGGCAACGTATCTAAAATAAGGTTTCCAGCTCCTGCCAAACCTAGCAAACAACCAGAAAATACCAAGGGGAGTTTTTTCATCCTAACCTCCAATAATCATGTTAGTTTCAGTATAGCATAAAAGCGCTTAAATGAGGACTAAAAAAACGAAGTCCAATTATTTCAGACTTCATTTTTTACTCAGATAATGATTAAGCATAAGGTTGCAATTCTGGGTTAATTGGGGTATTAGCTAGATTATTGGCATAGTTACAGAGGCTTGCTAGGCTGACACCAAGAACCACATCCAAGGCATTTTGTTGGGTGTAGCCAGCTTCTAGAAACTCAGCCAAGGCTTCATCTCCCACACGTCCCTTGGTATTGATAACCGCCAAGGTAAACTTAGCTAGGGTGTCCAATTTAGGATCTGTTTCAATTGGAGTACGATTGCGGAGGGCTTGCAGAAGATCATCATTCATCTGGATTTGTTTGATTGAAAAGGCTGTGTGACCTGCGACGCAGAAGGCACAACCATTGGTCACGGCTGCCGTGATTTGCACCACTTCACGCTCAACGGGTGTCAGGCTGTTGCGACGATTGATAGCTCCGACAGTTCTGTAGGCTTCTAAAGCAGTTGGTGCATTAGCCAAGAGACCGATTAGGTTGGGAATATAGCCATTGTTATCTTTTTCTACTGTTTCAAGAACCTCTTTCACTTCTGCTGGTGCTGATTCTACTGTGTGGATGGTAAATGTTGTCATCATAAAACCTCTTTTCATTTTGTTGAAATCTAGTCTATCACAGATTCTATACCGTGTATAATATATATTTTAAATTGCATCGATAGAAATTTTTTATGAAGGCAAAAAAATCACACGCGAGGTGTGATTTCATTATTTGTCAAAATACTTTTTAGTTTCAGCAATAACGACTGGCGACAAGACTAAGAGGGCAATCAAGTTTGGTAGAGCCATTAAGGCATTCACGATATCCGCGATAATCCAAACCATATCCAACTCGATAAATCCTCCCAACAAGACCATGAGCACAAAGACCACACGGTAAAGCCAAATAAAACGAACCCCAAAGAGGAACTCAAAACAACGTTCCCCGTAGTAGTTCCAACCTAGAATTGTCGTAAAGGCAAAGAGCACAAGGAAGATGGTCAAGAGACCAGGTCCAAAGTGTGAAAAGACTGTTGAGAAGGCAGATTGAGTCAAGGCAACCCCATTCAAATCACCACTCCAAACACCAGTTACCAAGATGGTCAAACCAGTCAGAGTACAAATGATGAGGGTATCAATAAAGGTTCCTGTCATGGAAATCAAGCCTTGCTCTACTGGTTCATTTGTCTTAGCTGCAGCCGCTGCAATGGGAGCAGAACCCAGACCAGATTCATTTGAGAACACACCACGCGCCACACCATTTTGAATAGCCATCCGAATGCTAGCACCGGCAAATCCACCTACTGCAGCAACAGGACTAAAAGCTGATGTCAAGATTAAAGCGATTGTGGGAGGAATCTTCCCAATATTAAAAAAAATAACTGTAAGAGTTCCCAAAATATAAATAATAGCCATAAAAGGAACAACAGTAGTTGAAACCTTAGAAATGGACTTGAGTCCACCAAAGACAGCAATCGCTACAAAGACAGACAAAATGAGAGCGGTGATAGCTGGCGAAATAGCCGTCGTATTTTGGATAGATTCTGTAATCGAGTTGACTTGAGTGAAGGTCCCGATTCCCAACAAAGCTACTAGAACACCTGCTAGGGCAAAGAAGATAGCAAGTGGTCGCCACTTTTCTCCCATCCCTAGAAGAATATAGTGCATTGGACCTCCCGCTACTGCACCATGGTCGTCCTTGGTGCGGTATTTAATCGCCAAGAGTCCTTCCGCATACTTGGTTGCCATTCCAAAGAAAGCCGCCATCCACATCCAAAATAGAGCTCCTGGTCCACCGACCTTGATAGCTGTAGCTACCCCGATAATATTTCCCGTACCAACTGTCGCTGCTAGGGCTGTACATAGTGCCGCAAAGCTGGATACATCTCCATGCCCCTTGTCCTTAGTAAAAATGAGTTGAAAGGCCTTAGGCAAACGCAAAACCTGCAAGAGACCTAGACGGGCAGTTAGGTAAATCCCTGTTCCGACCAAGAGAATCAAGAGGGGTGGGCCCCAAGCAAAAGCATCAATTGATTTAAGCAATTCTAACATTTCCTTCTCCTATCTTTTCAACCCCAAAAGAAAGAGCACATGCAAAATACATGTACTCTGGAATGCTTAGATAAATGCTAAAAAGCGGTCTATCCTAGCTCTGTCCTTTTACCTGAGAGTTTGAGCAGTTACCTGCCTTGCCCCTTCGGTGCCTTTACGGTCTCTCCAGAGTTCCGTCCATTTACAGTCATGGAAAATCATACGATTCTCCACTTCTATTAAACTTCATTCGGTGTTGGTATTTAATTGATTCTTATTTTACAAAAAATGTTGGCTTTTGTCAATGGATTTTGGGAAAATCTTATTTAACTCTGTAGAAAAAGATTGAGCATTTCCATGTGCATGAGGTGCTGTTAATTAAATGAATATATTTCACTCCTAGTCTACACGATATAAGAATTGTTCTGGTTTATTATGTACTGGAAATGAAGCACGATAGATGATTCTATCTTTACTAATATCCGAAGCGTCTGATATTAATCCATCCATTGATGTCTCATCCGGTATTCTAACACCTGCTGGTATGAATTGAATAAAGACTCCAAAAGATGGACCTGAATAGCGAGCTCGTAGAAACTCATTTACTATTTCTGATTCTGCAAGGTCAACTTTAAATTTCTCTGGTGCTATCAAGCCATCTTTACTAAAGACTAAGTCTTCTCCTCCGTGACCATTACTCCATTTTCCCTCAATACTAGAGAAATCTCCATTTTTTATGGCATTAATATCCATTTTCCCAGAAATATTTTGATTTGATGAAGAGGCTGTTGCAGCAAATTTTTCTGTTACAGATTTCCAAGTCAGACTAGATAGATTCATTCGAGCACCAGGACTGACTTCATCCTCTGTCTTGGATTCTTTAACCTTCTCTAGTTTGTCTCCATTACTATTCAATTTCCAAACGGTATGAATGGTTTGTGGATCGCCTGCGAATGGATTCCACTGGGTATAAAGCTTGCCATCTTCTAGGAGATAGGCCTTAAAGCGTGTGCCAAGCATCTGCATTTTATTTTCAGAATTAGTAAGGCGAATGACTTTCTGATCTTTGAGTGTAAAAATATCTAAAATCTCACTACCATTTTTCGAAGATACAATCAATTCATCAATGCCATTTTTGTCCATATCAACCATTGCATAGGTAAAGGCTTGACTACGTTCTGCCATCCCTGCATAGATATTAGCAGTTGGATTGATGTTATCCTTAACCTCTGACTTATGGTCTAAAATAAATTCATAATCCTTCAAAATGCTGTTATAAGGACTGTAATCTACGGTTGATTTAGTTTCCTCTGTACCCTTATCTGCACTTGCTCCTCCTGGAAGTTTATCAGAAACTGACTTCCAACTTAGAGTCTCTAGAGAAATGGGCGAACCGACCCCAAGATCTGCTAGTTCTTGAGCCTCCTTAGCCTTTACCAAAGACTGCCCGTCTTCACTAAATTGGTAGTGAGCATAGATGTGACTCGTTGCTGTACCAGCCCCACGATAAAGTAGAGAATTATCTGGCAAAATATTGACCGTCATTCTTTCACCAAGCAACTCCAAGTGATTTTCTTGATTGGTCAGACGAATCACCTTCCCATCTTTCAAAGTACGGATATCAAGTAAACTCTTTTCTCCACTCTTCATTTCAAGAGCAAGTAAAAGTTCATCAACTCCATCATTATTCAAATCTGTCTTGTGGTAAACCACATCTGTATAAAAGCCTTGAGAAGACTTTACTTGACTAGCTAGGGGATTGACATCCATACCTGTCGGCAAGGTGCCTTTAGCTACTTTTTCATAGTCATCGAGAACCTTGTTATATTGGCTGTAATCTATCTCTGGACTTGCTGCAGATGTATCTGATGTTGAATCAGATGGTGTTTCTGCGCTTTTATTCCAAGGTAGATACTGACATCCTCCCAAAACCAGTGTCAGTAAAAGTGTTGTTACTAATAATTTTTTCATATTAATCCCTTATCTAAGAGAAAGGAACCAGCTTGTGCCAATTCCTTTCGCTATTTTTATTTTATCAAAATGTTGCTTATTCGCAAATTATTTTCCGTTTCAATTTGTTTCTAGTAGATTATAGTTTGAAATCTATAATTTTATTTTACCCACTTACCACTTGCATCTACTTTGTAGCCATCTGGGGTACGTTCGTTGACAGCCATCTTACCATCTGATTTGAGGTAGTAGTCACCTACCCATGTGTTACGCGCATAGCTGCCTTCTGATGTTAAGTAATAGTAAGAACTATAGCTGCTATCATAGACCCATTCGCTCTTAGCCATTTTACCATTTGATTTGAGATAATAGCTACCTACCCATGTGTTACGTGCATAGCTGCCTTCTGATGTTAGATAATAGTATGAACTATAGTTTTTATCGTAAATCCACTCGCTCTTAGCCATGTAACCACCTGATTTTAGGTAGTAGTTGCCTGACCAAGCATTTTGAACATAATTTCCTGAAGCATTTAGGTAGAAGTATGAATTGTACTGAACATCAAAAATCCATTGATTCACTACTTTAACACCAGCTTTATAGTAAGAAGAACCTGACCAGCCAGTCTGACCTGAGTTAGAGTTAGTAGATTGTTTTGGAGTTTCAGTAGCTTTTGGTTTTTCTGTTTCTTTAGGAGTTGAAGAGTCTAGAGGATTAACATATTTTTCATCCTTAACAGTGAATGTAGCTGATCTACCGCTATATTTATGCAAGATAGTATCTACTCCTTCCTCCCCATAAAATTGTAAGTAATATTCACCGTCTGGAACATAATAAAGATTATTCCATCCTTGGTGAGTGATTGGAACAGACGATTTATCAAAACTTGCACTAATATAATTTTTTTTAGTAATTTGTCCTGTATTTGCATTTACAAGGTCTGCATCTATAACTACACTATTTACAGGTACCTTCTCAACAGTCATATCCACATAGATAATTTTATTTTCTGAACCTGGTGTAATCTTATAGTCCACCTTATGATTTTCAATTTTGGTAATTTCCGCATGCACTGTTTTCGCTGAAAAAGGTAAAACTCCTGCTGTGTCAATAGTTGATACTACTCCGACTGTTGAAAGTGCCAAAGCACATACTAATAATTTCTTTTTGTTCATGTTATTCATTTCCTTTATTTTTAATATTTATTTGTTTAAAACCTATCACTCATCTATCCGACAAAACGATGATTCTTTACACGAAAGACAACTGATTGTCCATTGTATACCTTACCATCTTGCCCTTTTCCTTTGATAACAAAGCGATAACTGCCATCTGGAGTTGCACTAAAGAAGTGACGAGTTTGAAAGGCACGTAGACTTGGATTATAGGTCACAGTAAACTGAGTTTGTGTAGAAACTGAACCTGTATCTGCATCAACTAAGGCAAAATCATAGGCTACTTGATATGACGAAGATGGTGTACTAGGTAGAGCAATATCGATATAAGTCATAGCATCATTGACATGGTAAAGACTTATTCCTAATGATGTTGCTTGTGAACTGCTAGCTGTAGAAGTCGTTCCCTGAGAGCGAATCCACTTGCCTGAACCATCAACTTGATAACCATCTGGGGTACTCTCATTCACTGCCATCTTTCCATTTGACTTGAGATAATAATCACCTACCCAAGTATTACGAGCATAACTCCCTTCCGAGGTTAAGTAATAGTAAGAGCCGTAGTTACTGTCATAAATCCACTCACCTTTAGCCATCTTACCATTTGATTTGAGGTAATAATCACCTACCCAAGTATTACGGGCGTAACTTCCTTCCGACGTTAGGTAGTAATATGAACTGTAGTTCTTATCATAGATCCACTCCTTCTTAGCCATGTAGCCACCTGACTTAAGATAGTAATCACCTTCCCATGCATTTTGAACATAATTACCTGAAGCATCTAGGTAGAAGTAGGAATTATAGTTTTTATCAAAAATCCACTTACTAGTGACTTTAGTACCATTTTGGTAGTAAGATGAACCTGACCAACCAGACGAAACTGTAGATTGTGGAATTGGGGCTGGATTTGGAGTTGGTTTTTTATCCGATTGTGGGATTGGAGCTGGATTTGGAGTTGGTTTTTTATCCGTCAGCTCCTTAATCGCCTCTTTAAACTCTTCTACAGTTCCTTTCCACTCTATGTAATTGGCACCAGACTTATTCTCATTAGCGATATAGTTGCGAGCAGATTCTTGGAAATAAGATAATTCTGGAGTGGTTTTTGTGGCCCAAATAATGGGACGATTAGCAGTACCTCTCCAATTTTTAAATACTTCTGAATCCTTCGGAACAAGAATATAATATTTTGCAGCTGTAGTCAGCGTTTGTGTGTCAGCTTGTACTGTTTTTGCTGAAAAAGGTAGAACTCCTGCTGTATCTACAAGAGAGACAAGACCAAATGTTGCAGCGGCTAGGCTGGTTACTAAAACTGTTTTTGACTTCATTATCAAAAACCTCCTTTAAATTTTTATTATTTACGGTTATAGCATGGTATGGACTTTACCATATTGACGAAAAGAGTATCTATGTTTACCTTTATTTGATTAGCAAATGAATTTTTTATGAAAAAAGTATACTTAATCTTTTTCCTAGTTATTAGACTAAAGACTTTCTATTTTATCATTTCCACCTACTTGTCAAATATGCCTTTTCTCCTATTGTCCAGTTTTGATCATAAGGATCTACTGACCATTTTGTTGCCAGCAAAAAAAATGGAAACTTACTATAACCAATTTGAGCTTCGACTAGATCGGTGGTCGTATTGTACCTTCTATCTCGTTTCCACTTACCAATTTTTTGACTTCTATTCCTATTCCAGATAAAAAGTTCCTCAGGAAGAGCATAAATTCTACCATCATGAGAACTCCCTCTCATTACAGGATAAAGATACTGATGCAACTGATATTCACATCGCTTATTTAATAGCCAGTATCCTAGAATTATATAGAAGGGATTTATCTTGTCAAGAGGTAAGATAATTGGCAAAGGTAAAGCATTACTCAAATCCACTGGTTTTGTAAGATACATTAACCATAACAATACTGATGA
The DNA here is from genome assembly GCF_046352925.1 of Streptococcus sp. KHUD_011. Lineage (GTDB taxonomy): Bacteria > Bacillota > Bacilli > Lactobacillales > Streptococcaceae > Streptococcus. The sequence continues at coordinate 387,860 of NZ_CP157578.1, read as the reverse complement.
AAAATAAACCATAAATGTATGTAGTGGTATTCTATTCAAAACAATCATATAGAATTTGTAATTCTTTATCTGTATCAAACTGCGTCTTACATTAATACTGCCCACAATTATTTTATATAGAAAAATCACAAAAAATATAGGGGAAATATATACAAAAACTAAGAAAGATGTTAAAACGATAAACTCAGCTATTCCACTTACAGCTGGATATTGAACTTTATATGTTTCAAAATCCTTTAATACAATGAACCATGGAGCAATAAAATACAAGCACGAGAATATTAGTAAAGCAATTTTTAAATAGAAAATATTTAAGAATTGACTTAATTTTAAAATGTTTGTTCTCATATAAATTCCAGCTCTCCTATCCATCCAATTTATCATTTCTTAAAACCATGACAATCTTCAAGCAGAATTCCCCCTATATTTGTTTAATAATTTGTAGGTAAATATTAATCTAAACTTATTAAAATAATTTAGAATACTTACTTCTACTTCCTTAGAAATATTTTTCTGGATTGTATAAATTCTAGTAAATTCAATTCGGCTCATATTATTCTTGAAATATAACTCATATAAAAAATCTATAACATCAATTCTTTACTATTTTTACATAATTTAGCGTTTCAAAAGTAAATTAAATGTCTGCCGAATCATCTGTCCACCAATTGTATCCCTAAACTTATCTTCCCTAGATAACTCATCTAACATCTCTTCTAGACTAACAGACTTAATATGACCTGGCCAAAAGACATTATCCAATCTACCTGCACCCTTATAGGTAGGCATCAAGACAACACGTGTTTCCAAGCGATAATATTTTAATAAATTCGCAAATTTATGGGAAAAGCTTTCTTCTGCATAAGACATGTTAGGGGACATTTTTTTAGGTCTGCCTATTTGAGCACCTGTAGCACTATCTATAGTGTACAATAACCCATCCGCTTCTCTATAAATCACATTTCCTGAAGCATAAAATTTTAAATCTACTAACCAAATTGTAGATCCAGAAACAATAACACAATCAATATCTGCATCTACCCTTTCATCTTCTAAATTAAGATTATGAACAGACCAAAATGTAACTAATTTTTCTAAAAGTCCTTGTTTTTGTAATGCTTTCGCAAAATTAATTTCACCCTCTTGACCAAGATTAACTGCAGATTCATCGAATCCTGATTTATTCAATCCTTTTCCAGGTTCTCCAAACATCAATTCATGCTGATAAAGTGGATAATTTTTAAGCTTTTGTGGTTCAAATCCTGTCATTTTACCATTATGAGTTGCCTTTGAAATACTGGGAAGTTCACTGTGTTGGGGTGTGGAAAGAGTAGGTGGTTCTGGAGAAACCTTAGCATTCTGTCTTCTGCCCCAAAGAAATCCTAATATAAAATATAGTATATTTCTGTGATGCTTAAAAAAGCGAAACAATTTCTCCACCTCCTAAAAAATATCTTATTTAGCAATAGTCACTTTACTTGGTCTAAGAACCCTATTATTTAACAAATATCCTTTTTGTAATACTTCAACAATATTATTTTCACTTTGTTCATCAGTAACTGCCACTGTATTGACAACCTCATGCATACTTGGGTCAATCGTACCACTATTGTCAATAACTTGTAATCCATTCAATGAAAGAATTTGCAGAAGTTCTTCAGCAATTGAAGTAAGAAAATCTGATTTTTCCTCAGATGATTCAATACGATCAATAACCTGAAGAATCTGTTTCATAAATGGAGCAAATTTCTCACCCTTATCTAAATCCTGTCTATAGATTAAATACTGCTTCAGTTCTTCTATCAAACTATTTTTGGCTTTATCTTCCAATAAACGGCGTGTAATTAAAGATTCAATATCTTCAACTTTATCTACGATATACGAAACTTTTTCATGCAATACTTCTTCACTCATAAAAACTTTATCCTTTCTTTCTTCTATTTATTTGCCATCCTTTAGGGTAATTGTAATACATGACAATATTTGATAACAATGCCAAACTTAATGCGTTACTAATCCAAAAGCTATGTACAAACTTATCAAAGAAACCACTCAAAAACCAATTGGCTGCAAAAACTAAGATGAACATGAGACATCCCATACCTTGTGAATGGCGTGTTGTGGCATAATTGATATAATTTTTATTTTCAATAAATTCATTGTAAAAATCATTATCTATAATTTTATTTTCAATCCCTAAACTTTGTGCCTTGGCCAAGTAAGCTTCTGCAATTCGAAGACGCGCCTTATTATCTATAACTGCTTCATTCTCATATTTTGTTCGATCAATATATTTTCTAAAGAAAGCCTCAACGTCTGTATCAGGTGCTTTTTTCATACGCTCTATCGTGATATCTAATAGTAACTTAAAATATACTTGCTGGAAATCTTTATTGTTACCATAGCGTTCGTTTAAGGTATCTAAATAATTCTCACACTCATCTTCAGATTTCAAAAATAGAATACCTGCATAATGTAGTTTATGCTCTAGTGAATCTGAAACATCTACTAATTTTCTTGCAAAATTATAGGCTTCTTCATTATCTCCAATTTCTCTATAAGAGCATGATAAAAGGTAATAAATATATTCTTCATTATTTTTATTTTCTTCTAAATAATGATCATACAGATATCGCACATCTTTTACTGCCTGTTTATACTGATCAAATAAAAATAGTGATCTTCCCTTTTTCAAAAGATAAAAGGAATTATTAGATAGTTCAAAAGCTTCCTGATAATACTGAATTGCAAACTTTTGCTGATTCTGTTCACAATAAACATCACCTAGCAAAGATAAGATATCCGCATTTTTAGGTTTCAATCTATTAGCTTCACTAATAGCTAGCTCTGCATCCGATAACTTTCTATCTTCAAGGCTAATCATAGCCTTAAAATACCAAACATCTGCATCATTTCGATTTATTTTTAAGGCTTCTTCAATGTAGGAATAAGCTAATGATTTCTTTCCTGAATAGAAGGCCTGTCTAGCTGAATCAAGATAGCTTGAATTTGAATGATTAGTTGGAGTCGAATCAGGGACTCCTTCAGAACTTTGTTTAGAAATTTCTAATTCCTTATCATATTTTTGTCTGGTTTCTTCACTTTCAAATACTTTTTCTGCCTGTGCAATGACTTCCATCTTTCTCTCAGCCATTGATCTTTGATCAATATTTGGTGAACCTGTCAACTGGCGATAGCGTCTTCTATTTGACTTGATACTTTTCTTAACATCATCTAATGAACTTGTTTCTGAAATCCCTAACTCTTCATAATAATTTATGACTGACATTGTGTTCCTCCCCTAATCAATAGTTAAATCTTTTATTCTACGACTAGCTACTTCTACAGCACTTTTATCGAGATTTGCTTGTCTCTCTACCTCAAAAGTACCCAATAAGCGATTATCCGAATCATGTACCTCTACAAACACTGTTTGATCGACATCGTAATGATAAGTTACCTTCAAAACCGTTCCTGCTGGCCAGTCCCCTGGTAATTTAATGGTACTCTCTCCTATAACCGTAACAAATTGTGGATCCTCGTCATCCCCTTGAGTAACCTCTACTAACACATTTTGTTGATTATCTACAACTGTTGAAAAATACTCAGAGTACTTGTTTGGTACCTTAGAATTTTTAGGAATAATAATTGTATTTCTTTGTACACCATTCGAAAGAGCCAGAGTTCCTAAGGCTTGAGAAGTGACATCCGAAACAACTAACTTTTCTGCTAATCCACGAACTGTTTCACTAACATCTGCACTTTCTGATTTATTAGCGATTTCCAATGCTGCCTGAATTGCTGCTCCTTGTGCTACAGCTTCATCTGGATTAATAGAATATACAATCTTCTTCCCAATTTTCTCTTCCAATTTTCTTTGTACCATTGGCATTCGAGTTGAACCACCTATTAATAGTACTTGGTCAATTTCATCCCATGACATTCCAGATTCTTCAACAACATCATCTAACAGCTCCTCTGTACGATTCATTAGACTTTTTGTTGCTTCTTCAAATTCTACACGTGTTATCGGAATTTTATAACTTTTTCCTTTATAGTCGAGAAAGACATTTGTTTTTTCTACAGTTGTTAGTCCTCTCTTTGTATTCTCTGATTTTTCACGAAGTAAGGCAGTAAAATGTTCATCCGTATAAATATCCTCTGCTCCCTGTTCTTCCATCTTTTCAGCAATAATCATTGATAAGGCGTTATCAAAATCAAACCCTCCTAGATTACGATCTCCATCGGTGGCAATAACATCAAACTCGCCATCTTTTATTTTCATTAATGTGACGTCAAAAGTTCCACCACCTAAATCGTATACCAATACTGTCTCATTTTTTTCTGCTGATATACCGTATGCAAGTGCAGCGGCTGTCGGTTCATTTAAAACTCGTAAAACATTAAGTCCAGCAATTTCTCCAGCATGTTTCGTGGCTGTTCTACGGGCATCATCAAAATAAGCTGGAACAGTTATTACAACATCCTCTACTTTGTCACCAAGTGCATTTTCTGCTCCTTCTTTTAATCTTTTTAAAATGATTGCTGAAATTTCTTCTGCCGTATAAACAGTATCACTAGGAGAATCAAACTTCCAGTTTGGATTTCCCATCTGTCTTTTGACATACTGTACAACGGCTTCAGGACGACTTGCTGCCAAATTTTTAGCTTGAATACCAACAAGGGGTTCATCTTTCCCATCAAAATCCTGAAAGAATACAACAGATGGAGTTAAATTTTCACCATCTTGATTCAATAAAATTTGTGGTTGTCCAGTCTCTGATAATACAGATACTGCTGAATAAGTCGTTCCTAAATCAATTCCAATTGCTTTACTCATATTTCACTCCTAATCATTATTTGATTTAAACTGTGTTAATACTTCTGTTAAAAACTCACAGTATTTTAACTCTGCATCAATCTTGCTCTGATTTTCCCCAAAGTTCTAAGACTGCTAACTGTTAAATTACTAAGTTGAGCTCCTAATTTCTGACCCAATGACAAGTCCGATTCTCTAATTGCTTCTCTGAATCTTTTATTATCTTCTGATATATAGTATTTTTTTAATTGTTTACTCTCACCTAAAGTATCTATAGTCAGAAGCTGTACTGATCCTTGATTTTTTAAACGAAAACAAAACTTTACATAGTCTTTCTGATGATCTGGGTGCGAAATAACTAGACATTCTTCAATCTCTTTATTGAACAAACCGCCGAGTTTTATTTGTTCTTCATCAATTTGGCAAGGAAGATCAAACTCTTTTGCTTTCTCAACAATTTTCGTCTTGCAATATTCTAAATCCAATCTTGGATTGTTCTCATCGGAATAATATCTCCATTCATCGATATAACTTTCCAATTCTTTGTATTTAATCATCAACAATCTCCTTTTAAATCTTATTGTTTACGGTTACAGTATATCATGCTATTTACCTTATTTACAAAAAGCGTATTTATATTTACCTTTATTGAACAATTACCCCCCCCCCCCGAAAAAACGTAACTATAATTACTTTTTTCTTAAAATTACCTTAAAAATTGGTAGAATTATGATAGAATAGAAAAAAGGACTCGAGGAGCTTTAGGATGCAAGATGAAAGTATTTATGGATTAGTATATAAGGCCATTCGTGAGGAGAGAGGGTTTACTCAGAAGGAAGCTGCCGGGACTACAGTGACTCCTCACTTTTTACGTCAGTTTGAACAAGGGAAATCTCGAATAACCATTCAAAAATTTGAAGAGATTCTTTCTAATATTGGAATTGATAAAGAAACCTTTGATAGTCTCAAAACACAGATGTTTCCAACGGAATTTCATAAATTACAGGCTCAAGTTGCTGATTTGGCCTACAAGCGTGAATTTAAAAAGATCATTAGTTTGATTAATCAACCCATGGAAAATCCTGGGATTGCTGAACACTATGTGATTGCCAACCGTGTAGTCAATAAATTTGCTATCGCAAACATCATCGGCGATTCTTTTCTGACTCCAAAAGATTATCAAGAACTAGAATATATCAAGAACTATCTGAGTGAATTGGACGACTGGAACAAAATTGAGGTCAATATCTTTTCATCTATCCTGCCTCACTTTTCAATCGAATTTTTAGATTACAGACTCTACCACTTATTAGATACTCTAAAAAAACAGACTGAATACCATTCAATCCGTACTGCTGACTACTATATTGCCTGCTTAAGAACTGCTATCAAGCATTACTCTGTCAATGGCTACTATGATAAAGCTGAATGCTTAGCTGTGAAAACCTTGGAAGTGATTAACACTTTCCCTCTACTGAGTACCAAGATGACAGAGATGATTAGTCTTTCAATGGAACGTGCTAATAATTTTCTCCGACAAGATGATGTCAGAGGTCTAGAGCTTGCTAAGCATATCTTTGCCAGTCTTGATAACTTTGAAAAGGTCTATCCAAATCAACTTCTGACTCGAATGAGAGAGGATTTCTTTGTTACTGTCACACAGCTCAATCGCACAGGGCAACCTTTAGACATCTAGTCTAGAAATCAAAAAAAGCTTGAGGAATCATGTATTTCCTCAGGCTTTTCTTATCCTTTAAATGTCACAATAGTCGCACCACTGCCTCCAGCATTTTGTGGGGCATAGCCAAAACTCTTGACATGTTTGTTTCTTTGTAGGTATTTGGTCACTCCTTCACGGATAACACCTGTTCCGATACCATGGATGATATCAACTTGAGCCATATTGTTAAGCAAGGCTTGGTCGATAAAGGCATCTAGCTCATTCATAGCCTCTTCATAGCGTTTGCCTCGAAGATCCAGTCTAGCTTGTGGGCCACGACCAGAAGTTCGTTTCACCACATTGACTTGTTTCTTCTTGACTTGCTTTTCTTGCTGGGCTTGAACAAGGTCAAATTCTTTTTCTTCTAAGGTCATCTTGATCAAGCCGACTTGGGCTTCCCAGCGGCCGTCCTTGAGTTGACTGGTCAAGGTACCACGCTGGCCATAACTGAGCACCACGATATCATCTCCCACCTTTGGAGCTCGTTTTTTCTTGGATTTTTGAAGAACCTTGTTTTTAGACAGATCTACTTTTTCAGGAGCCAATTTTTTCAACTTGGCCTTGGCTTCAATGATTTCATGGGGTTTGAGTTGAGATTTAGTGTGGAGATTTTTGAGAATCTGGTCACTTTCACTTAGGGCCATGTCTACAATCTCACTAGCTTGTTCACGCGCCTTATTAAGCTCGGTTTCCTTTTCACGATTAAGCTCATTGTAGAGCTTTTTGAGAGCACGGTTCATCTTGAGATTTTCTTGCTCCACCTCACGGATATTGTCCAAGCGTTTACGGCTTTCCAGCGTCTGCTCTTCCAGTTGCTCAATAATCCGATTGACATCATTGTCCTGATCGACCTGCTGGCTGGCATCCCCTACGATAACTTCAGATAGGCCTAGACGTTTAGCGATTTCGAAGGCATTGCTTCGGCCAGGCACACCCTGCATAAAGCGATAGGTCGGGCGAAGAGTTGCAGTATCAAACTCCATGCTGGCGTTTTGCACAAAGGCTGTCTCAATACCGTAGGCCTTGAGTTCTGGATAGTGGGTGGTCGCCATAGTCTTGACTTGACGCAGGCGAAGATCCTCCAGAATGGCCATGGCAAGGGCGGCTCCCTCTTGGGGATCTGTACCAGCCCCCAACTCATCCAAGATCAAGAGCGAATGCTGGTTAACCTTGCCAAGAATATCCACGATATTGGTCATATGGCTAGAGAAGGTAGACAAGCTCTGCTCAATAGACTGCTCATCTCCAATATCTGCAAAGATTTCTTCAAAAATACCAACACGACTTCCCTTGTCTGCTAAAATCGGCAAACCAGACTGGGCCATCACCTGCGTCAAGCCCAGAGTTTTGAGCATGATGGTCTTCCCACCTGTATTGGGACCTGTAATGACAATGGCTGTTAAATCTTGACCAAAATGAACATCATTTGCGACGGCATTTTTGACCAATGGATGGCAGACATGGAGCAGTTGAATCTCCTGATTTTCTGATAGCTTAGGAACAACTGCTTGCCTTTCTTGGATAAAGCGGACCTTGGCACGAATCAAGTCCAGATGGCCGATAATCCAAGCATCATTGGCAATTTCAGCCGCATGAGGGCGGACACGTTCAGAAATTTCTTGGAGAATGCGAAGCATTTCATAGCGCTCATCTGCTCGCAAACTGGCAATTTCTTCGCTCAGTTTGACCACCTCACGGGGTTCGATATAGACGGTATTTCCACTAGCAGAAATATCATGAACAACACCTGCAATCTTATTGCGGTAGGTGTTTTTGACAGGTAAAACCTGACGGCCATTTCTACTGGCAACGATTCCTTCTGTCAACATCTGCGCTTTTTGTTTGAGCAGATCCTGTAAAACATCGCGTACCTGACTCTCGCTATCATGGATTTTTCGACGGATACGCGCCAATTCTTCACTGGCGAAATTTTCAATAAAACCTGCATCATTAAAGGCCTGAAGATTTCCTTGTAATTGAGGAAAATCGTGTAATTTCTCAAACCAAAGGGCTAACTCTTCCAAGCTGACATTTTCCAGATTGGCATAAAAACTTTGCAGTTCTCTGCTAGAAAGAAGCACGCGTTTCAAGAGTAGGAACTCCTCGATATTGAGGTCCGCCCCCATCTCCAAACGCTTGCAAACTCCTGCTATTTCCTTGGTTGCGAGAATAGTAAAATGCGGTTGCTCAACAAAGAGAGACTGCATTTCCTTCATCTCAGCAAAAGCCTGTTTGATTTTATCTGCTTTGGCAGTCGGAGCTAGCTGTCTCAATTGCTCCAAGCCCTGCTCGGTCAACAAATGAGGTTCAAATAAGGCCTTGACCTTATTGAACTCTAATGTTTCTAATATTTTTTTGTTCATCTTTATTTCCTTGTCTTTGAATGTCTAGGTGTATTAGCTTTTTACATTCTGATAGATTCTAGTCAATCTGTAAACAAAGGGCTAGGAAAATTCCTGCCCTTTTTATCCGATTAAATTTGTCACCCAGATTTGTTTGAGCCAACTGGTTGTTACTGGTATGCTCTGGATGATGTGTTTTGCGACGATACTCTTTTCAAGAGGATTTTGTATAGCTGCCATGGGAATGGTCGCCAAGATGGTCAAGGCCATTTGCAAGACAAATAAGGTCACCAACATGGACAAGATCCCTGCTGAAACTTGGAACAACTTGCCACCCAGCTTTTTACTAGGAAGTAAGTGTAAGAGGAGACCAAGCAAACGACCAATGCTATAGACAATCCCAAATACAAGCAAGTAGCCGATACCTGCGTAAAAGACCTTATCCAACTGAAAGAGTTGATCCGATGGGAAAAAGAAAGTTCCCTGACCTTCCTGCGGATTTGCATAAGGGAGTAGTAAATGGAATTGCTCTCCAAGCCCCTTGTAAAACTGGCCAGCCATAAAAGCCGATGCCATGGCTGAAATCAGGTAATAAACCTGTAAGAGCAGGCCTCTCCGATAGCCGATATAAAATCCCCAAGCCAGGACCAATAGAAGAAGGAGTGAAATCATAAGGAATCCTCAATCTTGCTCTGTTCTTGCTTGCAAGTCACGAGCTTGTGACGGAGTTCTTCTAATTCTTGCTCCTTATCGTCAAATTCAATCTCACGGCTGAGTTGAGTTGACAAACAGTTAACTGCCAACAAAAGAGCGATTGTTTCATCATCTGCACTAGGCATTTGTTCCTTAATTGCTTGGTATTTTTCTGTCGCAACCTTAGCGATTTCCTCCATAAAGAGATTGTCATGTTCGCTTGTCAAGGTTAATGATTTTTTCCCGAATGTAAATTTGAATCGATTTAGATTTGCCATAAAATTCACCTCACGATATTATACCAAAATTCGCTAACTTTGTCAGTTTTTACAAATTTGCCTGCTTTTATGGTACAATAGAAACTATGGCAAGTATAACACTCACACCAAGCGAAAAGGAGATTCAGGCTTTTCTTGAACACTATCGAAACAGTCTGGCTCCCAGCAAGAATCCTTATGTTCGCTACTTTTTGCGACTACCTCAAGCAACGGTTTCTATCTATACTTCTGGAAAGGTCTTGCTTCAGGGTGAAGGAGCTGAGAAATATGCTAGTTTCTTTGGCTATCAAGTTGTAGAGGAAAACAGGGGACAAAATTTCCCTTTAATTGGGACAGATGAGGTGGGAAATGGTTCCTACTTTGGTGGGCTTGCAGTTGTGGCTTCCTTTGTCACACCTGACCAGCATGCCTTCTTGCGAAAACTCGGTGTGGGGGATTCTAAAACTCTGACCGACCAAAAGATCCGTCAGATTGCCCCTATTCTCAAGGACAAAATCCAGCACCAGGCACTGCTTCTCTCACCAAGCAAGTACAACGAGGTCATCGGAGACCGCTACAACGCTGTTTCTGTTAAGGTGGCTCTCCATAATCAGGCTATCTATCTCCTCCTTCAAAAAGGACTTCAGCCTGAGAAAATTGTGATTGATGCCTTTACCAGTGCTAAAAATTACGACAAGTACTTGGCACGAGAGGCCAATCGTTTCAGCAACCCTATCAGCTTAGAAGAAAAGGCTGAGGGCAAATACTTGGCTGTAGCAGTTTCTTCTATCATTGCGCGTGATCTCTTTCTGGAAAATCTTGAAAATCTGGGACGAGAAATGGGCTATCAACTTCCAAGTGGAGCTGGAACGGCTTCTGATAAGGTGGCTAGCCAGATTTTGCAAGCCTATGGTATGCAGGGACTCAACTTCTGCGCCAAACTGCACTTTAAAAATACTGAAAAAGCGAAAAAACGCTTAGAAAGGTAAGTTATGAATTCATTTAAAAATTTCTTAAAAGAGTGGGGATTATTCCTCCTGATTCTGTCATTACTAGCTTTGAGCCGTATCTTTTTTTGGAGTAATGTCCGCGTAGAAGGGCATTCCATGGATCCTACCCTAGCGGATGGCGAAATCCTCTTTGTTGTTAAGCACCTCCCTATTGACCGTTTTGATATCGTGGTGGCCCATGAGGAAGATGGCAATAAGGACATTGTCAAACGTGTCATCGGAATGCCTGGTGACACCATCCGTTACGAAAACGATAAACTTTACATCAATGATAAAGAGACGGACGAGCCTTACCTAGCTGACTACATCAAACGTTTCAAGGATGACAAACTCCAAAGCACCTATTCAGGCAAGGGATTTGAAGGAAATAAAGGAACTTTCTTTAGAAGTATCGCTCAAAAAGCTCAAGCCTTCACAGTTGATGTCAACTACAACACCAACTTTAGCTTTACTGTCCCAGAAGGAGAATATCTTCTCCTCGGAGATGACCGCTTGGTTTCTAGCGACAGCCGTCACGTAGGTACCTTCAAAGCAAAAGATATCACAGGGGAAGCTAAATTCCGCTTCTGGCCAATCACCCGTATCGGAACATTTTAAGAGACCTAAGAGGCCGAGAATCACCAATCTCAGCCTCTTCTTCTATCGTGAGAATATGATTATTCACTATCCAGTTTGATTAAGATAGAAACAAAGTTATACTCAATGAAAATCAAAGAGCAAACTAGGAAGCTAGCCGCAGGTTGCTCAAAGCACAGCTTTGAGGTTGTAGATAGAACTGACGAAGTCAGTAACATATATACGGCAAGGCGAAGCTGACGTGGTTTGAAGATATTTTCGAAGAGTATAAAATAAAAACAATCCCAACTCTCACCTATTCATGCAAAGGAATTTTATGGAAGTTTATTTTTCAGGAACTATTGAACGGATTATTTTTGAAAATCCCAGCAATTTTTATCGCATCCTTCTCCTAGAAATCGAAGATACGGACGCAGAAGATTTTGATGATTTTGAAATCATTGTCACGGGCACCATGGCTGATGTGATTGAGGGAGAAGACTATACTTTTTGGGGGCAAATTGTCCAGCACTCCAAGTATGGGGAGCAACTGCAAATCAGCCGTTATGAACGCGCAAAACCAACTAGCAAGGGCTTGGTTAAATACTTTTCAAGTAGCCATTTCAAGGGAATTGGTCTCAAGACAGCTCAGAAAATCGTGGATACCTATGGCGACAATACCATTGACGAAATTCTGCAACACCCAGAAAAGTTAGAAGGCATTGCTGGACTATCTGCCAAAAATCGCGAGGCTTTCGTCTCTACTCTCCGCCTCAACTACGGAACGGAGATGGTTTTGGCCAAACTAGCCAACTACGGCATTCCCAATAAACTAGCCTTCCAGATTCAAGACTTTTACAAGGAGGAAACCCTTGATGTGGTTGAAAATTATCCCTATCAGCTGGTTGAGGATATCAAGGGTTTAGGCTTTACTATTGCTGACCAATTAGCGGAAGAACTAGGCATCGAAAGTCAGGCTCCTGAACGTTTCCGCGCCGGTCTAGTTCACAGTCTTTTTCAGGCCTGTATGGAAACAGGGGATACCTATGTTGAAGCACGGGATTTGCTAGAACAAACCCTTACTCTCCTTGAGTCTTCCCGTCCCGTGGAACTGGATCCCAGCCAAGTAGCTCAAGAGCTCTCCTACCTCATCGAAGAAGACAAGGTTCAGCAGATTGATACCAAAATCTTTGATAATAGCCTCTTTTTCGCTGAGGAAGGCATCCGCAGTCACTTGGTTCGTATCCTTGAAAAAGGAAAACAGAAGAGCCAGGATTTAAAAACCGTTCAAAAACATATCACTACTGTCGAGGAAGAGCTGGGAATTGAGTATGATAGCATTCAAAAACAGGCTATCTGCGACGCTATCCAGAACAAGGTCTTTATCCTAACAGGTGGACCTGGTACTGGTAAGACAACTGTTATCAATGGTATCATCGCTGTTTATGCCCTCTTAGAAGGACTTGACCTAAGGAAAAAAAGCAATCTGCCGATTCTTCTTGCTGCTCCAACTGGACGAGCCGCTCGGCGCATGAATGAATTGACAGGTTTGCCAAGCGCGACCATACACCGCCATTTGGGAATGACAGGTGACGATGACACCAGTCATCTGGAAGATTATCTGGATGCCGACTTTATTATCGTGGATGAATTTTCTATGGTGGATACTTGGCTGGCCAACCAACTCTTCTCCAACATCTCTTCTAACAGCAAGATCCTCATCGTGGGTGACAGCGACCAGTTGCCGTCTGTCAGTCCTGGACAAGTTCTAGCGGATCTGCTTCATATTCCCTTGATTCCTCAGACTCGCTTGGAAAAAATTTATCGACAAAGCGAAGAATCAACCATCGTCACCCTAGCTAGTCAGATTCGACAGGGTATCCTGCCAACTGATTTCACCCAGAAAAAAGCAGACCGTTCCTACTTTGAAATTACTAGCGGCCATATTCCAGCTACGATTGAAAAAATCTTAGAGGCTGCCCTAAGAAGTGGTATCCCTGCCCGTGATATCCAAGTTCTGGCTCCCATGTACCGAGGGACTGCAGGGATTGATGCCATCAACCAACTCATGCAAGACCTCCTTAATCCACCACAAAAAGACCAACTCAGTTTTGAAGCTCCCCAGTGCCACTATCGCAAGGGAGACAAGGTCATTCATTTGGTCAACGATGCTGAAATCAATGTCTTTAATGGAGATTTGGGAGCTATCACAGACTTGATTCCTGGTAAATACACCGAGTCGAAACAAGATGAGATTGTCATTGATTTTGATGGCAATGAGGTCTCTTACCCACGTAACGAATGGTACAAGATTCGCTTGGCCTATGCTATGAGTATCCATAAGTCTCAGGGAAGTGAGTTTCCCGTTGTTATCCTACCTATCACCAGTGCTAGCAGGCGTATGCTGGAGCGCAATCTGATCTATACAGCCATTACACGCGCCAAAAGTAAGCTTATCTTACTAGGTGAATTGCAGGCCTTCGACTATGCCACCCAACACATCGGAACTGCCCGAAAAACCTATCTGATTGAACGCTTCAATGATTTATTGGAAACTATTGAAGAAAAACAACAAGCTATCTCTGAAACAGCCACATCAAGTACCTCTGAACAACCCTACATCCTAACAGAAGAAAACTGGGACAGTATCCCAGCCATGATTGGGATTACAGACGCAGACCTCAAAGAGATTTTTGGAAAATAGTGCACAAGAAAACCCACCAATTCAGGTGGGATTTTTGTTTATTAAGATTATTTAACTGTTGCTGTGCTTGTGATCAATTCAACAGCTTTTTTGATTGTGATGTCGTGTTTCAACATATCAGCTGAAAGTAAGCTTTGTACTTGTGCAACTTCCATGTTGTAGTCTGCAGCTAATTGCTCGATTTCTTTTTGGATTTCTTCTTCTGAAGCGTCAAATCCTTCAGCTTTCGCAACTGCTTCGATAACAAGGTTAGTCTTAGTACGTGACTCAGCTTCTGCTTGGTATTGATTGTGAAGGTCTTCTTGAGTAGTTCCAGTGATTTGGAAGTACATGTCAGGGTTGATGCCTTGACGTTGCAAGTTTCCAAGGAATTCGTTTACTGAGCGGTGAACTTCTTCATGAATCATTTCTTCTGGAAGTTCTACGATTTCAGCGTTTTCTACAGCTTTATCGATTGCTGCACCTTCAACTGCATCTTTGTATGCTTCTTCTTTAGCAGCAGCCAATTCTTTGCGGTATTTTTCTTTCAATTCAGCAAGTGTTTCAACTTCTTCGTCGATGTCTTTTGCAAGCTCATCGTCAAGAGCTGGAACTTCTTTAGCTTTTACTTCGTGGATAGTTGTTACGAATTTAGCTTCTTTGCCTGCAAGGTCTTCTGCTTGGTAGTCTTCTGGGAATGTTACGATAACATCAACGGTTTCACCAGCTGAGTGACCTACCAATTGGTCTTCGAAACCAGGGATGAATTGACCTGAACCAAGTCCAAGTGAGAAGTTTTCACCTTTTCCACCGTCAAATTCAACACCATCGATAGAACCAACGAAGTCGATGACAACAGTGTCGCCGTTTTCAGCAGCAGCTTCTTTGATAACCAATTCAGCCAAGTTGTTGCGTTCGCGTTCAATACGCTCTTCAACATCAGCATCAGTTACTTCTTTTTCTACATCTACTGATACTTCAAGGTTTTTGTAGTCACCCAATTTTACTTCAGGTTTTGTAACAACTTCAGCAGTGATAACCCAATCTTGACCTTTTTCCATTGAAGTTACATCAATTTTTGGTTGAGCAACAACTTCAAGACCAGCTTCTTTTACAGCTACTTCATAAGCGTTTGGCAAAAGAGCGTTCATAACGTCTTGGTAAAGTGACTCTTCACCAAATTTTTTGTCAAAGATAGGACGTGGAAGATGACCTTTACGGAAACCTGGAACATTAAGAGATTTCTTCACTGAGTTGAAGACACGGTCCAATTCTGGTTTGATTTGGTCTTGAGAGATAGTGAAAGTCAAGACACCACGGTTTGTTTCTTTGTTTTCAAATGATACAGACATTCTGTCATTTCTCCTTAAAATTTTTTAAATACAGTCTATTATAACATAAATGGACGACTTTTTTCAAGTAATGAATGCGCTTTTCAACGATAGGAAAGGTACAGTTTCTTCTTAGTTTTCTTTAGGTTTCGAATATAATTTTATAAAAGATGTTTAGTGATGGCTGATTACAGTAAAAAACGAATCGCCCACACATCCCTCATTAGGCGATTCGTTTTGTCTTACTTAACAACAGAAACATTTCCTGTTGAACTGTCGTATCGAACAGTTTCTCCATAAAAACCGGAAATTCCTTTTTCAATATAATCACGGAAATCATTAGGCAAAACTTTCATCTTCACGATTTCACCAGATTCATCTGCATAGCCCAAAATATGGTGATCTTTAGATAATAATCCGTCCATAAACATTGTAAAATATCCAGTTACAAGTTGATCATTGGCACCTCTTAGATAAAGTTTATTGTCATTAATTGTCAATCCAGATGAGTCTAGACTAATAACTGGACTTGAGTTTTTAAGATAAAGTTCAGACCCAACTTTTTGAATAGGGAAGTGAGTAGTAAATTCTGGTAGATTCGCAACCTTACGTCCATCTGCTCCAAAGTAATACTTATTTGGTAAGTTTTGGAAATTCTTTATGACAGCTTTAGGATCAATTTCTTCCCCTGGTTTTTTATTATCAGTAATTGCATCTAAAGTATTTCGTTTTATATCGCCAATCTTTTGATAAGAAAAACGTTCAACAATAGGTTTGATATACCAGGCATTCTTTTCGATAACAACTCCATCTTTCTTATGAACAAGGTGATAGTCATAACCATCAGACAAAGTAACGATATCTGTAATAACTGTATCATCAAAAGGATCTTGTTCAACCTGACTTGGGAGTTTGGTTAACATATAACCATCCTTACCAATGACATAACTTTCCCCATCGCTTGCTGGAACAGCTCTATCTGCTACCATAGCACCTGATTTTTCAAAGTAAGACCATTGACCATTTGCAGTTGCCCATCCTGTTGCCATAGCGCCACTGTCTTTGAGGTAATACCATGTAGATCCTTCTTTGTACCAACCTGTGCGCATAGCACCACTATTTGCGAGTGAGTACCAGGTGCTACCTTCCTTGTACCAGCCAGTACGCATAGCGCCACTGTCTGCGAGCGAATACCATGTATTCCCATCTTTGAGCCAGCCTGTCTGCATTTTACCAGAACCGTCAAAGTGGTACCAAGAACCTGCGTTTTGTACCCATTTGTTTTTAGCGAAACTGCCATCTTGTGAAAGATTCCAGTCAGCACCATTTTTAACCCAAGTATCTGCAGCCTGTACTTGATTGATAGACAATAGTAGACCAGCACCTACAAGCAAACCAAGTGTAAGTAGTTTAGATTTTTTCATAGCCATTTCCTCCAATTAGTAACAAATTATTTATGACATTTAAATTTTATTGTTACCAAACTCGTCTAGCTCCGTCAATAGATCCAATGTATTCATTGTTAGTTATGTTTACAAATTTTCTTACAGAATTTGCGTGGACCACTTGGTTACCGCCAATATTAATTCCCACATGCGCAAGATTATTAAAGAAAATTAAGTCTCCAGGTTTTTCACGACCAGTTACATCAATTCCTTGATTAAATTGAGTTCCAGTAGTAGTTCCTAAATCAATGTCAAAATTTTTATATATGGCATGTGTAAATCCTGAGCAATCTACACCCTTATTCAAGTCTGCCCAACCCCCAACATATGGGATTTTATCTACAAATGTCTCTGCATACTCAGCAATTGCCTGACCTTTATTTTCTACCAAAACGCCGTTAGATCTAAAGAAATAAGGTTTTCCATTAACTCTATTGTAATCGGTTAGCATAGCTCCATCATTTGAAAGATAGTACCAATTACCATCTGGGTTAATCCACTCATTTGATTTCATCCAACCTTGATCATCAAAATAATACCATTTCTTATCTAACCATTCCCAATGTTTAGCATACCCACCTGAAGTATATTTGAACCACCAGCGGCCATCTGTTTGCATCCAGGTTCCTTTATCATCTCTATTTTGATTAAATGCTATTTTTTCTTGATCGCCTTCTACTTGCGTTAATTCTCTAGGAGAAAATCCTACCAACTTAACTTGTTCTGCATCTTCAACCTTAATTTTACCTTCTTTAACAAGTTGATCAATTGCTTCTTTTTCGCTTGTATACTGTGAAGTTGTTTGTGATGTAGTCACTTTAGTGGTAGACGTTGTAGTTTCTGCATTAACTACATAAGTAGTTGATAACAAAGCTCCTGAAGTAAGTAATAAAGCTGCATAAGTAATATATTTTTTCATGACAAAAATCCTTTCTTCAAAATTCCTTAACGCTCTAGTGACCTTATTTTGATAATTTACGGAGACATACCTGTAACCTCCTTTTGGATTTTATATATCATTCTTATATTTAATATATTGTTTTATCTTTTTATAACTCTATTCTACTCCTCTATAAAATGAATGTCAATAAATAACATAAAAATATTGTGAAAAAAATATTTTATTGTGCTAGAGGTATTTACTCACTTCTTTGATACTCAACCCAGCCATTTCTCCAATATTATTTTTGCATATCTGTTAGAACTCCTCATGCCCCACTAAGTGGTGCTGAAAGGCATAGACTGCAGCCTGGGTACGATCGCTGACTTCAAGTTTGGCAAGGATATTGGACACATGAGTCTTGACCGTCTTGAGAGAGATAAAAAGTTCATCAGCGATACGCTGATTTTCATATCCTTTAGCGATGAGTTGGAGAACATCTCGCTCACGCGCAGTCAAGTCCTCATGTAGTTCTATGTGATTGCGGTGGTATTCGACCTTCTTGCTGACCTCTTGTTCAATAGCCAACTCACCAGCAGACACCTTACGAACAGCGTGTAGCAATTCATCTGCACTAGAAGTCTTGAGCATATAGCCCCGAGCACCGGCATTTAAGACAGGCATGATTTTTTCATTGTCCAAGTACGAAGTCACAATCAAAATCTTGGCTTCAGGCCATTCTTTGAGGATAGCCAAGGTCGCATCAATCCCATTCATCTCAGGCATGACAATATCCATGACAATGACATCTGGACGTAATTCCAAGGCTAAATCAATGCCTTGAGACCCGTTGGACGCCTCGCCCACAACTTCTACATCGTCTTGGAGGTCAAAGTAGCTTTTCAAGCCCAATCGAACCATTTCATGGTCATCTACTAGTAAAATTTTCATCTTTACTCCTTCATCATTCCTCATCTAACAGGGGAATACGGATATCAACTGCCAGTCCTTGCTTGGGAGCTGTTAATAACTGAACCGTCCCTGCCATATCTTCAACCCGCTCCTTGATATTGCGGAGTCCATAACTCAGGTCATCTAAATTCCCCAACTGGAAACCAATCCCATTGTCTACCACCTTCAGCTGCAATTCAAAATCTGTCTGATAGAGGTAAACATCCAGACAAGATGCCTGGGCATGACGGAGGGTATTGCTAATCAACTCTTGCAGGATGCGGAAGATATGCTCCTCGATTTTCTTAGGCAATTTCGTTACATTTTGCTTGAAACTAACCTTGAGATCACTCTTGTCCTCAAGCTCTTTTAAGAGAATTTGAATTCCCTCAACCAGACTCTTTTGCTCCAGTTCAACTGGTCTCAAATGCAAGAGCAAGACCCGCAAATCCTTCTGGGCGGTTTCTAAAATAGCTGTGACACTCTGCAGCTGGATCTGCATCTTTTCTCTATCCAATTTCAAAGTCTGCTGACTGATACCTGATAAAATCATGTGAGCCGCAAACAACTCCTGACTAACTGTATCGTGCAAATCCCGAGCAAGTCGCTTCCGTTCCTTCTCAATGATTTCCTCTTCCTGAGCAAGACTTTGATTTTCAGCCTTTTGAAGTGCTTCTGTCAAAAGGTTAAGTTTGCCAGACAAGGACTTGAAACTGGCATCCAAATCTGGATCTGCAACCTGAACCACTTCTTGCCCTGCCAACAAACGCTTGAGATTAGTATGCATTTTTCTTAGAGAAAGCTCTTCGATACCTCTCCAAAACAGGGCTAAGAGAAAGGTCATGGACATGCTGAAAACCAACAATAAAAAGATAAATTTTTCTGTTTTTTCGACATCCTGCAGGAAAATAGACCAGTCAAAATCAAGAATTTCCAGTAAACTGTGGGAGAAAAATAAGACAAACAGGATGGAGGTAAGAGCAATGATTACATAAGCTTGTTTTTTCATCCTCTGACCACCTCCACATCTCCAATCATAGTGGTCAAGAAAATCTTGACACTCTTGTTACTCTTGAGATAGTCTTTGGTTTCTTGATGATAGTGTTCATTTCGGAGGGATCGCTTGGGCTGGTTGAAAAAAGTTAAATCACCATAGAGACAGTTGACGCTGAGACTGACTTCCACATCTACAGGTACAATGATTTTGGTCGTTCCTACCATCTTTCTGAGGATAATGACATTATCATGATTGGTTAGGATGACCCTCTCCAGATGAATGGTGTCCTTACCCATAAGGCGAAAGAGATTGATATCATCAAACTGGCAAGTCTGGTAGCTTGAAAAATGATGGAGATTTCCAAACCAACGATTTTTCTCCTTCTTAACCATCACCACCTCTTCAAAAATCAAATCGGTCTGTTCTTTTTCCTGGTTCATCATCGGATAAAGAAGAAAGAGGCTATAAATAACCGCAACAAAAATAGCTAGAATCACAAAAGGATTGAGCATGACGATGAAAAAGAAGAGAATGGTTGCCACTACTAAGAGAAGGTTATTGCCATCTTTACCAGTGTAATAGCGAATCAAAAGCAAAAAGAGGAATAAAATCAGCAGAAAACGCGAAAAATGCTCTGATACCATCAAAATCAGAGCTCCTGTCAAAAGACAGGCTTCGATAAATAAAAAGATTTTAAATTTTCTCATAGGTTCATCCTCTCCCTTCTATTTTATCACAATTCAAAAAAGTCACCTCAGTCTGAGGATGGAAAAAAGGCGCTGGTTACGCCTTTTTCATCTGATCCTTTGCTTCTTTTAATTTTCCGTAGAGAAGGTAGTCTACGTTTTGCAGATCTGCTATAGTGGCACAGTTCAGAGCACACATGATTAAGCGTAGATCTACTTTCCAGCCTTGGACAATGCCAATTACTTCTTCGACTGTGTAGCTTTCAACCAATTCCAGAACGGTACGTGACAGTCCCACAGCCTTGGCACCAAAGACCAAGCACTTAATCATATCCAGCGGATTCCGAACGCCTCCACTGACCAAGAGTTCGACCTTGTCTTTCCAGTCTTGGGCATTGAGAAGGGCTTGCATGGTAGACTGGCCCCATTGATTGAGGTAGTCACGTTGACCACTGCGACGATTTTCAATATAGGCAAAGCTGGTACCGCCACGACCTGATAGATCCACTGTACGAACACCCAGTTCATAGGCTCTTTCGATGGTCTTGGCATCCATTCCAAAGCCTACTTCCTTGAGAACAATAGGGACGGGGATTTGCTTGCTATAATCTGCTAGATGCGATTGCCAGCTTCTGAACCTTCTTTCTCCCTCAGGCATGAGCAACTCCTGCATGACATTGACATGCACTTGTAAAAGTAAAGGATTCATCTCTGTCACAGTCTGCAAACCAAGTTCAACCGGCTTATCCAATCCAATATTGGTTCCAAGAAGGAGATTGGGATGGCTAGATTTGACAGAAAAAGAGTCATCTGTTGGATCTTTGAGGGCTGCGCTATAAGAACCCGTTACAAATAAAATACCACAGGCTTCCGCCACTTGAGCCAGCTTTTGATTGATTTCTCTTCCCTTATCGCTTCCACCCGTCATAGCATTGATATAAAAAGGAAAGTCCCACTTTCGACCCGCAAATTCTGTAGACAAATCAATCTCACCCAGGTCATAAAGAGGCAGGGAAGAATGAATCAACTCCACCTCATCAAAGCTATTATAGGAACTTTTCTGCTCAAGGGCATAGCGGATATGCTCATCTTTACGATTTGTCGTCATGTCCTATCCTTTCTTGGTATAAGAGCTCAATCCCCAGATCGGCCCATCGGTTTTTTAGGGTTTCAGTTGATTGCTCATCAAAACTCAAGGCAATACCACAATCACCACCACCAGCGCCGCTACTCTTAGCAACGGCCTGCAAATCTTGACTGGCCCCTTTCAGCTGTCTAAGCGAAGGCGTGTAAATATCTGCGCTCAAGCCTTCTAAGAGCTTGCTGGCTACTTCTACTTGCTCGATGCTTTTTTCTACTTTCCCCTGCTCCAAGGCTTCTACTAAAGAAGCCACCGTTTCTTTTGAGGAAGTTAAAAAATTCTGATTGATATTTTGCTTGATTTGCTGGACCATGTGACTTGATACAGCCACTTCCTTGGTCCATCCCACTAGGAAATCACATTCTAAAGTTGGTTTCACTTGCGAAATTGAAAAGCCCCAATCACGCTCCAGAACTGTCTCCAAGTTTTCTTCTTCCAACCAATCAGCTACCTTCTGGCGATCAAATGACTGGTAGACAACCAAACCCTCTGCTACAATGCAGGCAAGGTCTCCCATAGAACCATTGTCTCCTCGCTTGAGCAAAACAGCACTGGCCAGCTTGAACAAGAAATCCTTATCCACTGAAACGTCATACAGGGCCAATAAAGCCTTGACAGCCAAGACAACGACGCTACCGCTAGAACCCAAGCCAAACTTTTTCCCTTCTCTTTCCATTTTGCCATGGATTTCTAGAGAAAAAGGTCGCAAGGTCTGCCCACGATAAACGAGGAAATCTTCCACTAAAGCAATCGTTTCTTGAATCAAGCTGTAGTCAGGATTTGGCGTCAAGTCCACTGCAAAATCAAACATATCTGAGTAGATACGGTAACTATCAGAAAAAGCAATCTCGCCCTTCATATAGATGGGAATGTCCTTTATCAAGGCCAACTGCCCAGGCTCTAAAATAGCATATTCGCCTGCCCAATAGAGTTTTCCGCAAGTTTTAACAGTAATCATCTTGGCTCAAATCCTTTGTTTTTGACACAATCAAGCGATAACGTTGACCAAAGATTTCTGATAAATGCTCCAAGTCTTTCTCTTGACAGAGGACCTTGACATTGGGACCAGCATCCATGGTAAAGTAGCAGGCTTCCCCTTGCTCACGAAGCTGACGAACAAAGTCCATGGCTTCATAAGACGCATCGGTCAGATAAGAAAAGGCTGGTGATGCTGTTTTGGTCGTAGCGTGCATAGCCAGGGCATTTTTCTCAGTTAATTCCCCAACCTTGGCAAAGTCATTTTCCTTGAGATAAACCAGCATATCCTGATAGTCTTTCTCAGACTGACGCACCCAGTCGTCAAAAGTAGTCGAAGTTTCCACACAAAGTTTCATCCCATCACGGCTAGAGATTGGTTTTTTCTTGTCCTCCAGCACCAACATAATCATAGCTAGTTTCAAGTCTGTCTCTACAGGATAAATTTCTCCGCTATCCTTATCCCAGGCACCTAGTGGTCCATAAAAACTCCGAGAAGAAGAACCTGAGGCAAATTTAGCCTCCTGTGCCAACTTGCTTCTATCCAATCCAAGTTTGAAATAGGCATTGCAAGCCTTGACCAAGGCGGACAAACCACTCGAACTTGAGGACAAACCCGCTGCGGTCGGCATATTGTTTTGAGTATCTATGCGGACAAAGCCCTCACCTTCTGGGCGATAGCGGTCGATGATCTTACTCATCTTGGCATGCTCCGCCTCATTTTGTAGCTGACCATTGATATAAAAGACATCAGCTGTCGCATGGAATGGTAAAGGCGATAAAGTCGTCTCTGTGTACATATTTTCCAAAGTCAGAGAAATACTGCTAGTAGCAGGCTCCATCTCTTTTTCTTTTTTCTTTCCCCAATATTTGATAATAGCAATATTTGCGTAGGAACGTACTGTTACAGGCTCTCTATCCATGTCTGAACAGCTCCTTTCTCTTCTAATCTTTCCGCTAGTTCTTGTGCGTGTGTCAAATTGGTTGCCAAGGCTATGATACAGCCTCCTAGCCCACCACCGCTCATCTTGGCACCCAGAGCACCATGGCTAAGAGCCGTTTCAACCAGAGAGTCTGCCTCAGGGCTACTGACACCAATTTCTTTTAAATGTAAATGCGCTTGACTGAGGATTCGTCCCAGTCCTTCAGCATCTTTTTGTGAAATCGCATCCTCTGCCTGCTGGGTCAATTCTCCCAAAGCATGCAAAAACGGTAGGGCATCCTTACCCTTACTTTGAACCACTTGGATGGCTTCACGAGTATGACCATAGACGCCCGTATCTGCAATCACCAAAAAGGCTGATAAGTCCATCTCAAGTTCTGTAAATCCTACGTTCTTGATAAAGCGAATAGGTTGGTCACTGAGACAGGTCTTAGCATCCAAACCACTCGGATTCATATGAGCAATCATCTCAGCCCGATTGACCAAGATTTCTAGTACATCATGAGGCAGGACAGCTTGATAATAGTCAAAAACAGCTCGAATGGCTGCTATGCTGATAGCAGCTGACGAACCCATTCCCCGCTTCTCAGGAATGGCCGAGTCAATCTCACAGCGTATGCAGGCCTCTTTGATCTCCAAATACTCCAGAGAAGCATAAACCGCCATAGACAAGGTATCCTCCTCATAGAGACGCCAAGGACTCGCTGCAGGAACTACCTTACAAGTCACCTCCACCTCTAAGAGAGGCAGAGAAATGGCAGGATAACCATAAACGACTGCGTGCTCCCCTATTAAAATAATCTTACTATGTGCCTGACCGACACCAACTTTTTTTGTCATTTTTTCCTTTTACTAGACGAAAAGCCGTCTCATTTTTCATACAAGTATTTATTCTCTCCTATCTATTTTATTATATTTTCACAAAAAAAGCGATTGTTTCCTTCACAATCGCTCAGTGCTAAAATAAAACTTTTAAGTAAACTAGGGAAAAGACTCAAGAAAGAAATTGATAAACTCAGTTGCATGATTACAACTGAGTTCACCTAACCTATTTCCTATTCTTGCATGGTGTAACCGACACCACGAACGGTTTTAATGTAACTTTTTTGACCTTTTACATCAAGCTTGCTACGTAGATAACGGATATAGACATCCACGATATTGGTTTCGGTCGCACTTTCATACTTCCAGACACTTTCCAACAACTGCTCACGAGTCAGAACTTTCTTGCTTCCCATAAGAGTGGCCAAAAGGTCATACTCACGACGAGTCAGAGCAATCATTTCCTCGCCACGATAAACGGTATGATGCTCTACATCCATACGCAGATTACGGTAAGACGTTGGAACCTTCATCTGACTACAGTGTTGGTCGATGAAGTCCCTACCTCGGAAAATCGCTGAAATACGAGCTACCAGATTGTCAATAATAACCGGCTTATAGATGTAAGAAACGGCAAAGCGTTGGATTGTCTCAATCTGATCTTGCAATTCTTCGCGATGGTCCAAGACCATAATCACTGAGGCTGGCTTAGTCCGACTCAGCTTGTCTGCAAAATCCTGGGCTGTCATATCCCCCAGACGAGCATTCAATAAAATCAAGTCATAGTCTGTCTGAAGAGCCATGGAGAGGGCTTTTTGCCCCTCCTCAACCTGATCAACTCGGTATTGCTCTTTTTGGAGTTCCAAACTTAAAAAATGAGCTAGATTTCGTTCTTTCTCAAGTAATAAAATCCGTTTCCCCATGGCAGACCTACTTATTTTTCGTCATACCAAGAGTAGTGGAATGTTCCTTCTTTGTCTTTACGTTGGTAAGTGTGGGCACCAAAGTAGTCACGTTGCGCTTGGATCAAGTTAGCTGGAAGGTCAGCTGAACGGTAGCTATCAAAGTAAGTAATAGCTGCTGAGAAAGTTGGCACTGGCACACCAGCTTGAACAGCAAGAGCTACGATATCACGCACTGCTTGTTGGTACTTAGCAGTAACATCCAAGAAGTACTCATCCAAAAGAAGGTTGGCAAGATCTGCATCACGGTTGTAAGCATCTGTAATCTTTTGCAAGAAACGAGAACGGATGATACAGCCATCACGCCAGATAGATGCGATGTCTGCAAATGGCAAGTTCCAGTTATTTTCTTTAGAAGCTACACGCAATTGAGCAAAACCTTGTGCGTATGAAATGATTTTTGAGAAGTAAAGGGCTTGACGGATCTTTTCAATCAACTCAGCCTTGTCTCCTTCAAATTTGAAGGCAGCTGGTTTTGGAAGAACCTTGCTAGCATGTACACGTTCTTCTTTGTAAGTTGAAATGTAACGTGCAAATACTGACTCAGTGATGAGTGACAATGGCACACCAAGGTCAAGTGATGATTGGCTAGTCCATTTACCAGTTCCCTTGTTACCTGCGGCATCAAGGATGTAGTCTACGATTGGTCCATCTTGACCTTCATCGTCTTTACGGCTCAAGATATCAGCTGTGATTTCGATCAAGTAGCTGTCCAATTCACCCTTGTTCCACTCAGTAAAGATTTCAGCCATATCTTCTGCAGAAAGGCCTAGCAAGTGTTGCATCAAGTCATAACTTTCTGCGATCAATTGCATATCACCATACTCGATACCGTTGTGAACCATTTTCACATAGTGACCAGCTCCATCAGGACCGATATAAGTCACACATGGTTTGCCATCTTCTGGTGCTTTAGCTGAGATTTCTTCAAGAACATCCGCAACCAATTCGTAGGCCTCTTTTTGTCCACCAGGCATGATAGAAGGACCTTCTAGGGCACCTTTTTCACCACCAGAAACCCCAGTACCGATAAAGTTGATACCTGAGTTTGCCAATTCTTCATTACGACGGATGGTATCTTTGTAGAAAGTGTTTCCTCCGTCGATCAAGATATCACCCTTGTCAAGGTGTGGAAGAAGGGCTTGAATTGTAGCATCTGTACCAGGTCCAGCTTGAACCATGAGCATGATACGACGAGGTTTTTCGATTGAGTTTACAAAACTTTCAACGTCATAGCTTGGTACAAAGTTCTTTTCAGGATGGCAAGCAATTACATCTTCAGTTTTTTCTTTACTACGGTTGTAAATAGCAACTGTGTAACCACGAGATTCAATATTAAGGGCAAGGTTACGACCCATTACGGCCATACCAACAACACCAAAGTTAGCTTTTGTCATTTGACACTCCTCTTGTTTAATTTGTTTTATTTTATCATTTTTACTTTTGAAAAGAAAGAATTTTGTAACGACTGCTTAGTAGTCCAAGTCATCCGCATGTCCAGAACCATTTCCAACAAAGTATCCTGTCTTACAGTTAAGGGTAAAGAGATAGGTTCCATCTGGCTTGTAGAGGTTGTAATAACCATTGCCATTAACGATATTAACACGTTCAAGGATATATTGGTTACCAGTGATATAACCACGTGAACGTGAAGTCGCTAGAATTTGTTCTAAGACACCATCCGCGAAATCCCAGGCAGAATTATTGCTATCATCAATAGCAGACTGGTTATAAGAAACACGACTCGCACTTCTTTGAACAGCAACTCCTGCACTTGATACACCCATATTGACTTCACTGCGGGTACTTCTAGTTTCAGTTGATGCAGTATTTGAGCTACTTGGACTTGTCTCACTAGCAGTATTTTCGCTTGCTTGACTAGAGCTTGAGCTGCTAGTTTCACTTGAACTTGAGCTTGAAGCACTTGTTTGCTGGCTCTTACCAAGGCTGATAGCCTTATCTAGAACTTTATCAAGCTCCGTATTTCCAGTTTTAATATCTGTAAATTTAGCATCTGATTTAGCTTTAGCGTTAGTATCCAAGACACCATCCATAATAGCTGGTTTCTCAAATTGAGCATTGACATCTTGAATGGCCTTGATTTGAGTTGCTAGGCTATCATACTTAGATTTTGCAAGCGTATATTCACGACTACCTTCTAGCTTATCAAGCAAGGTTTTCAGTTGACTCAGTTTATCAAACTGGCTATTCTTCAAAGCCGTTTTGTTGCTATCTGTATAGAAGGCATCATATAAATTATTGAATTCTTCCGCATCTGACTGCGTATTTGTAGTTGATTGAGAAGTTTGGATTTCCTTGGTCGAACGAGCCACTTGACGATAAACATAATAACCAGTTCCAAGGATAAGAACCACTAAGGCTGCTAGAATACCGTAAAGCACCCATTTCTTCTTACTTTTTCCATCTTCACTATCTGTGACTCGAGAACGCGTGAGAGCCTCTTCCGTTCCAACTAATGGTACCTCTTCCTTCTCAAATTCTTCGACAAGAGGAGCTTCTGAAACTCGTGTTAATTCTAAATCATCAAACTGACGCAATTCATCTTCTGGAGCTGGAGAAGTTACTCCTGTTTCCTCACGAAGCTCTTGAAGCAAATTATCCAGAGTCTGAGTCTCCTCTACCTCTTCTTTTTCAACTAAATCATCCTTGCTAAACTGACGTGTTTCAAACTTATCTGCCTCGATTTCATCTTTATGTTGTTTCACATACTTGTCCAAGATAGAATCTCCAGGCAACACACCTGCTTCCACCTCTTCATTTTTTCGCATGGCTTCTCCAACCGTTAGCTCTTTGGCATCATCAAAATCAAATTGCGCTTCTTTATGTTCTGTTTTATGACGATTCCGTCTTTTCTTACTCATGAGTTTTCCTTCCTACTTTACTTCCTGACGTTTAACACGCTGACCAAAATATTGATACAAATCAACTTTTAAAGTTCCGTTGTACAACTTCCGTTTCTTATCCGCCTGACTACCGTACTTGGTCTCAAAGGCTTCATCACTGGTTAAGATAAACTTGCTCCACGTTTTCAGCGGTGCAAATACTTGACCCATCTCAGCATAAAGCTTGGTAACCCCTGCATCATCTGACAAGCGTTCCCCATAAGGCGGGTTAGAGATAATCACTCCATTGATTTTATCAGAACGCAAATCCTGCACGCGCATCTGCTTAAAGGTAATATCTCCTGCAACCCCTGCTGCCTGAGCATTGACCTTAGCAATTTCCACCATGCGAGCATCGATATCACAGCCCATGATATCTAGCTCAAGCTCACGATCCACTTTCTTAGCTGCTTCAGTACGAACTTCTTGGATCAAGCGATCGCTAATCCAGTTCCATTCCTCAAAAGCAAAGGAGCGACGAAGACCAGGAGCCATCTTTCTAGCAATCATAACTGCCTCGATACAGAAAGTTCCTGAACCACAGGTCGGATCAATCAAGGGTTTGTCTGGATACCAGTTAGAGAGTTGCAAAATAGCTGCTGCCATGTTTTCCTTGATAGGAGCCCCACCTTTTTCGGTACGATAGCCACGTTTAAAGAGGCTAGTCCCTGTCGTATCAATCATGACAGTTACTACATCTTTGAGAATAGAAACCTCAATCTTAAACTCTGGGCCATTCTCCATCAGAGGAATACCTTCTGGGCGGGCGTAGTGTTTCTGCAATTTCTTAACAACGGCCTTCTTTGAAATAGCCTGAACACTGGGTTCATTGTGTAGTTTAGATTTCACACATTTGGCTTTTGAAATCGGAAATCGAGCTCCAAGTGGTAAATAATTTTCCCAATCTAGAGCGAAAACTCCCTGAAAGAGCTCTTCAAAAGTCTTAGCTGGGAAAGTTCCTACGATAATCTTGATACGGTCTGCCGCTCGAAGCCAGAGGTTGGTTTCGATGATGGCTTTCGCATCTCCTTGAAAACGAACACGTCCGTTTTCAACTTGACAATCGTAGCCCAACTCTCGCACTTCACGACCAACGACAGCCTCAAGACCAGCTGCAGCAGTAGCGATTAAATTAAATTCTTTTTTCATTTTCAGTCTTATAAGACCTTTCTGTATGTCCACTTTAAAAAATGAGGTTGAGAAAGTTTTCTCAGCCCCAACCTATATGCAATTTTCTATAAGCCATGTTTTGTTCCAGAAGTGACTAGGACCACTCCCTTCGATAATCATCTGTCTACCACTAACAACTTACAGCTGATAGCAGTCAGAGTACTACGTTCGTTTCCGTGTACTCCATGCCCCGACCGAAATTTGGGTTGCTAGCTTGAGGGGTTTACCGCGTTCCACTCTCTCTGTTTCCAGAAAGACTCCGTCACTGTGGCACTTTCAAGCCTACTCTGGCCTATCCAAAGACTTAGCCATTTCAACTGCCGTAACGATTTCTCGTCCCTAGGCTTATGGTTTCGCCTAGCACAAACACTACAGGCATCACAGCCTGTGCTAGCATGGACTTTCCTCATGAAAAGAAATTCTCCTCACGCGATTATCCAAAAATTGCACTTCTCAAATAAGCTCTTATAAATCAGAGTTATCCAAAATTTGTTTACCAAATACTTCTTTCTCAAGACGATTTAGACGTTTTAAAATATCAAAATTCGTCATAGAAGTTGTTGCTGTCATTTCAAGTGGTTCTGCTTGAACCGGTGCAGATTCAGGTTTGCGAGACAATTCTTCCTTCAACTCTGCAATTTCTTGACGGAGAGACTTGACTAAGGCAGCATAAGTTTCGTAGTCCTTGATGACATCGTCCAAAAATTCATCAACTTCAACCTTACTATATCCACGGACTTCACGTCCAAACTCTTGCTCGAAAATATCTTTTGCTGAAAAAATAATACTTGCCATCTCTCTCTCCATTCTCGGTTTCTAATAGTATTATTATATAAAAAAAGGCAAACAAAAATCAAGGTCAAAGCCTTACTTTTCAGAAAAATTTTCTGCCAGCTCATTTAGGCCTTCAAAGGTTAGCCTTTTTATACGATAACCTTCCTGATTTTTCATCAAATTGTCTATAAATTTTAATTTAGTCTCATTTTCTGGGTCATAGAAAAAATAAGCTAAATCAGTATTTTCCAGTAAAAATCGTTGGTAGTCTCGTAGTTGCCCCATATGTTCATATTTAGGATAGGCATATTTGACAAAATCGACCTGCTTAAATTGGCTAAGTTTAAGCTGATTCGCTTCATTCCAATTTTCCCCGTGTGTTTCAAAATCAAAAATGGTCGCTAGGCTAAAATCATATTCGTCTTTCATTTCATTTGCGACATCAAGCACCCAAGATTCAAATCCCAAGTTTCCTGTAAAGACCAGCCATTTAATCCCTTCTTCTGCTAAACTTTCTAAATCACGGCGAATGGCTTTCTTTATAACTTTTAACCTGATATCTTTTTCATTAAATAAACCCAAGTCAAAATTAGAATATCCCATAATTAAAGCTGTAGTCATTTTTACACCTTTCTTTCTATTTTTATGGTATAATAGAGTGATGTTATTGTACCAATAAGGAGAAATATGGTCAACTATCCTCATAAAATTTCATCAAAAAAAAGCCAAACATCCATTTCTCAACCAAAAAATTTCGCAAATCGAGGAATGACTTTTGAAAAGATGATTAACGCTACAAACGACTACTATCTGACGCATGGTATGGCAGTTATCCATAAAAAGCCAACGCCTGTTCAGATTGTTCGAGTAGACTATCCTCAACGTAGTCGAGCCAAAATTGTAGAAGCCTATTTTAGACAAGCTTCCACAACAGATTACTCTGGCGTATATAGAGGACATTACATTGACTTTGAAGCCAAGGAAACGCGGCAAAAAAATGCTATCCCAATGAAGAACTTCCATCTTCACCAGATTCAACATATGGAACAAGTTCTAGAACAGCAGGGCATTTGCTTCGTACTGCTTCATTTTTCTTCTCGACAAGAAACTTATTTGTTGCCGGCACTTGATTTGATTCGCTTTTATCATCAAGATAAGGGCCAAAAATCAATGCCACTTGGATATATTCAAGAATACGGATATTTAATAAAGCAAGGAGCTTTCCCTCAAATTCCCTATCTCGATATTATCAAAGAACATTTACTAGGTGGTAAAACAAGATGAATAAACAAACCATTCTGCGATTCTTAAAGTATATTGGAATTACATTTCTTACCTTATTTATCGCATTATTTCTATTGGGTGGAGGTATCTTCCTCTACTTTGTTAGCAAGGCTCCAGCCTTATCTGAAAGTAAATTAGTTGCGACAACCTCTAGCAAGATTTATGACAATAAAAACGAACTGATTGCTGACCTTGGATCTGAACGTCGCGTAAATGCCCAAGCAAATGAAATTCCTACTGACTTAGTCAAGGCAATTGTGTCTATCGAAGACCACCGTTTCTTTGACCATAGAGGTGTTGATACCATTCGTATCATGGGGGCGGCATTGAGAAACCTCCAAGGGAAAGGAGGGCTCCAAGGGGCTTCAACCTTGACTCAGCAATTGATTAAATTAACTTATTTCTCTACTTCAACTGCCGATCAAACCTTGTCACGTAAAGCCCAAGAAGCTTGGCTAGCCGTTCAATTAGAGCAAAAAGCAACCAAGCAAGAAATCCTGACCTACTACATCAACAAAGTCTACATGTCTAACGGTAACTATGGAATGCAAACCGCAGCCGAAAATTACTATGGAAAAGACTTGAAGGATTTAAGCTTGCCACAGTTAGCACTCCTAGCCGGAATGCCTCAAGCACCAAACCAATATGATCCATATTCCCACCCAGAAGCTGCTCTAGAGCGTCGTAACTTGGTACTTTCAGAAATGAAGGGACAGAAATATATCAGTGCAGAAGATTACGAAAAAGCTATTAATACGCCTATCACTGACGGACTTCAAAGCTTGAAGTCAGCCAATAGTTACCCTGCCTATATGGACAACTACCTCAAAGAAGTAATCGACCAAGTCGAACAAGAAACGGGCTACAACCTTCTTACCACAGGTATGGAAGTCTATACTAATGTCGACAAAAATGTTCAACAGAGACTTTGGGATGTTTACAATACAGATGAGTACGTTGCTTATCCAGATGATGAACTTCAAGTAGCTTCCACTATCGTGGATGTAACAAATGGTAAAGTCATTGCTCAGTTAGGTGCCCGTCACCAATCAAGTAATGTATCTTTCGGAATCAACCAAGCCGTTGAAACCAATCGTGACTGGGGTTCTACTATGAAACCAATCACTGACTATGCTCCCGCTTTAGAATATGGAGTCTATGACTCTACTGCTTCTATTGTACATGATGTCCCTTATAACTATCCTGGCACTGATACTCCAGTCTACAACTGGGATCATGGCTACTTTGGAAACATTACAATCCAGTATGCTCTTCAACAATCACGAAATGTCACAGCCGTTGAAACTTTGAATAAGGTCGGTCTAGATAAGGCTAAAGCCTTCCTTAATGGGCTTGGTATTGATTACCCAAGCATACACTATGCTAACGCCATTTCAAGTAATACAACAGAATCTAACAAACACTACGGTGCAAGTAGTGAAAAAATGGCTGCTGCTTATGCCGCCTTTGCTAATGGTGGTATTTACCACAAACCAATGTATATCAATAAAATCGTCTTCAGTGATGGTAGTGAAAAAGAATTTTCTGATGCTGGTACACGAGCTATGAAAGAAACTACTGCCTATATGATGACCGAAATGATGAAAACTGTTTTAGCTTACGGAACCGGACGTGGTGCTTACCTACCATGGCTTCCACAAGCAGGTAAGACAGGTACTTCTAACTATACTGACGACGAAATTGAAAAGTATATCAAGAACACTGGCTACGTAGCTCCAGATGAAATGTTTGTAGGTTATACTCGTAAGTATTCTATGGCTGTATGGACTGGTTACTCAAATCGTTTAACTCCAATCGTTGGAGATGGTTTCCTAGTTGCTGCTAAGGTTTATCGCTCAATGATATCGTATCTATCAGAAGATGATCAACCTGGAGATTGGACGATGCCAGACGGCCTGTTCCGAAATGGAGAATTCGTCTTCCAGAACAACGCGAAGAACACATGGAATAATTCAGCAACACAACAAACACAAACGGTAGAAACTCCAAGCACAACAGCTGAAAGTTCAACTACACAGGCAAGTACGACGGTTGGTCAACAACCCAATAATGCTCCAGCAACTGATCCTAATCAAGGACAAGCTGGCCAGGCTGTTCAACCGACACAACCAGTACAACCAACGCCACAAAATCCACAAGTTCAACAACCACAACAGTGAGATGAAAGAAAATCCTGAGAATAAAAACTCAGGATTTTTTCTACAAAAAAATTAGTTTCATAATCTTTGAAAGTGAAGAGAGGTTTCAACTCATTTTCGATAAACCAAAAGAAGTTAGCGAATAACTAACTTCTTTTTATCTTATTTCACATGTTTTGCAAGTTCTTCTTGCGCTTTTTTATTGGATTCTTCTTTTTCTTTCATCCATTTATCTTGAGCTTTTTGATATTCATCTGCTGTGACTGCCTTGTCTTGAAGTTCAAGATATTTGTATCGAAGCGGATCGCTTGTCCCCTTGTTACCTGCGAAAGCGAAAGGTAAAGTGAATGGTACCATCTTAGACAAGATTGGACGACCAGTTTTAGAAGTTGTTGGGATGACTAAGGCACTATCTGTCAACCATGCTTGAGCTTCGGCATACTTGTTATACCGTTTTGTAATATCTGTAGTTTCTTCCCCTGCTTCATTGACCATTTTATCATAATCATTGAGACCAACCTTTTTAGCCGCCTCATTATCTTTTCCTGAATCAAATCCTAGGTAAGTTCTCGTATTTTCCCCTACAGAAGGCTTGATGATATCAAGATAAGTTGATGGATCTGAGAAGTCTGGTCCCCATCCAACGTTATCAGAAAGATCCCAATCCTCACCAGCAGCAGTTTGTGCAAATAAAGTAACATTCAATAAATCATCTTTTTGTAATTGTTGAATATCAATAACCACATTATCAGATCCTAAAGTTGCTTCCAAGGATTGTTTCATAGATTGGACACGCTGAACTTTTGTAGTTGCTGTTTGGTCAACAGGCATGTCTAGGTGAATTGGGAACTGTACTCCTTCTGCCTGAAGAGCAGTCTTAGCCTTAGCAAATTCTGCCTTGGCTTTCTCTGGATTATAGAGACCATCTTGAGCATCAGCAAGGTTCACATCCTTCCATTCATCCCCGTAAGTCACCAATTTTTCTTTGACCATGTCACCAAAGTTTTTTCCATCTGCTTGAACAAATGTTGGTGGAACAAAGATATTACGTAAGATTTTGCTTGCTCCAGTTTGTCCATTTAGCTGAGAAGCATAGGCTGTACGGTCAAATCCAAAGGCAATAGCCTGACGGAAATCCTTGTTTAACAAAGCCTTTTTAGTTGAGGTCTTTTGTTCTTCACTAGTCTTAGAAGTATATTTATAGGACTGACGGTCAATGTTTGTTCCTACTACATAAGTCGTAGAGTCCTGTTGCGTATAGACAATATTGTCCTTCATCTCTTTCTCAAGTTCTGCGAAACTTGCACTTGTTGGATAGAGACGAGCTGCTGAAAGGCTACCATCTTTAAAGTTTTCTGCAGGTTTACTAGTATCTTGACCATCCCAGAATGACAATTTGACTTTGTCAATATGGACATTGTCTTTATCCCAGTAGTTAGGATTTTTTGCAAATTCAACAGTAGATTTGGTTACAATGGATTTCAACAAATAAGGACCATTATACAAGATACTACTTGGATCCGTAGCTTTGGCAAAATCATCCCCTTTTGAGTTCAAAAACTCTTCATTGACTGGCGCTAAAACACCCATAGTTGTTTTAGAATTCCAAAAACTTTCAGGTTTGTTCAAAGTGTATTGGACTGTTTGATCGTCAAGAGCTTTAATCCCAACTTGAGAGAAATCTTTATTTTCCCCTTTAGCGTATGCATCCAAACCTTTGATTGAATCCTGTACCAAGTATAGAGCTTCAGATTTCTTATCTGTCGCATATTTAAGACCTGTCACAAAGTCCTGAGCCTTAACAGGAGCATACTCTTCTCCCTCAGATGTGTACCACTTGGCATCCTGACGAATCTTATAAGTATAAGTCAATCCATCCTTAGAAACTGACCAGTCCTCTGCCATTGAGGGAATAAGGTTCCCGTATTTATCATTTTCAAGCAATCCATCAATTACATTACTAGTAATGTCAGCAGTCGCTGCCTTACCAGTTGTTAAATAGTTGAGGTTATCTGGGTCTGTCTCGTAGGTAAATGCGAAGGTCTGCTCACCTTTAGTAGCAGAACCACCAGAACAAGCCGCTAAGACACCAGCTGCTAATAAAGTGACTCCCGCAAGAGCCAATACTTTCCTTGTTTTCATGGTATTCTCCTTTGTTTTTCTATCCATTATAGACCCTTTTTAAAGTCCTGTCAATAGAATTTTCTGAATTTTCATTTTTAGTTGTTATTTTCTGACAAATATCGAATGTTATTTCATTTTTTAATCTCTTTTTAACTATAATAAAAGAGGGAATCCAGTAACTCCCTCATCCATCTATTTAAGTCATTTTTAGATTTATTAATTTAAAGCTTGCAA